>JBBQHC010000122.1:0-8909 GCA_038323615.1 Rhodobacterales bacterium | reverse complement strand
TCGATCGTCATGCCGGGTTTGACATCGGCAAAGACAGTCGGACGCACGTAGAACCCTTTGTTCAGCCCCTCGGGACGGCCAAGGCCACCGGCGACAAGGCGTGCGCCTTCCTTGATCCCGGTTTCGATCAACCCTTGAATCTTTTCCCACTGGGCGCGGTTAACCACCGGGCCGATGTGATCGCCGTGTTGCGACGCCGGGCCGACACGGGTTTCGTTGGCGATCTTGGCGGCCGTCTCTACCGCTTTGTCATAAACGGGCCGTTCGACCAACATCCGGCTGGGCGCATTGCACGACTGGCCGGTGTTGTTCATCATGCTTTCGACGCCACGTTTGACGGCCGCGTCATCGGCATCGGCAAAGATCACGTTGGCACCCTTGCCACCCAATTCAAGCGTCACCCGCTTCAGGGTCTCGGCGGCGGCCTTCGAGATGGCTTTGCCGGCGCGCGTCGACCCGGTAAAGCTGATCATTTCCACATCCGGGTGGATCGATAGCTGCGTGCCGACGCCCGCGCCGTCGCCGTTCACCATGTTGAACACGCCCGGCGGCACGCCTGCGTCGTGGCAGAATTCAGTGAACAGGATCGACGACAGCGGTGCCTCTTCGGATGGTTTCAGCACCACGGTGCAACCCGCCAGCAGGGCCGGTATCGCCTTGAGCGTGACCTGATTCATCGGCCAGTTCCACGGCGTGATCAGGCCGACGACGCCGATCGGTTCCAGCGCGATGCGGGCGTTGGGCGCATGTTTGCCCAAGGGTTTGATGAATTCCATGCTGTCAAACGCCCGCAGGAAATTCTTCAGATGGAAGGGCAGACAATCGGCCTGATCGTCCAGTGCCATGTCGATCGGGGCACCCATTTCCATGCTGATCGCCTCGGCCATTTCCTGAGCGCGCTTATTGAACTGGTCCAATATTCCCTGGACGCAGGCGCGGCGCATCGCGGGATCGCTGACCGACCACGATTCGAACGCGGTCTTGGCGGCGGCCACGGCAGCGTCGGTATCGGCTTGGTCGCCCAGCGAAATGATCGCGCAGCCTTCTTCGGTCGACGGGTCGATGACGGTGTAATCGCGGGCTTTGGCCGGGTTGACCCACTTACCGTCGATGTAGAACTGGCGTTTCTCGATCATGGTTGACCTCCTGAAATTTGGCGTCACCTTGTCACTGCGAATTGGCCGCTTCAAGGCCCCGCACTGGAAAACGCGGTGTCGTGGCGTGACAATTTGATCAAATTCTAGTATGGTGATCCGCAAGGATCAAGAAAAGGATGACACAATGGGCCTGCGTATCAATGACACGATCCCCGATCTGACGGTCGAGACGGATCAGGGCAGTTTTTCGCTGCACGACTTCGTTGGTGACAACTGGACGATTATGTTCAGCCACCCCAAGGATTTCACCCCGGTCTGCACGACCGAATTCAGCGCCGTGGCGCAACTGGCCGATGAATGGGCCAAGCGGGATACCAAGGTGATCGGAATTTCGGTGGACGGGGTCGAGGATCACAAGAAATGGAAAGCCGACATCGAAAAGGTCGCCGGGACCAAGGCGGGGTTCCCGATCATCGCCGATGACGGGCTGAAAGTCGCAAAGGCGTTCGACATGCTGCCCGCCGAAGCGGTGATGCCGGACGGGCGTACGCCAGCCGATTCGCAGACGGTGCGGGCGGTGTTCATCGTCGGTCCGGACAAAAAGCTGAAGCTGTCGATGACCTATCCGATGAACGTCGGGCGGAATTTTGCCGAAGTGCTGCGTGCGTTGGACGGGCTGCAGACGGCAGCCAAACACACCGTCGCGACCCCGGCCAACTGGAACGTTGGCGACGATGTGATCATCCCGGTGGCCGTCAACAACGACGATGCCAAGGCAAAATTCGGCGAATTCGAAACGGTTCTGCCCTATCTGCGCACGACCAAATTGAAGTAATCAGTTTCGGCAATGTCCAAGTTGGCCCTGCCGCACGGCGGGGCCATTTTTCGTGTCTCGACAAAGGCAAATCATGACCCCCAAACCCCCCCTGCTGATCGGCTGGCGCGAGATGGTCGATCTGCCGCAACTGGGGCTGGTCGGGGTCAAGGCCAAGATCGATACCGGGGCGCGGACTTCGGCCCTTCATGCCGAGCGGGTGCGCCACTTTGACCGCGATGGGGCGCCTTGGGTGCGGTTCCATGTGCCCCATGCCGGGCTTGAGGATGCGTTCGATTGCGAGGCCCCGCTGGTGGACCATCGCGAGATCAAGAACACCACCGGCGTCCCCGAGGAACGGCTGGTAATCAAGACCCGCCTGCGTCTTGGCGGCCGCCTGTGGGGAATCGAGGTGTCGCTGGCCGACCGTGCGGCAATGGTAATGCCGATCATTCTGGGGCGCACCGCGATTCGGCGGCATAATATTCTGGTCAGTCCGGGCCAATCCTGGCTGCAACACCACCCGGCGATCGCAGATCGCTGAAAGACGACTAAACCCAAAGGAAACGCCATGAAAATCGCCATGATGGCCCGCAATGCCGACCTCTATTCGCACCGTCGTCTGAAAGAGGCGGCTGAGGCGCGGGGGCACCAGATGGACATCATCAACACCCTGCGCTGCTACATGAACATCGCCAGTCGGCGCCCGGAAATCTATTACAATGGCGAAAAACTCCCGATTTACGATGCGGTGATCCCGCGTATCGGCGCGTCGGTGACGTTTTACGGGCTGGCCGTGCTGCGCCAGTTCGAAATGCAGGGGGTCTATCCGCTGAACGAATCGGTCGGGATCGGGCGGTCGCGCGACAAACTACGCTCGATGCAGCTTCTCTCGCGCGATGGCATCGGCCTGCCGGTGACAACCTTTGCGCATGATCCGAAGCAGACCGAGGAGGTGCTGGCGCTGGCCGGTGGTGCGCCGCTGGTCGTCAAACTGCTGGAAGGGACGCAAGGCATCGGCGTCGTGCTGGCCGATACCAACCGCAGCGCCAAATCGGTGATCGAGGCGTTTCGCGGCGCCGGCGTCAACATTCTGGTGCAAGAGTTCATCAAAGAGGCGGGCGGTACCGACATCCGTGCGCTGGTCGTCGGTGGCAAGGTCGTCGCGGCGATGAAGCGCACCGGCGCCGAGGGCGAGTTTCGCTCAAACCTGCATCGCGGCGGATCGGCAGAGGTTGTCAAACTGTCGCCCGAGGAACGTTCAACCGCGATCCGCGCCGCCAAATCAATGGGCCTGAACGTCTGCGGCGTCGATATGCTGCGCGCAAACCACGGGCCGGTGGTGATGGAAGTCAATTCGTCGCCGGGGCTGGAAGGCGTCGAAAGGGCAACCGGCATCGACATCGCGGGCAAGATCATCGAATTTATCGAAAAGAACGCGACGCCGGGTAAAACCAGGACCAAGGGCAAGGGATAACATTTGCAGAAACCCTTTGAAATCGCCGGGCGGCAGATCGCGCCCGGCCAGCGGACCACGGTCGAAATCCCGGTGTCGAACCTGTCCGACCACACGCCGGTCACGATGTCGGTGCACGTGGTGCATGGCAAGAAACCGGGCCCGGTGATGTTCGTTTCGGCGGCGATTCACGGCGACGAAGTGATCGGAGTGGAAATCGTGCGCCGCCTGCTGCGCGCCCCCAACCTTGACCGGATGGCGGGGACACTGCTGGCGATCCCGATCGTCAACACTTTCGGGTTTCTGAACCACTCGCGTTATCTGCCCGACCGGCGCGATCTGAACCGCTGCTTTCCCGGTTCGGCGGGCGGCTCGCTGGCATCGCGGCTGGCCTATATGTTCCTGACCGAGATCGTCGGCCGCGCCGATTTCGGCATCGACCTGCATTCGGCGGCCATACAGCGCACCAACCTGCCGCAAATCCGCTACAGCCCCGGCAGCGAACGGCTGGCGCATATGGCCGACGTCTTCGGCGCCCCGGTGATCCTGACGGCCAAACTGCGCGACGGCAGCTTGCGAATGGCAGCCAAGGCCAAGGGGGTGGACATGCTGCTCTATGAGGCGGGCGAAGGGCTACGATTTGACGAATACGCCGCCAAAACAGGTGTTTACGGCATCCTGCGGGTGATGCGCGAACTCGGCATGGTCGGCGCCAAAGGGGTGCCGAAACCCCGCGTGCCACCGATCCGGTCAGCCCATTCCGGCTGGTCGCGGGCCCCGTCAGGCGGGCTGTTGCGGACGTTCCGGCAGACCGGCGATATCGTCAAGGCAGACGAGGTGCTGGGGATCGTGTCCGATCCCTTTGGCGAAAACGAATCCGAAGTGATCGCGACCACCCACGGCATCATCGTCGGGCGCACCAATTTGCCCATCGTCAACGAAGGCGATGCGCTGTTCCACATCGCGACCATGCCCGACCCCGCCGGATCATCGGCAGTGGTCGGGATGTTGTCGGATCAATTGGACGAAGAATCGCTGTTTGACGAGGACGAGATTATTTAAGGCGTTTTGCCATTGGCCGGAAACAGACTTTGCCGCAAGTTTCGGCGACGACCGATCCTTTTTGACTCAGACTTGCCTAAGCGACGTCGTACAAGACAACCCGCGTACCCATCGGCACACGTTGATACAGATCGACGATATGCGAATTAATCAACCGCGCACAGCCGTTGGAAACCCGCGTGCCGATGGTCTGCGGCAGGCCGGTGCCGTGGATGCGCAACATGGTGTCACCGATCTGCGGCTTGAACAGATACAATGCGCGGGCCCCCAACGGGTTTTCCGGCCCGCCCGGCATCCCGTCTTCGTACTGCTTGTAGCTGCCGGGATCGCGTTCGATCATCTCCGGCGTCGGCGTCCAGGCCGGCCATTCTTTTTTCGCGCCAACTGTGAATTCACCGGGTTCATACAGGCCGGGCCGCCCGATGCCGACGGAATAGCGGATCGCCCGCCCCTCGGGCATCGTCAGGAACAAATGGAAGGTGTTGGGATCAAGGTGCAGCTCGTTTGGCGGCCATCCGTTTGCGTTGCTCAAATTGACATAGACCGGCATGTGCTGCGGCGGCACGACATAGCCCTGCGCATTGGCGGCGACGGGACCGATGACAGTGGCGGCAAGTGCCGAGGAAACAAATTTGCGGCGGGAAAGCATGGCAGGCTCCGAATGATTTCAGTCGATAGTTAACCTCAAGGTCACGAGGCTGTTCAATCACAACGATGTCATGACGGCGCGTGACCTGCGCAATATGGCGAATTGGCCACGCATATCCAATCCAAAGGGCCCCGCCGTTCCCAGCGGGGCCCCAATCTGTGCGACTTGCGCCGCGATTATTCGGCGTCGGCCTTTTCGGCTTCTTCAACGCCGGTTTCCTGATTGACGACCTTCATCGACAGGCGAACCTTGCCGCGATCGTCAAAGCCCAACAGCTTGACCCAGACCTCCTGGCCCTCTTTCAGGACGTCCGAGGGATGGTTCAACCGACGGCTTTCGATCTGGCTGACGTGAACTAACCCGTCGCGCTTGCCGAAAAAGTTCACGAAGGCGCCGAAATCGACCAGTTTCACGACCGTGCCCTTGTAAACCTTGCCCTCTTCGGGTTCGGCAACGATGGACCAGATCATGTCATAGGCTTTCTTGATGGCGTCACCGTTCGGCGATGCGATCTTGATGATGCCTTCGTCGTTGATATCGACCTTGGCACCAGACAGTTCGACGATCTCGCGGATCACCTTGCCGCCCGACCCGATGACTTCGCGGATTTTATCCGTCGGGATCTGCATGGTTTCGATGCGCGGGGCATGAATGCTGAACTCGGAAGTTTCCGACAGCGCCTTGCTCATCTCGCCAAGGATATGGATGCGGGCGTCCTTGGCCTGGGCCAATGCCTTTTCCATGATCTCGGGCGTAATGCCCGCGATCTTGATATCCATCTGCAACGACGTGATGCCTTCGGCAGTCCCGGCGACCTTGAAATCCATGTCGCCAAGGTGGTCTTCGTCACCCAGGATATCGGTCAGGATCGCATAAGACCCGTCATCTTCCAGGATCAGACCCATCGCTATACCGGCGACAGGGGCCTTGAGCGGCACACCGGCGTCCATCATCGACAAAGACCCACCACAGACCGACGCCATCGACGACGACCCGTTGGATTCGGTGATCTCGGACACCACGCGAATAGTGTACGGGAAATCGGTCGCAGCAGGCAGCACGGCCTGAAGTGCGCGCCACGCCAGTTTGCCGTGGCCAATCTCGCGACGCCCGGTAAACCCGAACCGCCCAACTTCACCGACCGAATAGGGTGGGAAATTGTAGTGCAGCATAAAGTTGGATTTATACATGCCGGTCAGCGCGTCGATCATCTGTTCGTCGTCGCCGGTGCCAAGGGTGGTCACGACCAGACCTTGGGTTTCGCCACGGGTGAACAGCGCCGACCCGTGGGTGCGGGGCAGCAGGCCGGTTTCGGCCACGATCGGACGGACGGTCGTGGTGTCACGCCCGTCGATCCGCTTGCCGGTCTTGACGACATCGCCACGCAGGATCGACGCTTCGAGCTTTTTCAGGGCCGAACCAAGGTTCTGGTCGGCCAGTTGCTCTTCGGTCAGGGCCGCCTTGATGGTGTCGCGGGCGGCGTTGACCGCCGTGACGCGTTCCTGCTTGTCGGTATGCTTGAACGCCGCGCGCATCGGCTTTTCGCCGACCTTTTTGACCGCAGCCATCAGGGCGCTGTAATCGGGCGCCTGATAATCCATCGGTTCCTTGGCGCACTTCTCTGCCAGATCAATGATCAGATCGATCACCGGCTGGATGCTGTCATGGGCGAATTTCACCGCGCCCAGCATTTCCGCTTCGGACAATTCATAGGCCTCGGATTCGACCATCATCACCGCGTCCTTGGTCCCGGCAACGACCAGATCAAGGCGCTGTTCGGGGTTCAGGCGCAGGTTGTGCATGTCGTCGATTTCGGGGTTCAGGATGTAAGCGCCATCGACGAAACCGACGCGGGCGGCAGCAATCGGGCCCATGAACGGGACGCCGGAAATCGTCAGCGCGGCGCTGGCGGCGATCATCGCCACGATATCGGGGTCATTGACCAGATCGTGGCTCAGGCAGGTGCAGATCACCAACACTTCGTTCTTGAAGCCGGGGACGAACAGCGGCCGGATCGGACGGTCGATCAGGCGGGACGTCAGGGTTTCCTTTTCGGTCGGCCGCGCTTCGCGCTTGAAGAATCCGCCGGGGATCTTGCCTGCCGCGTAATACTTTTCGTTGTAGTGGACCGTCAGCGGGAAAAAGTCCTGCCCCGGTTTGGTTTCGCGGGCGTAGGTCACGTTCGCCATGACCGAGGTTTCGCCCAGCGTGGCGATGACCGACCCGTCAGCCTGACGGGCGACCTTGCCGGTTTCGAGGGTCAGCGTTTCCTGACCCCACTGAATGGATTTCTTCACTTCATTAAACATCTATCGTTTCCTGTCTGGGCCTGTCTTGGCGTTCCAAGTGCCCGTTGCATGGCGGCCCCATTGCCGCCGACCCCTGTCCTTTGCCTCGCGCCGGGGTCAGGGCGCGATGTCACAGATGGGCGGGCCATACACGGGAATGCGGGGTTTGGGAAGGGGGCGCGGCCTTGCCCCCGTGCTGGCGCGTCGCTACCCATTTGCGAAACGGGTTTGGAGGCGGCGATGGCGTGGGTCTATCTGATAGTGGCGGGATTGTTCGAGGTCGCCTGGGCCTCGGCCATGAAACAATCCGACGGATTTTCAAAACTTGGACCGACCGTTTTCATGGGCGTGACGATGATCGCCTCGCTCTGGTTGCTAGCGCTGGCGATGAAAACCTTGCCACTGGGCACATCCTACATGATCTGGACCGGGATTGGTGCGGTTGGCGCCTTCATCGTCGGCATCTGGTTCTTCGGCGAGGACGCGTCGCCGCTGCGTTTGATCGCGGCGGGGGTGATCGTGTTGGGAATCGCGCTGATGAAGGTGGCGAGTTAGGGCGGCGGCGGTCCGGCGCTGTTATCGCTTCTCTGCCTTGGTGGGGCAGAATGCCTCAGTGGGATTGAACGGTCAGAGCGTAGAGTGTAGAAAGGCCCGGAATCAAGCCGCAGGCGCCGGGCCAACGCCAGCCCGTCCCGGCGGGCTGGCGCTGGCCCGGGGTTGTGGGGGAAGCGTTAGGGAGATGGGCGAAATGGCAGGTTAGAGCCCAAAACAGACCGGCGGCAAGCACGCCTTGGCCCTAGTCGACCCAGACCGCTGACTGTCATCGCATACACTGGGCCGAAAGTGTTGACTATGGCGATCATATTCACAATTGTTCCCGATGGAGGACTGACGATCTATGAGTTTCGACGTTGCATTCTGGCGTTACAGTGAAACGCTTGAACATGACCACTCTGCGGTTCTGGCATCGTTGGAAAGTGGCAGCAAGGTCGAGGGCCTCGCCTTGCTTGACACCGAAGCAATGATTACCCGCTTGGCGGAGCTCTTGTCCGCGTGGGAGCGGATTGATGAGCGAACATGGGAGAAGCCCAAGCAATATCTCCAAGCCTGGACCTCGCCTCAGCACCTGTCGATAAATATGAGCTTCGGGGCTGCGCGGCCTGTTCTGCTGAAAATCACGACACCGATGCGTCGTTTTGGTTGCGGCCTTTGGAATCCGCAGTTGAACCGACGCTTGCCGGGCTATGACGAAGCTGGAGCGAAGGGCGAAAAATAAGTTGCTCTGTTCACATGTGCCGAGGGTCCGGCGGTCAAGAGCGAAAGCGCCATGGCCCCCGCATCTAAAGTCCGCTTGGTCCGCTTAGGGAACCTCGGCGCAACCTGTGGCGAAGGGCCGGTTTGAGCCGATTTTGTTGAAAAACTCGGAAATCTGAAATTCGCTATTTTCTGGCGAAACCCACCGAAGCGACAAAGTCGGATGGCGTTGGCCGTGAGACGGCCTTGCGCCGGCTCGTGAGTGCCGCAAGGCGAATTTAGCCGACCC
>JBBQHC010000121.1:0-9459 GCA_038323615.1 Rhodobacterales bacterium | reverse complement strand
GAAATCGGGGTCGTGGCCTTCCCACGTGACCCAACCCAGCGGGTTGTCCTGGCAATAGGCGTTGTTGTTGCCGTCCTGACTGTTGCCCAGTTCGTCGCCCGCCAGCAGCATCGGCGTCCCTTGGGACAGAAGCAGCGTCGTGAGAATGTTGCGGCGGCGCAGGGTTCGGGCGGCGTTGATCTTGCGGTCTGTGGTCGGCCCCTCGACGCCCATGTTATCGGATTCGTTGCCGCCGTGGCCGTCGTTCCCGTCTTCGCCGTTGGCGTCGTTGTGTTTGTCGTTGTAGCTGACCACATCCATCAGGGTGAACCCGTCGTGGCAGGTGACGAAATTGACCGATGTGGTGGCGGGCCGCCCGTCGTGGTCAAATCGCAATGCCGACCCCAATACACGGGTCGCCAGTTTACGCACTTCGGCCTCGCCCCGCCAAAAACGGCGCAACTGGTCGCGGTATTTGTCGTTGTGTTCGGCCCAAGGCGGCGGGAAGGATCCCATCTGATAGCCACCGGGGCCGACATCCCAGGGTTCCGCGATCATCTTGACGCGCGACAAGACCGGGTCTTGGCGGACCGCCTGAAAGAATGGTGCGTTGCGGTCGAACCCGTCGGCGCGCCGCCCCAAAGATGCCGCCAGATCAAACCGAAAGCCGTCCACGTGCATGGTTTCGACCCAGTAGCGCAACGAATCCATCACCATCCGCATTACCATCGGATGTTCCATGTTCAGCGAATTGCCGGTGCCGCTGTCGTTGATGTAGTAGCGTTTGTCTTCGGCCAGCCGATAGTAACAGGCATTGTCGAGGCCGCGAAACGACAGGGTCGGGCCCATCTGATTGCCCTCGCCCGTGTGGTTGTAAACCACGTCGAGGATCACCTCGATCCCGGCGGCGTGGAACCGGGCGACCATGCGCTGAAACTCGGCAATATCCGGCGTCGCCATGTAGCGCGGATCGGGGGCGAAAAAGCCGATCGATTGATAACCCCAGTAGTTCGTCAGCCCCTTGTCCAGCAGAAACTGGTCGTTCAGAAACGCTTGGACCGGCAGCAACTGGATAGCCGTCACCCCGAGTTTCGTCAGGTGATCGAGGATCGGGTCACTTGCCAGCCCCAGATAGGTGCCGGCGCTTTCAATGTCGTTCCGTCCGGCGGTCAGGCCCTTGACATGCGCCTCGTAGATCACCGTGTCTGTCATCGGATGGTCGGGGGGTTCGTCGTTGCCCCAGCTGAACGCCGGGTCGGTGATGATGCTGCGGGGCGCGAAATTGGCGCTGTTGCGGGTGTCGAACGACAGGTCTGCGGCCTTGGATTTTGTGTCATAGCCGAACAGGGCGTCGTCCCAGATCGGATGCCCTGACAGCGGTTTGGTATAGGGGTCGATCAGCAGTTTATGCGGGTTGAACCGGTGCCCTTCGTCGGGCCGATAGGGGCCGTGGGCGCGGTAACCGTAGTGCTGGCCGGGGCGTGCGCCGTGCAAATAGACGTGCCAGATATGGCCGGTGTTTTCGGGCAGGGTGATCAGCAGGTTTTCGTGCCCGGCGTCGTCGAACAGACACAGCGTCATCCGCGTTGCATTCTGCGAAAAGATTGCAAAGTTGACGCCGTCGCCATCAAAAGTGGCGCCCAGCGGATAAGGTCGCCCGGCTGTAATTGTGTAACGATCGGTCATGTTTTGGCGCTGACGTCCTTGTAAATGCGGGCATAGGCCGCGGCGGATGAGGCCCAGCCGACCGGCTGCGCCATCGCGTTGGCCTGCACCTGTGCCCAGACGGCAGGTTGCGTGTAAAGATCGCAAAGTTGGGTTAATGCGCCCACCAGACGGTCGGCGCTGACAGGGGTAAACTGGATGCCCGTGGCGACGCCCGCGGCCAAAGCGGCGGGCGAGGCGTTGATCACAGTGTCGGCCAGCCCGCCGGTGAGAGCCACCAGCGGGATTGTCCCATAGCGCAACCCGTATAACTGGGTCAGGCCGCAGGGTTCAAACCGCGACGGCACCAGTATCGCGTCACCGCCGGCGATCAGGCGGTGGCTGAATGCCTCGTCATAACCGATTTTCACTGCGACGTTGGGATCACCGGCGCGGGCGCGAAATGCGTCCTCAAGCCACGGATCACCGGACCCCAGCAGCGCCAGCTGGCCGCCCCGGTCCAGCAGGGCGGGCAGGGCGTGCAACAACAGGTCCAGCCCCTTTTGTTCGGTCAGCCGCGAAATCACGACGCAGAGCGGGCCGTCTGCATCAGGCAGGCCCGTTTCGGCGCGCAGCGCGGCCTTGGCCGCCGCTTTGCCCTTGGGGTCGGTGTAGGTCTTGACCGCGGGGTCAGTCGCCGGATTCCAAACAGTATCATCAATCCCATTCAGAATGCCCGACAGATCGCTGCGCCGCTGCCGCATCACCCCGTCCAGCCCCATCCCGAACTGGTCGGTCATCAGCTCCTGCGCATAGGTCGGCGATACGGTGGTCAGCCGGTCGGCCCCGATCAACCCGGCCTTGAGCGCGGAAATCTTGCCCCAGTATTCGAACCCGTCGCGGGTAAAACCGCTGTAGGGCAGGCGCAGATCCCTGATCTTGGCTGGGTCTGCGTAACCGTGAAAAGCGATGTTGTGGATGGTGAGGATCGTGCCGGGCCGTTTGATCGGGGCCAGCATGTGCAAATAGGCGGGCACGAACCCGGCCTGCCAGTCGTGCAGGTGGATGACCTGTGGCGTCCAGCCGTCCAGTTTGCCGACACCAATCTGGGCGGCGACCCAGGACAGGGCGGCAAAGCGTTCGGGGTTGTCCGGCCAATCCTTGCCATCGGGCCCAAGGTAGATATTGCCGGGGCGGTCATAAAGGTGCGGCGCATCAAGGATCAGCAGGTCGAGACCTTGCACCTTTGCCGCCAGCAGTCGCGCCTTGCCGCCGAACAGGTCGGGGGCAGACCAGACCTGTGAGGGTTTCTTGACCGCCTTCATCACGACAGGATAGCCGGGGATCAGAGTGCGCAAGGCGACCCCCTGATCCGCCATTGCGCCGGGCAATGCGCCCACCACATCGGCCAGCCCGCCGGTTTTCACCAGCGGGGCACATTCCGATGCGACGGACAGAGCTTGGATCAACGCGTGGCGCTCCACTTGTTGACCATATCCTGGGTGATCAGTGTGATCCCGCGTTCGGTGACGCGGAAAAACTTGCCGTCTTCCTTGTGATCCTCGCCGACGACCAATCCTTCGGGGATCGTGACACCCCGGTCGATTACCACATTGCGCAGCCGGGCGTGGCGGTTGACGGTGACGTAGGGCAGGGCGACGGCGTGGTCGAGGACTGCGTAGGAGTTCGTATGCACCTCGGTGAACAACAGTGAATTGCGGATTTCGGTGCCTGAAATGATGCAGCCGCCCGATACCATTGACGATACGGCGACGCCGCGCCGGTCTTTTTCGTCATGGATGAATTTGGCGGGCGGCACGCTTTCGGAATAGGTCCAGACCGGCCATGCCTTGTCCCACAGGTCCAGTTCGGGGGTAAAGGTGGTCAGGTCGATATTGGCCTCCCAAAAGGCATCGACCGTGCCGACATCGCGCCAATAGGCGGGAGCCCCATCGGCCCGCACGCAGCTGTCGTCGAACCGGTGCGCGATGGCCTTACCGTTCTTGACGATGTCAGGGATCAGATCGCCGCCGAAATCGTGGCTGGAATTGGGGTCTTCGGCGTCTTGGATCAGCAGGTCGCGCAGGAATTTCCAGTTGAAGACGTAGATCCCCATCGAAGCGAGCGCCTTGGTTGGATCGTCGGGCATCCCCGGCGGGTCGCTGGGTTTTTCAAGAAACGAGGTGATCCGACCGTCGGCGTCTGTGGCCATGACACCAAAGGCCACAGCCTCCATCCGGGGCACGGTCAGGCAGCCGATGGTGACGTCAGCGCCACTATCGACATGCTGTTGCAACATCACCTCGTAATCCATCTTGTAGATGTGGTCGCCTGCAAGAATTACAATGTAATCAACGTCGTAGCTATCGATGATATCGATGTTCTGGGTCACAGCATCGGCTGTGCCCTGATACCAGTTTTCGTCACCGCCGCGTTGGCTGGCCGGCAGGATGTCAAGGAATTCGCGCCGTTCTGCCCGGAAAAAGTTCCAGCCGCGCTGCATGTGCCGGATCAGGCTGTGGGCCTTGTACTGCGTCGCCACGGCCAGCTTGCGGATGCCGGAATTCATCGCGTTGGACAGGGCAAAGTCGATGATCCGTGCTTTGCCGCCAAAAAACACCGCCGGTTTGACCCGTCGGTCGGTCAGTTCCTTTAATCGACTGCCACGCCCGCCCGCCAGCACAAAAGCCATCGAGCGTTGGGTCAGTCTGCGGTTCTTTGGTGCCATGCGGTTTCCTCCCGTCAGGTCTTGTCCAGCGCGAAAAACAGCGTGGCCAAGGGTGGTAGTGTGATTTTGACCGACGCGGGCTGGCCTTGGCAGTGACCCTCCACTGCATCAACGCCGCCCATGTTGCCGCGATTTCCTCCTCCGTAAACCGCAGCATCGGTGTTCAGGGCCTCGCGCCAGTGGCCCATGGTAGGCACGCCGACGCGGAATGAGGTCCGTTCGACCGGGGTAAAGTTGCAGACGACCAGAACCGGGGCGTCGCCCGCTTTGCCTTGACGAATGAAACTATAGGTGGATTGGTCGCCATCATTCGGATCGACCCAAAGGAACCCGTCGCCTTCGCAATCCTTGACGTGCAGGGCAGGGGTGTCGCGGTAAAGCAGGTTCAGGTCGCGGACCAGTGATTGCACGCCCTTGTGGTCAGGGTGTTGGGCGGCGTCCCAGTTCAATTGCGCGTCGTGGTTCCATTCTTCGGGCTGGGCGATCTCGCAGCCCATGAACAGTAGTTTCTTGCCCGGATGGCCCCACATATAGCCGTAGTAGGCGCGTAGGTTGGCGAACTTTTCCCAGGTATTGCCCGGCATCTTGGACAGCATCGACCCCTTGCCATGCACGACCTCGTCATGGCTGATCGGCAGGACGAAGTTTTCGGAAAACGCCCACATGATCGGCTTGGTCATCTTGTCGTGGTGATATTTGCGGTGGATCGGGTCCTGTTCCATGTAGCGCAGGGTGTCGTTCATCCAGCCCATGTTCCACTTGTACCCGAACCCCAGACCGCCCGCATCGACAGGGGCCGACACGCGGGGGAAGCTGGTCGATTCTTCGGCCACGGTCATGATGCCGGGGTGGGCCCCATAGGCTGCGCGATTCATGTTCTGGAACAGCGCGATCGCCTCGTAATTCTCGCGCCCGCCATCCTTGTTGGGCACCCATTCGCCCTGCTCGCGCGAATAGTCGCGGTACAGCATCGACGCGACCGCATCCACCCGCAGCCCGTCGATGTGGTATTCGTCGAGCCAAAAAAGGGCGTTGGCGAGGAGGAAATTGGCGACCTCGGCGCGGCCGTAATTGTAAATCAGGGTGTTCCAGTCCTGATGAAAGCCTTCCTTGGGGTCGGCGTGTTCATAAAGATGCGTGCCGTCGAAATTGGCCAGCCCGTGCGCGTCGCTTGGGAAATGCCCCGGCACCCAGTCGAGGATCACGCCCAGCCCCGCGCCATGCGCGGCATCGACCAGATCGCGGAATTCGTGCGGCGGTCCGAACCGGATCGTCGGGGCGAACAGGCCGACGGGCTGATAACCCCATGAGCCGTCAAAGGGAAATTCGGACACCGGCATCAGTTCGATGTGGCTGAACCCCATCCATTTGGCGTAATCGACCAGATCGGCGGCGGCCTCTTTGTAGCTGAGGGGCCGCCCGTTTTCGTCCCAGATCCGTTTCCACGACCCCAGATGGACCTCGTAAATGCTGATCGGGGCGTCGCGCCGGTTGGCGGCCTCGCGCCGGGTCATCCATTTCTTGTCGTGCCAACCGTAACCGGCGATATCGCGCACGATGCTGGCGGTTTCGGGCGGATGTTGCGCCCCGAACCCGACCGGATCTGCCTTGAGTCGGGGCCGGCCATCGGTGCCGATCACCTCGTATTTATAAGTCGCGCCATCGCCAACACCGGGAATGAAAATTTCCCATACGCCGGTTCCGCCGCGCCGCCGCATCACGTGGCGCCGCCCGTCCCAGTGGTTCATGTCACCCACGACCGAGACACGCCGCGCGTTCGGGGCCCAGACCGCAAAGTGGGTACCTGCATCGCCCTCGTGCAGCATCGGATGCGCCCCAAGGGCCTGCCACAGTCGCTGATGGCTGCCTTCGCCCAGCAGGTATTCGTCAAAGTCCGACAAGACCGGGCCGTGACGATAGGCGTCGGCGTAATCCCACGTCGCGCCGTCCGCACCCGTGCCGCGCAGGGTATAGGGTTTGGCGGCGGCCTTGCCCTTGAAGACAGGGCCGCTGAACACCGGGCCGTGGATGCGGTCCAGCGGATAGGTCTTTTTGCCGATCACGGCGGCAAGGGTATCCGCACCGGGGTCGATGGCGGTGATCCATGTGTCGCGTCCGTGCTGGTGTGGCCCAAGCAACGCAAAGGCGTCGTCATGGGTACCGGCGGCAAGGCGGGCGGCATCTTGGGCTGAGACGGGGGCGGCGGTGCGTTCTGTCATCTGTCCAGCATAGGGCGAAAGGTGCGTGCCACAAGCATGTTGTTATCGCTAACGGCGTGGTTGGCCATCCAATATGATTTGCGCAGGCAGGGCGTGATCGATGACCCGCTGCGCATTTGGAATATCGTTGCTTTCGGCCCGCCGGGTCGCGGCGGCGCGGCTCAGGTTGGCCGACAGCCAGCGTTGGATCAACCGGGCCCGCAGTTCGGGCAATGGCACGTCCAACCGGGCGGTCAGATCCCAAAGCGGGGCAAGCTGGCGCCAGGGGTCTTCGTCCAGCAAAAGATAGTTCCCCTCGACCAGCACGACATCACAATCGGCGGGAATGACGACCGCGCCCGCGATCGAGGTGTCGCGGGGGCGGTCAAACGTCGGGGCGATCACTTCAGCTCCGGAGCGCAACCGCTTGATCAGATGAACAAAACCGTCGGCGTCAAAAGTTTCTGGCGCACCCTTGCGCGGGCGCAGGCCACGGCTGTCGAGCACGGCGTTATCCAGATGAAACCCGTCCATCGGCAACACTTCGGTGGCGCATTTCAGCAGCCGCAGGCGGCGGGCCAGTTCGGCGGCGAGGGTCGATTTGCCACTCCCAGGCGCACCTGCAATGGCCACCAAAACGCGTGCCGTGCCGGTGCGCAATTCGCCGATGCGGTCAACCAGCAGGTTGATATGCGCGTTGATGTCCAGCATGTGCTGCCCCTTTTTTTGCAAGCCTAGCATCTGGGCATCGGTCCCGGCGAGGCTATCTGTGCATCGCAGCAAGAAATTGTCGGCGGGGCGCGCGGTTTTCATTCAGATGCCAAGCTGCCATGATTGAAGGGTGTGCGTTGGAAAGGGGTCTTGATGTGGTCTGAGTTGGTCCGGTTCTGGCGATTGCTGGTCAATGTCTCCGATCTGGCCGCGAACGCGAACCTTGGCCTGATTTCGGCAGGGGTGGCATTTTTCGGCATTTTTGCGATCTTTCCGGCGATGGCGGCACTGATCGCGCTTTTCGGGCTGGTGGCCGATCCGTCCGTCGTCGAAGGGATGTTAGAACTGCTGCGCAACATCATTCCGACGCAAGCCTTTGGTCTGTTCGAAGGCCAGATTACCCGCCTTTTGAAAGCCGGCACAGATACGCTGGGTCTGACCACCATAATTTCGATCGGAATCGCCCTGTGGTCGACCCGCGCCGGGGTCGGGGCATTGATGAGCGGCGTCAATGCCGTCTCGGGACAGCCCGACAGGGGCGGATTCCGCCACGCGTTCGTCGCGCTGATGATGACGATAAGTATGATTTTTGTCGCCATCGTCGCGTTGTTGCTGGTTGTCGGCGCACCCATTGTCATCGCCCTGCTGCCACCCGATGCACAGCCGGGCTGGATTCTGACAGTTGTGCGCTGGTTGGTGGTTTTGCTGGTCTTGTTGTCCGCGCTTGGTCTGCTTTATCGCTACGGACCCAACCGGCCAGAGGTGCGCATCGGTTTTTTCAGCCCTGGCGCGGTGCTGGTCGTCATATTCTGGTTCGCGGCTTCGGCGGGGTTTTCGGTCTATCTGACGAACTTTGGCCGCTACAACGAAGTGTACGGATCAATCGGCGCCGTAGTGGCCATGCTGATGTGGCTTTACATCAGCGCCTATCTGATCCTGTTGGGCGCCGCATTGAACGTGGTCTTATTGGGGCGCCGCTAAAGGGATTTGCGAATCTCCTGCCAGAAGGGTGCGCAGTACGGCGGACCCTGATCATCGGGTTTCGTTCTTGCCCCTGGGATGGGCAGCGGCGATTTCAAACCCCTTGCCTGCCGCAAGCAAAAGCAAGCGCTATAGTTAACGCAGGTGTTGCGTCCGCGCTGCCCTTGCAGCCCCCGACCCGCGCCACTAAGACTCGGGTAAGGTATCATGCAGTAGAGACGTCAACGTCCCCGAACCCGAGGCAGAGCAATATGCAAGACCCGATACAGACCTATATGAACCTTGTCCCGATGGTGGTCGAACAGACCGCGCGTGGCGAACGTGCCTACGACATCTTTTCGCGGCTTCTGAAAGAGCGGATCATTTTCGTCAACGGCCCGGTGCATGACGGCATGTCGCAGCTGGTAGTCGCCCAGTTGCTGCATCTGGAAAGCGAGAATCCGAAAAAAGAGATCAGCATGTATATCAACAGTCCCGGTGGTGTCGTCACCGCCGGTCTGTCGATCTATGACACGATGCAATATATCCGCCCCAAGGTCAGCACGCTGGTCGTCGGACAGGCGGCCTCGATGGGGTCGCTGTTGCTGACCGCAGGCGAAAACGGCATGCGGTTTTCACTGCCCAACAGCCGCATCATGGTTCACCAGCCGTCGGGCGGTTATCAGGGGCAGGCGACGGATATCATGATCCATGCCGCCGAGACCCAGAAGCTGAAAAACCGCCTGAACGAGATATACGTCCGCCACACCGGCCAGACCCTGAAAAAGGTCGAAGCGGCGTTGGAGCGTGACAATTTCATGTCGGCCGAGGATGCCAAGGACTGGGGCCTGATCGACCAGATTCTGGTTAACCGCGAAACGCCGGACGACAAGGCGTAATACCGTTGCCATGACGGCGGGTTACCTCCGTCCTGGCGATTTTGACGTTGTGGACCGGGGCGGGCTGCCCTAGTCTCGGCCCCACAATGCACCGCGACGACAACAGGCCTTGCGCCGAGGGGTTTTGACGATGGCGAATTCAACCGGCGGCGACAGCAAAAACACGCTTTACTGCAGTTTTTGTGGCAAGAGTCAGCATGAAGTGCGCAAGCTGATTGCAGGGCCGACCGTGTTCATCTGCGACGAATGCGTCGAGCTGTGCATGGACATCATCCGCGAAGAGACGAAATCGGCCGGGCTGAAATCGTCCGAAGGGGTGCCGACGCCGCGCGATATCTGC
>JBBQHC010000120.1:0-9524 GCA_038323615.1 Rhodobacterales bacterium | reverse complement strand
GAAGCTTGATCAGCATGTCGCTCTCCCATCCCGCGCCTCGGTCAAAATACAGCGTGCCATGAAAAGCGCTGATCGACGAGGGGCTATGTGATCATCCGGGATGGAACAGTTAGTACCTCAACTTCTGTCCTCATTTATGCGAAAATCAGGCGAAATTATCATGAAATTAAAACAATTCGCGGATTTCTGCTTCACTGTTGCTACAATGACTCTGATCATTCGACCCAAATGGCGGTTCTCGACCCCATTGTTAGCGCTAACCTGTCGTGTTAGGATTAGCCGATTACCACGCAAGAGGAATACGCCATGCCCCTGCATCCGCAGATCGCCGCCGTCACCGACCGGATCGTCGCACGCAGCGAAAAAGCCCGGCGCACTTACCTCGACCGGATGGGCGCCGCCGCTGCTGCGGGTCCGCGCCGAGCCCACCTGACTTGCGGTAATCAGGCGCACGCCTATGCTGCGATGGGCGATGACAAGGCGGCGCTGGCTATCGCTCAGGCCCCCAACATCGGCATCATCACCGCTTACAACGACATGTTGAGCGCGCATCAACCCTTTGAAACCTATCCGGAAATAATCCGCGCCGCTGCCCGCGCAGCGGGTGGCACGGCGCAGGTCGCTGGCGGCGTTCCGGCAATGTGCGATGGCGTCACCCAAGGCCAGACCGGGATGGAAATGTCGCTGTTTTCACGCGATGTGATCGCGTTGGCCGCCGGTGTCGGCCTGTCGCACAACGTCTTTGACGCCGCCGTCTATCTGGGCGTCTGCGACAAGATCGTCCCCGGTCTGGTGATCGCAGCCGCCACATTCGGCTATATCCCGTCGGTGTTCATTCCCGCCGGGCCAATGACATCGGGGCTGCCGAATGACGAAAAGGCCAAGGTGCGCCAACAGTTCGCCACCGGCGAGGTCGGGCGTCATCAATTGATGGTGGCCGAGATGGCGTCCTACCACGGCCCCGGCACCTGCACTTTTTATGGCACTGCCAATTCCAACCAGATGCTGATGGAGTTCATGGGCCTGCACCTGCCCGGCGCGTCCTTCGTCAATCCGGGCACGCCGCTGCGCGATGCCCTGACGGTGGCGGCGACCGAACGGGCGCTGGCGATCACCGCCCTGGGCAATGAATTTACCCCGACCAGCGCGGTGCTGGACGAAAAAGCATTTGTCAACGGGATGGTCGGGCTGATGGCGACGGGCGGGTCGACAAATCTGGTGATCCACCTGCCCGCGATGGCACGTGCGGCGGGGGTGATCCTTGACCTCGAGGATTTTCACGATCTCTCCGAGGTGACGCCGCAACTGGCCAAGGTCTATCCCAACGGGCTGGCCGACGTGAATCATTTCCATGCCGCAGGCGGCCTTGGGTTTCTGATCGGCGAATTGCTGAACGCCGGTCTGCTGCACCCCGATGTCAAGACAATGGCGGGCGACGGGCTGGACCTGTACACGCAGGAACCCAAACTGCGCGACGGTCGTGTCGCCTATGTGCCCGGCCCGCGCGAGACGCTGAACGACAAGATCGTGCGCCCCGCCGCCAATCCGTTCAATCATCACGGCGGGCTGACGCAGCTGTCGGGCAACCTTGGGCGCGGCGTGATCAAGGTGTCTGCGGTCGCCCACGAACGCCACATCATTGAGGCCCCGGCGCGAATTTTCCACGATCAGGCCGCGGTCAAGGATGCCTTCAAGTCCGGTGAATTCAAGACCGATACCGTGGTTGTCGTCCGCTTTCAGGGGCCACGCAGCAACGGCATGCCGGAACTGCATAACCTGACGCCGACGCTGGCGGTGTTGCAGGACCGCGGGCTCAAGGTGGCGCTGGTCACCGATGGGCGGATGTCGGGCGCATCGGGCAAGGTGCCCGCCGCGATCCATCTTTGCCCCGAAGCCGCAGACGGCGGCCCTTTGGCGAAACTGCGCGACGGTGACATCATCCGGCTGGACGCCACTAAAGGCACGCTCGAGGTGTTAAACGTCGATCTGGACACCCGGCCCCTGGCCGAGGCTGACCTCAGCGGCAACGGCAATGGCGTCGGGCGCGAATTGTTCGAAGTGTTCCGCCAGAACGTCGGCCTTGCCGCCACTGGCGCGGGCGTGGTGGTGTAGACCCTGAGAAACACCGCCGCCGCGAAATGCGCGAACCCATAGGAAAAACGTATGACCCCTGAAAAAGCCTCAGAACTCTCCGCCGCCGTCTGCGCCCTTGCCCCGGTGATCCCGGTGCTGGTGATCGACGACGCCGGGTCGGCGCGCGCACTGGCGCAGGCGCTGGTCGCCGGTGGCCTGCCCGCCCTCGAGGTGACATTGCGCACCCCTGCCGCGCTGGATGCAATCCGCGAAATGGCGCAGGTCAAGGGCGGCGTCGTCGGCGCGGGCACCTTGTTGACAGCCAAGGACGTTGAAAACGCCAAGGCGGCGGGTGCCACATTCGGCGTCAGCCCCGGTGCAACCGACCGCCTGCTGGACGCCTGCGAGGCGAACGACCTGCCCTTGCTCGCAGGTGTCGCCACCGCGACCGAAGCGATGCGCCTGCTGGAACGCGGCTATACCGTCGCCAAGTTCTTTCCCGCCGAAATCAACGGCGGTGCCGCCGCGCTCAAAGCGATCGGCGCGCCGATCCCGCAGGTGCGGTTTTGCCCGACCGGGGGCGTCAGCCTGAAGAACGCCGCCGATTATCTGAAATTGTCCAACGTCCTGTGTGTCGGCGGATCGTGGGTCGCCCCGGCGGACAAGGTCGCGGCGGGCGACTGGGCGGCGATCACAGCACTCGCCGCCGAGGCCGCTGCCCTGCCCCGTTAGGCGGTTCTGCGTTCATCGGAATCGAAAATCGCTGCCTCTCGCATCTCTCTATCCGACGCGCCCGGCGCGCCCGCCGCGCCGTCTGGCAGGCCCGGCATCGTCCAACGCCGCGCGCAACGTCAGCGTCATCGGGTGATCTGTGGGCTCGTCCCGGTAACGCTCCAGCAACGCCAGAACCTGTGCCCGGGTGTCCGACCCGACCGGCACGCTTAGCGCCCAGTCCAGAAACACCGACCGGCATTCGGCTGCGCTGATCCCGGCGATCCGGTAGCTTTCAAGAATCAGCTCTTTGGGGTCCAACGGATCGCGGGCCATCAGGTGCCCCCCAAATGGGCGGTGATGATGGTTTCGACGGTTTTGGATGCCGCCGCCAGCGCGCGTTGCAACCCGTCCATGTCGTCAAACCCGGTTTCGCGCAACACCATCCGCCGTCCGCCCTCGCCCAATATCTCGGGTTCGATCACCCCGCCGGTCAGCAACCGCGCCGCCGCCTGCACCCGCCAGAAAAGACCCGCCGCCGCCGACAACGCGCCCGCATCCGCGGCGTTCAGCCAGCCGGATGCGACACCGGCCGCGATCTGCCCGGCCAGATCGTTGGCCGCCGACCCCGCCCGCAGCGCCGCCGTCTGCGCCAGCAATTCGATATCCTGCAACCGTCCGGGGCCGTTCTTGACGTCCCAGTCCCCTTGCCCATGCCGTGCCGCCGCGATCCGGTCGCGCATGTCTGCCACATCGGCAAGGACGGTCGCGCCATCGGCCTTGGCGGCCAGCAAGGCGTGCCGGAACGACGCGACCTCGGCGCCCAGTGCCGTGTCGCCCGCGACCGGCCTGGCCCGGGTCAGCGCCAGATGCTCCCAAGTCCAGGCCTCGGTTTGCTGGTAGTCGATGAACGCCGTCAACGACGTTGCCACCGGGCCCTGCCGCCCGGAGGGGCGCAGCCGCATATCGACCTCATAAAGCTTGCCCTCGCCCATCGGGGCGGTCAGTGCGGTGACCAGTGCCTGCGTCAGACGCGCATAATAGGGCCGCGACACCAGTGAACGCGACCCCTCTGATGCCGCAACCCCGGCGTCGTCATAGATCACGATCAGGTCAAGGTCAGAGGCTGCGTTCAACCTGCCCGCGCCCAGTGATCCCATGCCCAGCACGACTGCTCCGCGCCCCGGTGGCGGGCCATATTTGCGGGCAAAGTCGGCCACGACCTGCGGCCACAACCCGGCCACCACCGCCTCGGCCAGATTGGCGTATTGCGCCCCCGCCTCGTCGGCGGTGATCAGCCCGCGCAGGTGATGCACGCCGGTCCGAAAGTGCCATTCCTTGGTCCAGCGGCGGGCCATGTCCAGCCGCGCCTCGTAATCCGGGCTCTCCGACATCGCCCGGGTCAGCAGCTTGGTCAGCCGCGCCGTCCCCGGCCAGTCGGAAAAGAAGGCGCCGCCGATCACCGCGTCGAATACATCGGCATTGCGCGACAGATACTGCGCCAGCGCCGGGGCGGTGGCGCAGATATCGACAATCAGCCCGGTCAGTTGCGGATTGGCGTCGAACAGAGAGAAAAGCTGCACGCCGGCTGGCAATCCGGCCAGAAATCCGTCGAACTGGATCAGCGCCTCGTCGGGTTTGGCGGCCTCGGCGAGTTTTGCCATGATGCCGGGGCGCAGGCGTTTGAAAATTTCGACCGCGCGGGCCGATCGCAGGGCCGGATAGGTCCGCCAACGGGTGATATAGTCGGCCCCGAAATTGTCGGTCGGGGTTGGCGTGACGCCGGGCGCAAAGAATCCTTCGGTCAGCGTGTGAACCTGTTGCAGCCGGTCGGTCAGTTCGGTGCGTAGCCCCGCCACGTCGCGGCCCATAAAGGCGGCCAGGCGGGCGAACCCTTCGGCGTTGGTCGGCAGGTCCTGGGTCTGCTGGTCGGCGATCATTTGCAGGCGGTGTTCGATTTCACGGTGGAAACGGTAATGGTCACAAAGAGTTGCGGCGTGATCCTGCGGCACCCACCCGGCCCGCGCCAGCGCCCCCAGCCCGCCGACCGTGTCGCGCCCGCGCAACCCCGGATCGCGCCCGCCCGCGATCAACTGACGAGTCTGGGTGAAAAACTCGATCTCGCGGATCCCGCCGCGCCCCAGTTTCATGTTGTGCCCGTCCAGCACCAATGGCCCATGCAGCCCCTTGTGGTCGCGGATCCGCAGACGCATGTCGTGGGCATCCTGAATCGCCGCGAAATCAAGGTGCTTGCGCCAGACGAACGGGCGCAGCCGATCAAGGAACCCCTGCCCGGCCACCAGATCGCCGGCGCAGGGCCGCGCCTTGATATAGGCGGCACGTTCCCAGGTGCGCCCGACGCTTTCATAGTAACTTTCCGCCGCTTCCATCGACAAACAGACCGGCGTGACCGAGGCGTCGGGGCGCAGCCGCAGGTCGGTGCGAAAGACGTAGCCGTCAGCGGTATTATCCGACAGAACGCCTGCCAAGCGTTTGACAATGCGGATAAACCCGGCGCGGGCATCCTGCGTGTCGTCAGCGTCAAACCGGGTTTCGTCGAACAGGCAAATCAGGTCGATGTCGGACGAATAATTCAGCTCGGCCGCCCCCATCTTGCCCATCGCCAGCGCCACCATGCCGCCGCCCGTGGCCACATCGTCCGCCGTCAGCATCGGCAGGCGGCCACGCCCGATGTCGGCGGCAAGCAGCCCCTTCAGCGCCACATCGACCGCCGCATCGGCGAAATCGGTCAGCATCTGCGTGACGGTTTCCAGCGGCCAGACGCCGCCCAGATCGGCCAGCGCGACCAGCAGCGCAACGCGGGCCTTGGCCTGTCGCAGATCGACGGCGAGCCGGTCTGGCGGGATTGTGGCAACACCGGCCAACAGCGCCGCCATCGCGGCCTCGGGATCGTCCAGGGCGGCGGCGATCCATTCGGTTTCACGCTCCATCAACCGCCCCAGATAGGGGCTGCATCCTGCCGCCCCGGCAATCAGATCGGCAAGCGGCCCTTCCAAGTCGGGAAACCGGGCCAGCGCTCCGGCCCCAAGGTCAGGGTCGTGGGAGTCAGGGGTTCGGGTGATCCGGCTGGCAAGGTTCATGCGCGCACCTTGATGATTGCCCGCGCGGGGGTCAATCGACAGACTGCGGCCGATAGGCAAGTGCCTGACAAGCGATGCCCCATCCCTTCAATGTAAAAATGTTTAACATAGCCTCTTGACCGAAGCGGCACCAATAATGATATGTCTGATGTGAAGACCATTCACATGACTCGCAAGACCAACTCAACCCTGTCACACATGGAGACCTCGATGACCGACACAAGCTATCCCGTCTATTCCCACCGCCAAGATGGCATGCGCCGACCCGGCTGGTTCGCCCGTGCCGAGAGTTTTCTGGACGAGCGCGGCAAAGGTGCCTGGATCGCCGCAATGGTGATCGGTTTCGTCTTTTTCTGGCCGGTCGGCCTTGCCATCCTGGCCTATATGATCTGGAGCAAACGCATGTTTTCGAAATCCTGCAATGGCCGCGCCATGTCGCACGGTCGCCACACCTATCACGCCGCCCGCGCCGCGATGCGCCCGTCGGGCAACACGGCCTTTGACGCCTACAAAACCGACACCCTGCGTCGGCTGGAAGAAGAACAGGCCAATTTCGAGGCATTTCTCGAGCGGCTGCGCGAGGCCAAGGACAAATCCGAGTTCGACGACTTCATGAACGAGCGTGCCGCGAGCAAGTCGAAAACCGACGACTCGGCACCGGAACCCGATGTCGCCTGATCGGTTCGTTCTAAATGGGCGGCCCCGTAACGGGGGCCGCCAAACCTTTGCAACCGGGACACCCGCCATGACCGATACCGTCTATGCCACCCGCCTGCCCGACCCCGATACCCGCGCCGATGTCTATGCCGGGGTGCCGCTGAAACGCGGCCTGGCCTGGCTGATCGACATGGTGCTGATCATCGTGTTGAGCCTGTTTGCCCTGCCATTCACCGCCTTTCTGGGGGTTTTCTTTTTTCCCTTCATGATGCTGGTGCTCGGGTTCTTTTATCGGTGGTTCACGATTGCCGGTGGATCGGCGACATGGGGGATGCGGATGATGGGGGTCGAACTGCGCGACAACGACGGGCAGCGCCTGTCGAGCGGCACCGCGTTCTGGCACACGCTGGGCTATTCAGTGTCGGTCGCGGTGTTTCCGCTGCAACTGATTTCGGTGGCGATGATGCTGGGCACCGCCCGCAAGCAGGGGTTGAGCGATCAATTGCTGGGAACTGCCGCCGTCAACCGGCTGCTGTAATCCGCAACCACGGTTAACCGGATACCAACCAAGGGCTTGGCGTCCCAGCGCCGGATTGTTAGGTTGGTTCCACCGTAACGATCAAGGTCCGCGAACTGTCCATGCGCCATACTCTGCCCCTTGCCCCCCAATTCTACGTGACGGCGCCCCAGCCCTGCCCTTATCTTGACGGCAGGATGGAGCGGAAGCTGTTCACGGCCTTGCAAGGCGACGGCGCCGAAAAGCTGAACGATGCCCTCTCCAAACAGGGATTCCGGCGTTCGCAGAACGTGCTCTATCGCCCGTCCTGCACCGATTGTGCCGCCTGCCTTTCGGCCCGCGTCAAGGTCGCCGATTTTGTGCCGACCCGGAGCCAGAAACGGGTGATCCGGCGCAACGCCAACCTTGCCCGACGCGCCACATCGCCTTGGGCATCCGAGGCTCAGTTCGCCCTGTTCCGCGACTATCTTGACAGCCGTCACGCCGCCGGGGGCATGGCCGACATGGACCTGTTCGAATTCGCCGCGATGGTCGAAGAAACCCCCGTCCGTTCGCGTCTGATCGAATACCGTGACGGCGACCGGCGCGACGACGGCCCGACCGAAGGATTGCGGGCGGTCTGCCTGACCGACATCCTCGATGACGGGTTGAGCATGGTTTATTCGTTCTTTGACGCCGCGCTCGAACGTCAGTCGCTCGGCACCTACGTGATCCTGGATCACATCGCGATCGCCCGCGAACTGGGCCTGCCCTATGTCTATCTGGGCTACTGGGTGCCGGGCAGCCGCAAGATGGGCTACAAGGCCAACTTTTCCGGCCTCGAGATCTACCAGGGCGGCACATGGACCGCCTTGGGCGATCCGGCGGCCTATCAGGCTGCGACGCACCCGCTGTCGACCGACCCGATTGCCGAACAGGTGGCGCGAATCAACCTGCCGGATACGCGCACCGTCAGGTAAGTCGGGTGGGTAAGTCGGGTGGATTTCACCCACCCGACAGTCGGTTGATGAAACCCGCCTTAATTCAGCAGGTTTGGCACAATCGTCACCACACCCGGCACCAGCGCCAGCACCAGCAATCCGACGATCTGGATCAGGATGAACGGTACGACGCCCCGGTAAATCTGGCCCGTGGTGATTTCCTTGGGCGCGACGCCGCGCAGATAGAACAGCGCGAACCCGAAAGGCGGCGTCAGGAACGAGGTTTGCAGGTTCACCGCGATCATGATCGTCACCCATTTCGGATCGAACGTGCCGCCATAGATGACCGGACCGACGATGGGGATGACGATGTAGATGATCTCGAGGAAATCCAGCACAAAGCCCAGGACGAACAGCACCAGCATGACGATCAGGAACACCGTCCATTCATTGTCGAATGCCTTGAGAAAGTCCTGAATGTAGCGTTCGCCGCCAAACGAGATCAGGACAAGGTTCAGCACCTGGCTTCCGATCAGAATGGCGAACACCATCGACGTGACCTTGGCGGTTTCACGCACGACCGGGGCCAGAACGTGATTGGCCAGCAACAGCCAGCACGACCAGAAAATCCCGAACATCGCGAACAGGAACGCCGCAAAGGCGACAAAGAACGCGATCCGACTCTCTAGCAGAACGGTTTCGCCGCTCATCCGCAGGTCAAAGTTGAAACCGATCAGCAGCATCAGCCCGATCGCAAAGGCGGTCCAGTTGACCATCGCCGTCGACCGGCCCTGATCCTGCAACTTGCGCGAGGCCGCAAGCAGGATCGCGCCACCCGCACCAAGGGCCGCCGCCGGCGTCGGGTTGGTAATGCCGCCCATGATCGACCCCAGCACCGCGATGATCAGCACAAGGGGCGGAAAGATCACCTTGATCAATTCGTTCTGGCCAAGCCGCCCGGCGGCCACCCGTAATCCGTAGATCACCATCAGGAACGGGATCGCCAGCAGCACCGTGGCCGTGCCCGGCGTCGCCACCGCACTGATCCACAGCACGTCGACCAGCAGCACCAGCGCCAGCCCTGCCGCACCGATCAGCAGCGGTCGGGCGGTCGCACCGGGATCGATCCCGCGCCCGAACGCCATCACGAGGGACAACAAGAACACGGTGATTGCGATGCCGCTGCCGACCTTGGGGGCGGCGGCGATGGCATCCTGAACTAGCCCGGAGCGTTCGTCCTGGCCCAACCGACGGGCGGCGGCGACACCGCCCGCGCCATCTATCACGGACTGCTCGGCGACGGCAGCGTCCCATGCCTCTTGGCCATGCAGCGAGATCATCGACGCGGCGCATTTTTCCGGCACGCGGGTGCGCAGACTGGCGGTTTGTCCGGCGTCGGTATAGCTGTCCACGATCACCGACTGGCTGCCCGCGACACCCAGATTGAAGGACAGGATCAGCGCCAGCAGGATTGCCGCAGGCGCGGCCAGAAACCAGACCAGCCCTTCGTTACGGGTAAACCGGCTGGGCTCGCCATCGGCAAAG
>JBBQHC010000119.1:0-9601 GCA_038323615.1 Rhodobacterales bacterium | reverse complement strand
GCACTCGAACAATCGCAGGCGGCGGCGGCGGTCGGCCAGATCCGGTTGGCGCGTGCATATGAGGAGGTGCTGGCCCCTCATGGTATCATCACCGGACAAGTGCTTGTCACGCTTGAGGATTCCACCGACAGGCGGCGCTATCTGAACAGCCGGGCGACGATGGAAACGTTGCTCGGGCTGGGCGTGACCCCCATCGTCAACGAAAACGATACGGTGGCGACCGATGAGATCCGGTTCGGTGACAACGATCGTCTTGCCGCCCAAGTGGCAGTGACTGTCGGGGCGGATCAACTGATCCTGTTGTCGGATGTCGATGGTTTTTATGACAGCAATCCACACATCAAGACCGATGCGCAGCACTATCCGATCATTGATAAAATTACCCCGCAGATCGAAGCGATGGCGGGCGATGCCGGATCAGGTCTGTCCAAGGGCGGGATGAAAACCAAGCTGATGGCAGCACGGGTCGCGACCGAGGCCGGGTGTGCCATGTGCATCACGTTAGGGTCTCCACTGAACCCCTTGAAAACGCTTGAAAATGGCGCGCGCGCCACGTGGTTTCCGGCGCAGACCGACCCGCAGGCAGCCCGCAAACGCTGGATCGCGGCGATGAAGCCCAAGGGCGAGATTACCGTCGATGCCGGGGCGGAAACTGCGCTCGCCGCAGGAAAATCGTTGCTGCCCGCTGGCGTCACGGGCGTCGCGGGCCGGTTTGGGCGCGGTGACCCGGTGACCATTCTTTCGGCCAATGGCACCCGGTTGGGATTTGGTCTGACCCGCTATACGGCGTCCGAAACCCAACAGATCAAGGGTCGGCGCAGTGCAGACATCGAGGCGTTGCTGGGTTACAAAGGCCGCGCTGCCCTGATCCACCGCGACGATATGGTGACCTGATGAAAGACATGCCCGACATCCCCGCCCTGATGGCCGACATCGGTGCCCGCGCCCGCGCCGCTGCGGCGGAACTCTCCTATGCGGCGGTCGATCGCAAATATGCCGCCCTGATCAGCGCCGCCGAATTCCTCTGGGACGATCGCCAAAAGATCATCGACGCCAACTGCGAAGACATAGTCTATGCCGAGGAAAAGGGCCTGTCGCCGGCGATGATCGACCGATTGATGCTGGATGAGGCCCGTGTGCGCGGCATGGTCGATGGCCTGCGCACCATCGCCGAGCAGCGCGATCCGGTGGGCGAGGTGATCGCCGATTGGGACATGCCCAGCGGGCTGAATATCCGCCGGGTCCGCACGCCACTTGGTGTCGTCGGCGTGATCTACGAAAGCCGCCCGAACGTGACGGCTGACGCGGGCGCGCTCTGCCTCAAGGCCGGAAACGCGGTGATCTTGCGCGGCGGGTCCGAAAGTTTTCATTCCTCAACCGCAATTCACAAGGCCCTGCAACGCGGCCTGAAATCGGCCAACCTGCCGTTGGATGCGATCCAGATGGTGCCGACCACCGACCGCGCTGCCGTCACCGCGATGCTGACCGCGACCGATCATATCGACGTGATCATCCCGCGCGGTGGGCGGGGGCTAGTCGAATTGGTGCAACGCGAGGCGCGGGTCCCGGTCTTTGCCCACCTCGAAGGCATCTGTCATACCTATGTCGGTGCCACCGCCGACCCGGCGATGGCGGTCGAGGTGGTTCTGAACGCCAAAACCCGCCGCCCGGGCGTCTGCGGATCGCTGGAATGCGTGCTCATCGACTGGCGGTTCTACACACAACACGGGGCCGTGGTGATCGACGCGCTGCTGGCCGCCGGGGTCGAGGTGCGTGCCGACGGCGACCTTGCCAAAATCCCCGGCACCGTGCCCGCCAAGACTGCCGATTTCGGGCACGAATTTCTGGCGATGATTTGTGCCGCCAAACTGGTTGACGGGGTGGACGAAGCCATTGCCCACATCCGCCGCTACGGGTCGCACCACACGGACGCGATTATCACCGCCGACGACCGCGCGGCGTCGTACTTCTTTGAAAGGCTCGATTCGGCGATCCTGATGCGCAATGCCTCCACGCAATTTGCCGATGGCGGCGAATTCGGGATGGGGGCCGAGATCGGGATCGCGACCGGCAAGCTGCACGCGCGCGGGCCAGTCGGGGCCGAACAACTGACCAGTTTCAAATATCTGGTGACGGGTCAGGGAACGATCCGACCTTAGAACCGCGCGACGATCCGGTCTGCCCCCAGGTCCAGAGAAAGTATGCGTTGGGACTGCACCAACACCTCGGGCAGCAGGGCGAATTGCACCTGCGCCGCTGAAATATTGGGCCGTGCGCGTGAATTGGTCAGGCTGTCCCACAGCGGCGCGTCGATCGCCACCCGCCGCCCCTCGCCGATAATTTCCCAGACCGCGCCAATTCGGCGTACGTCAATATGACCACCCAAGGGCAGCGCGGTCTCCATGCAGAGCAGCAACAGAAAGACAATGCGCACGTCGGTCCGAGGCTGCTGGTCGGCCGGTTCCCAGACATAGGACAACCGCCCGCCGCGCGCCACCGCGCCCAGAATGCCTGCAATGTCAGCTCGTGACATCCCCTGACCATCGTCGGCGGCACCAAAGGCGACCCTGAAAAACCTGATCCTGGCGTTGGCGCTGGCGACACTTTCTGCGATCAGCGCCATTTCCGGGCTTTCGGCAATCCCGGTCAGCCCCAACAGTTCCACCCCATTGCCAATCGCCCCCAGAGGGCTGACAAGGTCATGGCAAATGCGCGACCCGATCAGGGCCCCAAGATCGACACGGGCTTTCATATGGCCCACATAGACGGGAAACCTATGCAAAGTGTAAACGCGATCCTTGAACCGGGCATGTTGGTACGCCATCCGGACCGGCCCGAATGGGGCGTCGGGCAAGTGCAATCCAACATCGGCGGCAAGATCACCGTCAACTTTCGTGAGGCGGGCAAGGTTGTGTTGGACGGGGGCAGGGTCATGCTGGAAATAGTCGCCGCAGATGAAACGTGAACAACCTACGGTAGTCGAGGCAGAGCGGGAGTCAATCCTTTCGGTTGCACGCCTTTCGGTTGCGCGGCGCAGCATTCATGCCTGATACCGGCCGATACGCCGTGCGCCTTGCCGTCGGGCCGGGTGATCTGCAGGCCGCACAGGCGCTGCGCTATGATGTGTTCGTGCGCGAACTGGGCGGCGACGGCCCGATGGTGGATCATCGCGCCGGGCTCGAAGCGGACCGATACGACGCACACGCCGACCATCTATTGCTGACCGACACGGCCCGCGATGGCGCCGTCGTCGGTGTCTATCGCCTGATGCGGGCTGATCAGGCGGCGCGGGCGGGGGGCTTTTACTGCGCCGGCGAATACGATCTGGCGCCACTGCTGACCACGCGGCGGCCCCTGTTGGAGCTTGGCCGGTCCTGCCTGCACAGCGATCACCGGGGCGGCAGCGCGATGATGGTTTTGTGGCAGGGCCTTGCGCGGTATGTCGCGGACCATGACATCGCGGTGCTGTTCGGGGTCGCGTCGTTCCACGGCACCGATGTCGCGGCGCTGGCCCAACCGCTGTCGATCCTGCATCATCGCCACCTTGCGCCGCCTGACCTGCGGGTGCGCGCCTTGGCCGCGGATTTTCAGCCGATGGACCTGATCCCGCCCGACAGGATCGATGCGCGCGCCGCGATGGTGCAAACCCCGGCGCTGATCAAGGCCTATCTGCGCTTGGGCGGTTTCGTCGGTGAGGGTGCGTTTGTTGATCATGACTTCAACACCACGGATGTTTGTCTGGTCATGGACACCGGCCGGATGAACGTGACGCAGGCGCGGATTTATGGCGGTGCGCGATGACATGGAACGACGCGGTGCCGCCTGACATGGCGATCAGTCCGCTGGGTTGGCTGCGGATAATCTTGCGCGGCGGCGTGCTGCTGGTTGTGGTGTTCGGCTGCCTGCTGATGCTGTTGGCGGTCCGCCTGATCGAACGGCCCCTGTGCGGCCAACGTCGCCCGGTGACGCCACATATCACCCAAGCCGTCTGTCGCAGCGCCTTTGTCATCCTCGGTATACGATATCGCACGCTTGGGAAGATCATGCAGGGACCCGGCGCCGTGGTCGCCAATCACGCCAGTTGGCTGGATATTTTTGCGCTGAATGCGCGCAAACGCATCTATTTCGTCGCCAAGGCCGAGGTGGCGGGCTGGCCCGGTATCGGCTGGCTGGCGCGGGCGACCGGCACCTTGTTTATCCGGCGCGATCCCCGCGATGCCACGGCACAGGTCGCGGTCTTTCGGAATAGATTGGCTTTGGGTCACAAGTTGTTGTTTTTCCCAGAGGGAACATCGACAGACGGGTTGCGAGTCCTGCCTTTCAAGCCGACCCTGTTCGCCGCGTTCTTTGCCAATGGTCTGCGTGAAACACTTGCGGTTCAGCCGGTGACGGTCGTCTATGCTGCGGCGCCGGGAGCAGATCCGCGGCAATACGGCTGGTGGGGTGACATGGGCTTCGGGCCGCACTTGCTGTCGACATTGGCAGCGCCCCGGCAAGGCGCGGTGACGGTGATTTATCATCGCCCCGTGCGGGTGGCCGATTTTGCGGATCGCAAGGCGTTGGCTGCCGCGACCGAGGCCGCAGTTAGATCCGGGTTGAATATCGCCGTCTAAGCCATTGCTTTGGATAACATGATCAACGACTTTGTCGCGTCGTCACTACGCCAGATTTCATCGCCGATACCGATGAAATCGGTCATCGGAGCCAGTTGGCGGATCAGGTCAGGGTCGAGCGCACCTTCGGCGACCACCGGCACCTCGACCATTTCCGACCACCATTGGAACAGGTCGGCTTCGGCGCGGCGGCCGTCGCCGAGCGATGACACGCCGACCGGGCCGAACGCGACATAATCCGCTCCCAGATCGCCCGCCGTCAGCCCGTCGTGGCGCGACGCGGCGCAAAAGGTGCCGACAATGGCGTCGTCCCCGAGCGCCTTGCGGGCAGCTTTGACGGATCGGGCGGCGTCAGTCAGATGCACGCCGTCCAGCCCCAGTCGTTCAACCAGCATCAGGTGGCTGTCGATCACCAGCGCGACGTCGCGGGCGTGGGTCACTTCGCGCAGGGCGTCAGCCATTTTGGCGATCCGGTCTTCGTCGCGGCTGGCCATGCTTAACCGCACGCACGCCACCGGAACTGCATCAAGACAGGCCGCCAAACGGTCGGGAAAGCTGGATAATTCCATCTCTGGCGGAGTGATCAGGTAGATTTGTGGCAAGTCGTCAGCCATAGCGGCACCCCGGAATCAACGGTCTTGTGGCGCTTCTTAGCGGGGTTTCTTGGGCTTGGCTACTTTTGGCGGCAGACTGCGGGCATGGGCCAGCGACATCGCCAGAAGATGCGCACGCTTGGCATCGTCGGCAATGACCTCTGCCGTGGCATCCACCATCCCCGGCATCGCCCGTCCGGTCATCATCATCTGCGAGGTGCCGGGGGTTTTCAGCGCCGCGTCGGTTGCGTCCTTGCCAACCCGGAACATGCCCGCCCCCTTGTAAAGTCCGCAGACCATGTGACCGTTGCGCAAAAAGCAAAGGCCGCCAAACATCTTGGTCTCGGTGATCCCCGGTTCGTCGGTCAGATCGTCGCGCATCAGTTGCGCCAGCCCTTCGTCGTAGGCCATTGCCGCCCCCTCACTTGCGTCACCTTTCCCCCGAGCGTATCACGCGCCGGACCTTTTCAGGAAGCCCGATGAAAGACACCCCACAGCCCGCCTTTGTGCTGATCCATCCGCAGATGGGCGAGAATATCGGCGCGGCGGCGCGGGGCATGTGGAATTTCGGGCTGGAGCGGATGCGCCTTGTGGCACCGCGCGATGGCTGGCCCAACCCTGCCGCAGTCGCAATGGCCAGCGGTGCGGGTAGGCTACTAGACGGGGCGCAGGTTTATGACCGCACCGCCGATGCCGTCGCCGACTGCCACTTTGTCTATGCCACGACCGCAAGATCGCGCGACCTGACCAAGCCGGTGCTATCGCCAGAGGCGGCGATGGCGGATGCCGCCGCGCGGATCGCTGCAGGTCAAAAGGTCGCCGTGCTGTTCGGACCCGAACGTGCGGGCATGGAAAACGCCGATATTGCGCTGGCGAATGTCATCGTATCAGTCCCGGTGAACCCGGAGTTTCCGTCGCTCAATCTGGCGCAATGCGTGCTATTGACCGGCTATGAATGGCAACGCGCCCAGGGTGGCGCGCCCGTCGCGCAACAGGCCGCCGCCGATCCCGCCACCCAGACCGAGATCGAAAAGTTGGCCGATCATTACGAGGACCGGATGGCCGAAGCCGGTTTCTTTTACCCCGCCCACAAGGCGGACAGCATGAAGCTCAATCTGCGCAACCTGTGGAGCCGGATGCCGCTGACCCGGCATGATGTGCAGATCCTGCACGGAGTCATGCGGCAAATGGTCCGTTGGAAAGACAAAGGCTAGGCCGCCTTGCCTCGCCACCTTGGCCGCCATAGTTTGCGCCCAAGAAACCGGAGGCAATCATGGCCCAAAAACCCCGCAGCATATTCGAAGATGTCGGCACCGCACCCAAGGCTGTTGCCGTCGCCCCCGGCAGCATCGACCGCGCCAAGGGGTCGCGCCGCGCGGTGCGGATCTGGCTGATCATCCTGTTCGCCCTTGTCGTACTGATCATCGTGGTCGGCGGCATGACCCGGTTGACCGATTCAGGCCTGTCGATCACCGAATGGGCCCCCGTCGCCGGGGCAATTCCGCCGCTGAACGCCGCCGACTGGCGGACTGCGTTCACCGCCTATCAGGCGACGCCAGAATTTCAGAACCAGAACAGCGCGATGACACTGGCCGATTTTCAGTACATCTTTTGGTGGGAATGGGGCCATCGTCAGTTGGGCCGTACGATCGGGCTGGTCTGGGCGTTGGGTTTCGTCGGCTTATGGGCAATGGGCAAAATCCCCACTGGCTGGACCCGTCGCCTGCTGATCGTCGGTGTCCTGATCGGGGTACAGGGCGCGATCGGCTGGTGGATGGTGAGTTCGGGCCTGCAATCGGGGATGCTGGATGTGGCCAGCTACCGTCTGGCCATCCATCTGGGCATGGCGTTTGCCATATTGGGCGTCATCGCATGGTACGTTTTCAGCCTTGGACGACGCGAGGGCGATCTGATGCAGGCCCGCCGCAACGGCGAAGCGCGGTTGTTCGGCATGTCCTCCGGTCTGATGCACTTTGCGTTTTTGCAGGTGCTGCTGGGGGCATTGGTCGCCGGAATCGACGCCGGCCGCGCGTTTCCGACCTGGCCGCTGATGGGGACCGGGTTTCTCCCGCCCGATCCGTTCACCATTACCCCGCTGTGGCGCAATTTCTTTGAGGATGCGGGACTGGTCCAGTTTATCCACCGGATCTCGGGGTATCTGCTGTTTGCCTTTGGCATTGTGGTCTGGCTCCGGGCGCGCAAGTCGGCCAACGGCGCCACACGATCCGCCTTTAACGCCGTGATGGCGATGTTTCTGGTTCAGATGATCTTGGGTATTTTCACGGTGTTTTATAGCGCCCCACTGCACATCGCGATCTTGCATCAACTGGGCGCGGTCGTCCTGTGGGTGCTGATTATCCGGGGCCGGTTCCTGGCGCGCTATCCAGTTCCCCAATCGATTCGCGGTGCCAAAGCATGAGCGCCTACGTCGACCTGATGGCGTTTCAGCGCGAGACCGAGGCGCTGTCTCAGGTGGCGGGGCGGCTTGGCTGGGATCAGGAAACCATGATGCCAGCGGGTGCGACGCCGCAGCGGGCCGAGGAACACGCGGCAATGGCCAATGTGCTGCACGCCCGGCGGATCGATCCGCGGATCGGTGATTGGCTGGCCAAAGCGACGCCGGACGGCGAGGTCGCCGCCGCCAACCTGCGCAATATTCGCCGCTCCTATGAGCGGACGCAGAAGGTGCCGGCGCGGCTGGCCTCTGAACTGGCGCGGACCACGTCGCTGGCGCACCGGGTCTGGGCGCAGGCGCGGGCGGACGAAGATGTCGCGTCGTTTCTGCCGGTGCTAGCGCAGGTGGTCGATCTGCGGCGCGAGGAGGCGGCTTGTCTGGCAGCGGGCGGCGATCTTTATGACGCGCTGCACGACGATTATGAACCAGGCAGCAAATCGGCCGACCTTGCGGCAATGTTTGCCGCGCTGCGCCCGCGTCTGGTGGCGTTGCGGGCAGCGTTGCTTGATGCCCCGGCCCCGGCGGCACTGACGGGCACATTCGACGCAGCGGGGCAGCTGGCGCTGTCAACGGAACTGGCGCTGGCCTTCGGCTACGATCTGTCAAAAGGGCGGATCGACACGGCGGTGCATCCGTTTTCGTCCGGTTCGGGGCTGGATGTGCGGATCACCACACGAACCAACCCTGCCGATCCGTTCAACTGTTTTTATTCGACAATCCACGAGGTCGGCCATGCCACCTATGAACAGGCGATCGACGCCGATTACCTGCTGACCCCGTTGGGCGCGGGCGTGTCGATGGGTGTGCATGAAAGCCAAAGCCGGATCTACGAAAACCAACTGGGGCGCAGCCGCGCGTTCACCGGCTGGCTCTATGGCCGGATGCGGGACATTTTCGGCGATTTCGGGGTGACGTCCGAGGAGGCGTTCTATGCCTGCGTCAATCGCATATCGAACGGGTTCATCCGCACCGAGGCGGACGAAGTGCAGTACAACCTGCACGTCTTGCTGCGGTTCGATCTGGAACGCGCGCTGATCGCGGGTAACTTGCAAGTCGGCGATCTTGAGGCCGCATGGAACGCCCGCTTTCTGGCCGATTTCGGCTTTGCGGTGGACCGGCCCAGCAATGGTGTGTTGCAGGATGTCCATTGGTCCGAAGGCCTGTTCGGCTATTTCCCGACCTATACATTGGGCAATGTCTATGCCGGGTGCCTGCATCAGGCGTTGCGGGCCGCGGTGCCGGAGTTGGACGGGGATCTGGCGCGGGGCGATACATCGACGGCAACGGCATGGCTGCGCGAAAATTTGCAGCGTCACGGCGGGCTTTACGGACCGCGGAATGTGGTGACGCGGGCAGCAGGGGTCGTGCCGAACGAGGGGCCGTTGCTGGATTACCTCGAGGTCAAGTTTGGCGACATTTACGGGCTTTAGGGGCGCTGCCCCTCGGTGCTGCGCACCTCACCTCGGAGTTTCAGAGACCAAAGAAGGGGTCATTGCGTCCAGTTAGGCGGGCGTTTGGCGAGGAACGCGGCGATGCCTTCGTCGGTGTCGGAGTTCAGCATGTTTTCGGCCATCCTGTTCCCGGCCAGCGTATAGGCCGCCGCGGTGTCCAGCGCCATCTGGTCGTAAAACCCGGCCTTGCCGATCCTGACCGCACTGCCGAGTTTGGCGGCGACGATGTCGGCCAGATCGGCAGTGGCGGTTTCCAGATTGTCCGGGGCAACGGCGCGGTTAATCAGCCCCAGCGTCAGCGCCTCGGCCGCGCTGATCAGGCGGCCGGTCGTCAACATCTCGAACGCGGCCTTGCGCGGCACCACGCGGGTCAGGGCGACCATCGGGGTCGAACAGAACAGGCCGATGTTGACGCCATTGACGCCAAACCTTGTCGTGTCGGCGGCGACGGCCATGTCGCAGGTGGCGACCAACTGGCAGCCGGCGGCG
>JBBQHC010000118.1:0-9610 GCA_038323615.1 Rhodobacterales bacterium | reverse complement strand
CCATTCAAATCATCATCCTGGGCACGTTTGCGCAGGATCGGAATGAAGGGCGTGATGCCGGCACCACCGGCAATGAAAACGCCGGGGCCGTGATCGGAAATCGCACCGGCGGGTTTTTCTGCAATGACTTTGTCGCCCTTTTTCATCATGCCAATCTGTTGCGTCACGCCATGATGCGACGGGTAGGATTTGATGACGAATTCCAACGTGTCATCGCCCGGTTGCGAGGTCATGGTGAACGGACGGTCCTTGTCGCGCCAGCCGTCGCGGTCCAACGCCATATGCGTCGCCTGTCCGGGGGTGAAATTGAAACCGTCGGGGCGGTCGAACACCAGACGGTGGGTGTCGTGCGTGACCGGCGCGATTTGTTGCAGGGTCAGGGTGTCGGGCATGGCGGTCTCCTTTGATACAAAACGCGCGGCAAAGGCGATAGTTCCGACCCGGCTAGACCTCGCCGGGCGACGCCGGCACAAACGCAAGGTGCAAGCGGTGCCCCGGCCCGCCGCCCGCGTCGGGGATGATCCGCCCGTCGATCTGCTGGATGGCAGCATCGATGATCAGGTGGCCAAGGCCGGTATTTGCGCCGTTTGCGTCAGACATTCCGACCCCGTCGTCGGACAGGATCAGATGATAGGTGCCGTCAGCGACCCGGTTGCCACGAAACATCAGATGCCCGCTGCTGCCGTCGCCAAAGGCATGTTTGGCCGAGTTGGTGGCGAATTCGTTCAGGATGGTGGCGGTTGCCGCTGCGACCGACGAATCCACGGTCACCGGATCGAACATGGCATCAAGTTGGATGGCATCGGGCAGCCCCTCGCCGATCAGTTGCGCGATCCGTCCAAGGTAGCGGTCAAGCGGGATGCTGTTGCCCGCATCGGTGCGATAAAGCGCGTGATGCAGCGCGGCCACCGTTTCAATCCTCGTGTGGACGGTGTCGAGTGCCGCGCGCACCTCGGTCGAGGTCGAGGTGTGGCCTTGCAACCGGATCAGCGACGACACCGATTGCAGCGAATTCTTGACCCGGTGATCGACCTCTTTGCGCAGGGTATCCTGAATCCGCAGGGCACGGCGCAGGTCCAGCTGTTTCATCACCAGCCGGGCCAGCACCTGCATCGCATTGCGTTGCTGGTCGGTCAGGTAACGCGGTTTGTTGTCGAAGACGCAGAGCATCCCGAGCGGCAACCCGTCATGGCCAACCAGTTGCGCACCCGCATAGAACCGCAATTTCGGATCGCCCAGCGCCAGCGGATTGTCGGCGGTGCGCGGGTCGTTCAGGCTGTCGTTGATCTCGACAAACTCGGTTTCAAGGATCCCGTGGGCGCAGAACGCGGTGTCGCGCGGGGCCTCTTGCAGGCCAGTCCCGACCTCGGCCTTGAACCAGTTGCGGTCGGCGTCAAGAAACGAGATGAGCGAGATTGGCGTGTCGCAGATAGAGGAAGCCAGTTGGGCAATATCGTCGAAATCAGCCTCGGGCGGGGTATCGAGGATGTCGTAGGCGTGCAGCGATCGCATCCGGTCGGCATGGCGTGGGTGATCGTCTGCCCGCATGGTTGGTTCCTGTGGCCGAATTATGGGACGATCCCCAAATGAAACTATCCATGCACGATGGGATGCGCAACCGGGTGCGTCTGCAAACAGGCATGTCAGCCAGCATTTCAGAACGTGATCTGCTGCCCCAGTTCGACAACCCGGTTCGACGGCAGCCGGTAAAAATCGTGGGCGTTTGCGGCGGCGCGGGTGGTGGCGACGAACAGCCGCTTTTGCCATCCGGGCATCCCGCTTTTGCCCATCATCTTGAAGGTCCGGCGATTCAGAAAGAACGATGTCGACATGATATCGAATTTGACGACCTGACGAAGCGCCTTGGGCACGTTGACCTCGTCCATATAGCCAAAGCGCAGGCGGACCCGCATGAAGGTGTCGCTCAGTGGTTCGACCTCGGCCATTTCGGACAGCGGAACGTGCGGCCGGTCGGCGGTGGAAACGGTGACGATATAGTTCTGGTGATGCAGCACGCCGTTGTGTTTGAGGTTGTGCATCAGGGCCGGCGGCGCGACGATCGGTTCGGCGGTCAGGAACACGGCGGTGCCGGGCGCGCGGCAGATGTGGCGCGATTTGGCCAGCGATGTCAGCAGCGTTTCCATCGACACACTGTTGTCGCGCGACTTGCGCTGGACCAGTTCGCTGCCCCGCACGAACGATCCCATGACAAGGATCAGGAACGCCGCGACCGAGATGGGCAGAAACCCGCCATTGGTAAATTTGGTCAGGTTGGCGGCGAATAGGAACAGTTCGACCGTCAGGATCGGTGCAAGGATACCGATGACCAGCCACAGCCGCCATTTCCACAGGGCGCGGAACACCACAAAGGCCAGCAGCGTCGTCACGATCATCTCGCCGGTTACGGCGATGCCATAGGCGGTGGCCAGCCGCGCCGAGCTGCCGAAACCGACGACAAGGATCAGAACGCTGGCCAACAGGATCAGATTGACCTTTGGCAGGAAAATCTGCCCTTCCTGCGTTTCCGACGTGTGCAGAATTTCCAGCCGTGGCAGCAGCCCCAGCTGCACCGCCTGACGAGCGACCGAAAACGCGCCGGTGATGACCGCCTGACTGGCGATCACCGTCGCCACGGTGCTGAACGCCACCAGACCCGGCAAGGCCCATGTCGGGGCCATCAGGAAGAAAGGATTCGCAGCCTTGGCCGGATCCGCCAGCACCAGCGCGCCCTGCCCGAGGTAACACAGCCCCAGTGACGGCAGCACCACCAGCCCCCAGGCGATCCGGATCGGCCGCCGCCCGAAATGCCCCATATCGGCATACAGCGCCTCGGCCCCGGTGATCGCCAGAAACACCGATCCCAGCACTGGCAAGGCCGCATCGCCGTGATGCACCAGGAACGCGATCCCCGGAATCGGGCTCAGGGCGGCCAGAATCTGTGGCCCGTCGGCGATATGACGCAGGCCAAGCAGCGCGATCATCGCGAACCATGCCAGCATGATCGGCCCGAACAGCCGCGACACGCCGCCGGTGCCGCGCCGCTGGAACCAGAACAGGGTCAGCAGAATGACGATCGTCGTCGGGATCACATAGGCGTCGAAATGCGGCGCGATCAGGGTCACGCCTTCGACCGCCGACAACACGGAAATCGCGGGCGTGATGATCGCGTCGCCAAAAAACAGCGCGGTGCCGATGATGCCCAGTGCGACCAGCAACCGCGTGCGGCCGCCAAACGCCCGCTGCCCAAGGGCCAGCAACGACAGGGTGCCGCCCTCGCCCCGGTTATCGGCGCGCAACATCAGGATCACGTATTTGAAGGTGGCGATGAATATCAACAGCCAGAGCAGCAGCGACACGATGCCGATGACGTCACTCGCCGCCGCCTCGCGGCCTTCGGTGGCCGCTGCCAACCCCTCGCGCAGGGCATAAAGCGGGCTGGTGCCGATATCGCCATAGACCACGCCGACCGACCCGATGGTCAGGGCGATGGTTTTCGGTTTCGGGTGCAAAGTGCCGGTAGTGTCGGGTGACATGACCTGTGGCCAGTGGGGGCAGCGACGCGGCATCTACGCCTGACGCTTTCCCTGCACAAGCACAGTCTTACGGGCGCAGCAGCGTGCTGAAAACCTGTGTCAGATAGGCCTCTGCCCCCGGAAACGGGTCATCGCCACCCAGAACCGCCCGCACCTGCACGTCAAAGTCGGCATAATGCTGGGTCAGCGCCCAGATCGAAAAGATCAGGTGATAGGGGTCGACCGCGGCCACCTTGCCCGCCGCGATCCAGCCCCGGATCACTTGCGCCTTTTCATCGACCAGCGATTTGAGTTCGCCGGTCAGGTTGTCACCGATCCGCGGTGCACCTTGCAGGATTTCGTTGGCAAACAGACGGCTTTCGCGCGGATAGTCGCGGCTCATATCCAGTTTGCGCTGCACATAGTCGAGGATTTCGCGAATCGGATCGCCGGTATCGTCCAGCGCGTGCAGTGGATCGAGCCAGGTTTCCAGTAGGGTTTCCAGCAATTCAGCGTGGATCGCCTCTTTTGACGGGAAATAATACAGCAGGTTGGGCTTGGACAGACCCGCAGCCTCGGCGATCTGGTCCAGGGTCGTGCCGCGAAAACCGTACTGCGAAAACACGTCCAGCCCGGCCTCGAGAATCGCAGAGCGGTTCTTTTCCTGAATCCGGGTGCGGGTGATGACCATGCAAGACTCCTGCGCAATCGGGTCGCAACAGCCAGCCGCAGACGCGCAAACCTTGACTGGCCCTTGCCCTCTGTTAGCGTAGCTTTGACCACTTGGTCAAATCACGCCTTTTGCTATGAGGATATCGCTATGCCCGCGCCCGGAGAAAACCTGAGGATCAATGGCGAACGGCTGTGGGACAGCCTGATGGAGATGGCCAAGATCGGCCCCGGGATCGCGGGTGGCAACAACCGCCAGACCCTGACCGACGCCGACGGCGAAGGGCGGAATTTGTTCAAACGCTGGTGCGAAGAGGCCGGTTGCACGATGGGTCTGGACACCATGGGCAACATGTTTGCGCGCCGCGAAGGGACCGACCCCGATGCGTTGCCGGTCTATGTCGGCTCGCATCTGGATACGCAGCCGACCGGGGGCAAGTATGACGGGGTTCTGGGGGTCTTGGGCGGGCTTGAAATCATCCGCACCCTGAACGATCTGGGGATCAAGACCAAACATCCGATCGTGGTCACCAACTGGACCAACGAAGAAGGCACCCGCTATGCCCCGGCGATGCTGGCCTCGGGCGTGTTTGCCGGGGTGCACGAACAGGACTGGGCCTATGATCGGGTCGATGCGGAAGGCAAAAAGTTCGGCGATGAGTTGCAGCGGATCGGCTGGCGCGGTGACGAACCGGTGGGCGGGCGCAAGATGAAGGCGTTCTTTGAATTGCACATCGAACAGGGTCCGATCCTTGAGGCCGAGGGCAAGGATATCGGCGTTGTTACGCATGGACAGGGTCTGTGGTGGCTCGAAGTGACGCTGACCGGCAAGGAAAGCCACACCGGATCGACACCGATGAACATGCGGGTGAATGCGGGGCTGGGCATGGCGCGGATCACCGAACTTGTCCATGAAATCGCGATGTCGCATCAGCCCAACGCGGTCGGCGCGGTCGGACAGGCCAATGTCTATCCGAATTCGCGCAACGTGATTCCCGGCAAGGCGGTCTTTACCATCGACATCCGGTCGCCGGACTTGCCCAAGTTAAGCAATATGCGCGAAGAAATCGAGCTTGCCGCCGCGCAGATCGCCCGCGACCTTGGTCTGGGGATCAAGATCGCGCCGGTCGGCCATTTCGACCCGGTGACGTTCGACGCGGGTTGTGTTGCGGCAGTGCGCGATGCAGCGGAACGGCTGGGCTATAGCCACATGAACCTGGTGTCCGGCGCCGGGCACGATGCCTGCTGGATCAACCGGGTCTATCCGACCGCGATGGTGATGTGCCCCTGCGTGGGTGGATTGTCGCACAACGAAGCCGAGGAGATTTCGCCGGAATGGGCGACCAAGGGAACGGACGTGCTGTTTCACGCTGTTGTCGAGACGGCGCGGGTGGTCGCCTGATCCCTTGGCCGAGGCCGGGGGCCAGCCCCCGGACCGCCGGGATATTTTTGGCCAGAAGAAGTTGCAGGATGGGAGCTATATCATGACCACAGTCATCAAGAACGGCACCGTCGTCACCGCTGATCTGACCTACAAGGCGGATGTGCTGATTGACGGCGGCCAGATCATCCAGATCGGGCCGGATCTGAAGGGCGACACCGTGCTGGATGCCTCGGATTGCTATGTCATGCCCGGCGGGATTGACCCCCATACGCATCTGGAAATGCCATTCATGGGCACCTATTCCACCGATGATTTCGAATCCGGCACCCGTGCGGCCCTTTCAGGCGGCACCACGATGGTCGTCGATTTCGTGTTGCCGGCGCAGGGTCAGGGCCTGATCGACGCGATGAAGGTCTGGCACAACAAATCGACGCGGGCGAGCTGCGATTATTCCTACCACATGGCCGTCACCTGGTGGGGCGAAAAGGTGTTCGACGAAATGCCGAGCGTGATCAACGACCACGGCATCACCACCTTCAAGCACTTCATGGCCTACAAGGGCGCGTTGATGGTGAACGACGACGAAATGTACGCGTCGTTTTCGCGCCTCGCCGAATTGGGTGGCATCGCGCTGGTCCACGCCGAAAACGGTGATGTGGTGGCGGAATTGCAGGCCAAACTGATGGCGGCGGGCAATACCGGGCCAGAGGCACACGCCTATTCCCGCCCGCCGCAGGTCGAGGGCGAGGCGACGAACCGCGCCATCATGATCGCCGACATGGCGGGGGTGCCGCTCTATGTCGTGCATACCTCTTGCGAGGATGCACACGAGGCGATCCGCCGGGCCCGGATGCAGGGCAAGCGGGTCTGGGGCGAGCCGCTGATCCAGCATCTGACGCTGGACGAAAGCGAGTATTTCAACCCAGATTGGGACCATGCCGCGCGCCGCGTCATGTCGCCGCCGTTCCGCAACAAACAGCATCAGGATTCGCTCTGGGCCGGGTTGCAGTCGGGATCGTTGTCGGTGGTGGCGACGGACCACTGCGCGTTTTCGACCGCGCAGAAAAGGTTTGGCGTGGGCGATTTCACCAAGATTCCGAACGGGACCGGGGGGCTTGAGGACCGGCTGCCGATGCTTTGGACCTATGGCGTGGCGACCGGGCGGCTGACGATGAACGAATTCGTCGCCGTCACGTCCACCAACATCGCCAAGATCCTGAACTGCTATCCGCGCAAGGGCTCCGTGCTGGTCGGGGCCGACGCCGATCTGGTGGTCTGGGATCCGGCGAAAGAGAAAACCATTACCGCCAAGACCCAGCAATCGGCCATCGACTACAACGTGTTCGAGGGCAAAAAGGTCAAGGGCCTGCCGCGCTATACCCTGACGCGGGGCAAGGTCGCGGTGAATGACGGCAAGGTGCAGACCGAGGAAGGGCATGGGCAATTCGTCAAGCGCGCGCCCGGCATGGCGGTCAACAAGGCGCTGTCGTCATGGAAAGACCTGACCGCGCCAAGGCCGGTAAAGCGGTCGGGGATTCCGGCGAGTGGGGTATGATGCGGTTTCTCAGTCGCCTAACTGGTCGCCGCGAACAATCGACCAAGCCCGCGCTCCTGGCAACATTTGTGGCAGAATTCGCCGCCATCAGCGGGATTGGCTTGCCCGTCGATACGCCAGATGCCCTCGGGGCGCTGACGGCCTCGGGGCTGTTGGTCGAGCTCGATTGGGCCGATGATCCCCTGACAGTCGCAAAAGAAATCGGGCAGATGCTGTGCAAGAACAATGGCCCGAACCTGTCGGAATCGCTGTTGTCCGAGGCCAAGGCAGCAACCGCAGATACCCCAAGGGGGAAGGGCGTGCTGCCGACCGCGGCCAAAATTGATCAGGCCATCATGGGCGCGGGCAAACGACTGCTCTGGATCGAATTCGGGAGTGACAGCTTTCTTTTTGCGGCGGTGCCATCCGATTTTCATGCGCGCTGGCAGAACGTCAAACTGTCGGCCGTGCCTGACATCGCGGCGCTCAACGTTGACCTGATCAACGAATATCCGCGACAGCGTATGCTGGTGTCGGTGCCGCGCTTGGCTGCGGGCCAAGAATGACACTCAAGGACACGGAAACAGCGGTAATTTCGGCGTCGGAACTCAACCTCACGTTCCAGACGAACGACGGCCCCGTCCATGCCCTCAAGGACGTGAACCTTGCCATCGCCAAGGGCGAGTTTGTCAGTTTCATTGGCCCCTCGGGCTGTGGCAAGACGACGTTCTTGCGCGTCGTTGCGGGGCTGGAAACCGCCACTGGGGGCGGTGTCACCGTCAACGGCATGACCCCCGATCAGGCCCGGCTGGCCCGCGCCTATGGCTATGTGTTTCAGGCGGCGGGGCTTTATCCTTGGCGCACGATTGGCGGCAATATCCGGTTGCCGCTCGAGATCATGGGGTTCTCGCGGGCGGATCAGGCGGAGCGGGTCAAGCGGACGCTGGACATGGTGGACCTTGCCGGGTTCGAGAAGAAATATCCCTGGCAACTGTCGGGCGGGATGCAGCAGCGGGCCTCAATTGCGCGCGCCCTCGCCTTTGACGCCGATATCCTGCTGATGGACGAACCGTTTGGAGCGCTGGACGAGATTGTGCGCGATCATCTGAACGAACAGCTCCTCCAGCTATGGGCGCGGACCCAAAAGACCATCCTGTTCGTTACCCATTCGATCCCCGAGGCGGTCTATCTGTCCACCAAAATCGTCGTCATGTCGCCCCGACCGGGACGGATCACCGACGTGATCGACAGCCCGCTGCCCCGCGACCGTCCGCTGGAAATCAGGGACAGCGCCGAATTCATCGCCATTGCCCAGCGGGTGCGCGAAGGCTTGCGGGCGGGGCATGTCGATGACTAGGTGGCCCGCTTGACCCGCACCCTGCCTGTCCTGACGGTCATCGGCCTGATCGTCGTGATCTGGTATGCCGCGTCGGTCTGGATGAACGCGCCGTGGGTCTATGATCAGGCGGCGCGGGCGGGCGAGAGCGTGACGTTTTCGCAGATGGTCGTGAATACCCAAAGCCAAAGCCGCCCGGTATTGCCGCCGCCGCATCAGGTCGGCGCGGCGCTGTGGGAAGGCGTGACCGGGCAGGCCATCACGTCGAAGCGGTCGTTGGTCTATCATGGTTGGGTGACGCTGCAATCGACCCTGATGGGCTTTGTTCTGGGCGTTATCGTCGGCACCGCACTGGCCGTCGCCATCGTGCATGCGCGGGTGATGGACCAAAGCGTGATGCCTTGGGCGGTGATCAGCCAGACGATCCCGATCGTGGCGCTGGCGCCGATGATCGTCGTCTTGTCGAACAGTTTCTGGTCGGGGTCGCTGCCGCAGGCGACCGGCATGGACAGCCGGACGGTGGCCAAGGCGATCATCTCGGCTTACCTGTCGTTTTTCCCGGTGCTGGTGGGCATGATCAAGGGTCTGCGCAGCCCCGATGCGATGCAACTGGACCTTTTGCGCACCTATGGGGCGAGCAAGGGCCAGACCTTCTGGAAACTGCGGCTGCCCGCCGCGATGCCGTATTTCTTTGCCTCGCTCAAGGTCGCCATCGCGGCCTCGCTGATTGGCGCCATCGTGGGCGAATTGCCGACCGGGGCGATTCAGGGTCTTGGCGCACGCATGTTGATCGGGTCGCAGTTCGGCGAGCCGCTGATCATGTGGTCGGCGCTGTTCGCCGCCGCCATCATGGCCGGTTTCCTGATTTTGATCGTCGGGTTCGCCGAACGTCTGGCCAAGGCCCGGATGGGGGGCATAGCATGATCTGGATCGTCGGGGCGCTGGCGTTCTGGGTTGCTGCATGGGTGGCGAATGTCATTCTGGTGCGTGCCGGGTTCGGGCGGTTTCTGGTGCCTTTGCTGTTTGGCATCGCGGTGCTGGTCCTCTGGGAAGGGTTCGTGCGCGGGTTGAACGTATCGGCGGTGATCCTGCCGCCGCCCAGCGCGATCTGGGCGAAGATCGTCACCTCGCTGCCGACCCTCTGGGGCGATTTCGTGCAGACGATCCTGCGCGGC
>JBBQHC010000117.1:0-9667 GCA_038323615.1 Rhodobacterales bacterium | reverse complement strand
TCGCCACCCGCTGGCCCCCGCCGATCCGCCGCTGACAGGCATCCAGCGCGAACGCGACCTGCTGGTGCCGATCCGGGCACGGGCGGATTTTCTAATCGACACCGGCGGGCTGACACCGCACGACCTGCGTGCTGAACTGGAAACCTGGTTTGCGCCCGAAGGTTCGGGGCTGATGGGCGTCTCGGTGCAGTCGTTTTCCTACAAACGCGGGTTGCCGCGTGGATTGGACATCGTGATGGACTGCCGGTTCCTGCGCAATCCGCATTGGGATGCCGGGTTGCGCCCGTTGAACGGCCTTGACCCCGCCGTCGATGCCCATGTCGCTGCCGACCCGCTGTTTCAGGCGTTTTTTGACGGGCTGGTCGCGCAGATTCTGTTGCTGCTGCCCGCGTTCAAGGCCGAAGGCAAATCGCATCTGGCCATCGGGCTGGGGTGTACCGGCGGGCAACACCGATCAGTCGCAGTGACCGAGCGACTGGCCAAAGCCCTTGCAGCGGCGGGGTGGCAGGTATCTAAACGCCACCGTGAACTTGAGCGGCAATCCGGCCCGAATACAGGGACGGGTGCAGCGACGAAACGGGGACAGGACGCGTGATCGGCATCGTGATCGTGGCACATGGCGGGCTGGCAAGGGAGTACCTTGCCGCAGTCGAACACGTGGTCGGGCCACAGTCGGGCATCACCGCCATCGCGATCCTGCCCGAGGATGACCGCGCCACCAAGCAGGCCGAGATTTGTAATGCCGCCGATGCCGTCGATGTCGGCGACGGGGTTGTTATCGTGACAGACATTTTCGGCGGCTCGCCCTCGAACCTGAGCCTGCGTGCCTGCAGCCCGCAAAACCGTCGCATCGTCTATGGGATGAACCTGCCGCTGCTGATCAAACTGGCGAAGTCACGGGGCAAATCGGTGCCTGACGCGGTTGAAGCGTCGATGGCGGCCGGGCGCAAATACATCAACTGCCATACTGTCGGATTGGTGGCCGAGTGACCGCGCGTCGATTGCAGATTGTTAACATCAAGGGTCTGCATGCGCGCGCATCCGCCAAACTGGTTGAGGTGGTCGAAGCCCATGATGCGCAGGCGACAGTCCGCAAGGATGGGCTGGATGCGGGCGGCGACAGTATCATGGGCCTTTTGATGTTGGCAGCCAGCAAGGGAAGCTTTATTGAGGTCGAAACACGGGGCGCCGCCGCCGAGGCTCTTGCCGATGCGATCGCCGCCCTTGTGGCCGACAAGTTCGGCGAGGGTGACTGAGGGGCGAAAGCGACCCGGTGTCAGACGAAAAAGGAACTTCTGGTTTGACCGACACGATCCGGGATATGTCGCGGCGGGCCACGCCGCCGGACGCGCCAAAGGTCTATGACCGGGCCAGTCTGACCTATTCCAACACCTTTGACAGCCCGCTGAAGCGCCTGTTCATTCGCGCCATCGAGGTGCTGACCGCCAAAAAGCGGATCGTCAGGCGGATCCGTCGGTTCGAGCTTTTGGGCGCCCCGACCGGGCAGGCGTTTTGGCCGGCGACGATGAAGGTCATGGGGATCGACCTGCGCACCCCGCAGGCCCAATTGGACAATATCCCGGCCACCGGCCCGGTCGTCCTGGTTGCCAACCATCCGCACGGATTGGTCGATGGGATGATTTTGGCCGACCTGATCGGGCGGCGGCGCAGCGATTACCGGATCCTGACCCGCGCCCTGCTGACCGGCATCGACGAAAGTGCCGCCACCTACATGATCCCGGTGCCGTTCCCGCACGAACCCGACGCCCAGCGCAAGATGGTCGAAATGCGTGCCCAAGCGATGACGCATCTGAGAAACGGCGGGCTGGTGGCGATTTTCCCCTCCGGCGTTGTCGCCACGTCTGACACCCCGTTTGGCCCCGCGATCGAGGCCGAGTGGAACCTGTTCACCGCCAAAATGATCCGCACTTCGGGTGCGACCGTTGTGCCGCTCAAGTTTCAAGGGTCGAATTCACGCTGGTATCAGATCGCCAACAAGATTTCTCCGGCGATCCGGCAGGGCCTGCTGCTTTACGAGGTCGTCCATTCGTTCGACAAACCCCAGGCCCCGATCATCGGCGCGCCGCTGGCGACTGCGGATATGGCGGACCGTTTCGGCGATCAGCGGGCATTCATGGACTGGCTGCGCGACCTGACGCTGCGCCTTGGCGCGGAATGACTTTTGACTGAACCAAAATCATCGCAAATCGCCCAATCTTGGGGCGAATTGCGATTCAATTGAAAGGCATTCCGCTTTAACGGGTTCAGCGCGTCGGCACAGGTTCGTCGCCGCGGTAATCATAGAACCCGCGTTTGGTTTTGCGGCCCAGCCACCCGGCCTCGACGTATTTGGTCAACAGGGGGCAGGGCCGATATTTGGTGTCGGCCAACCCGTCATGCAGCACGTTCATGATCGCAAGACAGGTATCTAGCCCGATGAAATCGGCCAGTTCCAGCGGCCCCATCGGGTGATTTGCGCCCAATTTGAGCGACGTATCAATGGATTTGACCGACCCGACTCCTTCGTACAACGTATAGATCGCCTCGTTGATCATCGGCATCAGGATGCGGTTGACGATGAAACCGGGGAAATCCTCGGCCGCCGTCGATGTCTTGCCCAGCTGTGCCACGACCTCTTGGCAGGCGGTGAACGTCGGCTCGTCGGTGGCAATACCGCGGATCAGTTCGACCAGCTGCATGATCGGCACCGGGTTCATGAAATGAAAGCCCATGAACCTTTCTGGCCGGTCGGTGCGGGCCGCCAGCCGGGTGATCGAGATTGACGAGGTGTTCGAGGTCAGGATGGTTTGCGGTTTCAGATGCGGCACAAGGTCTTCGAATATGGCGATTTTCACGGTTTCGCGTTCGGTCGCCGCTTCGATGATCAGGTCGCTTTGTCCCAGATCGGTCAGCGTCGGCGTCGTGGAAATCCGCGCCATCGCCGCCGCCTTGGCATCGGCACTGATCAGATCGCGGCTGACCTGACGGTCAAGGTTGCGCCCAATCAGGGCGACCCCGACATCCAGCGCGTCCTGACTGATGTCGGTCATCAGCACGTCGTATCCGGCCAGCGCGAACACATGCGCGATGCCGTTGCCCATTTGCCCTGCGCCAACGATGCCTACCCGTTCGATACTCATGCGGTTGCACCCCTTGTTGCCGACCCCGGCCACCATAGGCCTGCGAGGGCGGGGCTAGCAAGGCGCTGAGATCATGACAATACGCCTCAAACGCCGACCTTATCCTTTTGGCAATGCCTATCGGTGATTCTGCCTATCGGTGAGTAAACTAAATAGTGGCGGGAACCATGAAACACGACACGCTTGAACAGGCGGGGCTATCCTATGCCCCGTGCCATTACGGAATGAGCCGGAACAGCTTTCGCGGGCCGCGTCGCCCGCTTGACCGGCCTTATATCGCGGTGATCGGGGGCACCAATACTTACGGCAAATACATCGAACGGCCCTATCCGTCGCTGCTGGAAAAGGCGATGGGCAAACCCTGCGTCAACTTTGGCCTCGTCAATGCCAGCGTCGATGCCTTTGTTCATGACCCCACCATTGTCGCGGCGGCGCATGACGCCGACCTGACCGTGGTGCAGATCATGGGGGCGCAAAACCTCTCAAACCGTTTCTACAAGGTGCATCCGCGCCGCAACGACCGGTTTCTGAGTGCATCCACCGTGCTGCGGGCGATTTACGATGATGTCGATTTCGCCGATTTCAACTTTACCCGGCATATGCTGGGTGCCTTGTACAAACGTTGCCCCAATCGTTTTGAGATTGTGCGCGAGGAGTTGCAGGCCGCATGGATCGCCCGGATGTCGATGATCCTGCAACAGATCGGCCCCAAGGTGGTGCTGATGTGGCTGTCGGATGCGCCCCTGACCAACGACCACTGGGCCGACCGCCCGCAGCCGTTGCGCGCCGATCCGATGTTCGTGACCCGGTCGATGGTCGAGCAGTTGCGCCACCGGGTTCTGGATCTGATCGAGGTCGAACCGACCGCCGCCGCGCGGGTGCAGGGAACCAAGGGGATGATCTATCCGCTGCTGCACGCCGACGCCGCTGCCGAGGTATTGAGCGTGGCGACCCACTACGAGGCCGCCGATCAACTGGTGCCGGTGCTGCGCCGGGCACTGGCGGCGACGCGCGACTGAAACGACAAAGGGCCCGCGCGCTGCGGGCCCTTTTTTTAAATGACTTTGCAGTTTAAAGTTTGCTGACGAGTTCCGGCACGGCGGTGAACAGGTCCGCGACCAGCCCAAAATCGGCGACCTGAAAGATCGGGGCCTCTTCGTCCTTGTTGATCGCGACGATGACCTTGCTGTCTTTCATGCCCGCAAGGTGCTGGATCGCACCCGAAATGCCGACGGCCACATAGAGATCTGGCGCCACGACTTTGCCGGTCTGGCCGACTTGCCAGTCGTTCGGCGCATAGCCCGAATCGACCGCGGCGCGGGATGCCCCGACCGCCGCGCCCAGCTTGTCGGCCAGCGATTCAATCAACGCGAAATCGTCCTTGGACCCGACCCCGCGGCCGCCAGAAACGACGATTCCGGCGCTGGTCAGTTCGGGGCGGTCGGATGCCGCCACTTTATCTTCGACCCAGGACGACAGCCCCGGATTGTCACCGGTGGCGACGGATTCAACCGGGGCCGACCCGCTGTTGCCTGCGGCGTCGAACGAAGAAAACCGCACCGATACGACCTTTTTGGCGTCCGAGGATTTCACCGTCTGGATCGCGTTGCCGGCATAGATCGGCCGCTCGAAGGTGTCTGCATCGACAATGCCGGACACGTCGGTAATGACCATCACGTCAAGCAATGCGGCAACCCGCGGCAGGATGTTTTTCGCATCGGTGGTCGCCGGGGCGACAATGTGGTCGAAATCGCCCGCCAGCGCCGCGATCAGCGCCGCCGCCGGTTCGGCAAGGCGATGGCCATATAGCGGATCCTCGGCGACCAGCACCTTTTTCACGCCGTCGATCGTTGCGGCCTCTTTGGCTGCATCTGCCGCCTTGGCCCCACAGGCCAGCACGGTCACGTCGCCCAGGGTGCCAACAGCGGCCACGGTTTTCGCCGTTGCATCCATCGACAGATGGCCATCGGTAATTTCCGCAAGAACAAGAACAGCCATCAGATGACCCCCGCTTCTTTGAGTTTTTCGACCAGTTCATCGACCGATTTGACGATCACGCCCGCCTTGCGGGTGTCCGGTTCAGAGGTTTTCACGATTTTGAGGCGCGGGGTGACATCGACGCCGTAATCGGCAGGCGTCTTTTCATCCAACTGCTTTTTCTTCGCCTTCATGATATTGGGGAGCGACGCATAGCGCGGCTCGTTCAGCCGCAGATCGACCGAGACGATGGTCGGCATCGTCACCTCGATGGTCTGCAAGCCGCCATCAACTTCGCGCGTGACGCGGGCCTTGTCGCCCGCGATGTCCAATTTCGACGCAAACGTCGCTTGGCTCCAGCCCAGCAACGCCGATAGCATCTGCCCGGTAGCGTTCATGTCGTTGTCGATCGCCTGCTTGCCGCACAGGACCAGCCCCGGCTGTTCTTCTTTCACCACGGCGGCCAGCAGTTTGGCGACGGCCAGCGGTTCGATGTCGGTATGCACGTCGTCGGCGGCGACAATCAGGATGGCGCGGTCGGCCCCCATCGCCAATGCGGTGCGCAGGGTTTCCTGATTCTGTTTGACGCCAATCGACACCGCGATGACCTCGTCGGCCTTGCCGGCCTCTTTCAGGCGGATCGCTTCTTCGACGGCAATCTCGTCAAAGGGGTTCATCGACATCTTGACGTTGGCAAGATCGACACCGCTGCCGTCCGCTTTGACGCGAACCTTGACGTTGTAGTCGATCACGCGCTTGACGGGCACAAGAACCTTCATCGGGGCATCTCTCCACTGTTGTATGGGCGCAATTATCTTGCGGTCGTGTAACGCGGGTGGCCCGCGGAAAACAGTGCAAAATCGACGCGGGGTGCGCCGTGGACGCCACGTTGGGGTCATTTGCGCCCCGTTTGCCTTTTGCCCGCTTCTTGTGTCGTGGCGTCCCATCGCTTATCTCAACCGGATCATGGCCAAAGAACCGCAGAACAAAAACTACAAGGTCGTCGCCGAAAACCGGCGTGCGCGGTATGATTATGCCATCGAGGACGACATCGAAGTCGGCATCATGCTGATGGGGTCCGAGGTGAAATCGCTGCGCACAGGGCAGTCGAACATCGCAGAAAGCTATGCCTCGGTCGAGGATGGCGAGCTGTGGCTGACCAACGCCTATATTGCCCGTTACAACCCCGCCAAGACCTGGGGCCACGAAGAACGCCGTCGGCGCAAGTTGCTGGTGCGCAAGAAAGAACTGGCCCGTTTGTGGAACGCCACCCGGCGCGAGGGCATGACCATCGTGCCACTGGTGATGTATTTCAACGATCGCGGGCTGGTGAAATTGAAAATCGCCACCGGCAAGGGCAAAAAGAACCACGACAAACGCGCCTCCGACGCCAAGCGTGACTGGGGCCGCCAGAAACAGCGCCTGCTGAAAACCAACGACTAAAGCGTCTTGGGTCCGGGCGGGAATGGCGCCCGGATTTTCCGGCTATCGCGCTGATAGATCCATCTGATATGCTCTCCTGACCCAAGATGCGGTAAAACCGTGTTTGGGACCAACAACATGTTGGGTTCACAGGAAGGGACAGAAGCGATGGAACAACTTATCATTCAACTGGTTTCGGGCGCGGTTGGCGGCAACGTCGCTGGCGGCTTGCTGAAAAACCTCTCGCTTGGGACGCTGGGCAATTCGATCGCCGGGATTGTCGGCGGCGGTCTTGGTGGCCAGCTTTTGGGCATGGCCATGGGCGGCGGTGACGCGGCGGCAGGCATGGATATCGGCGCGATCGTCCAGCAAATCGTTGGTGGTGGCGTCGGTGGCGCGGTTGTCATGGCCGTGGTCGGAATGATCAAGAATGCGATGGCCAAATAGGCCTGTCGGCACTTTTAACGCCGGGCGGCCGGTGTCATTCGGGCGCCCGTTATCCTGTCTGGCTCTTGTCAGCTTGCGCCCCCCGCGATAGTCACGCGTGAACGACGCGGGGGCAGCGACATGGCATTTCAGGACGATCCCAAAACCCTTGTCAGCACCGACTGGCTGGCCGCGCATCTGAACGACCCCGATCTGCGTATCCTCGATGCTTCGTGGTATCTGCCTGACACGGGCCGCGACGCGCAGGCCGAATACCTGGCCGCGCACATCCCCGGTGCCCGGTTTTTCGATATCGACGACATCAGCGACCATCGGTCCGACCTGCCTCACATGGCGCCGCCAACCGAAAAATTCATGTCGCGGATGCGCAGCATGGGCGTCGGCGACGGGCATCAGGTGGTGGTTTATGACGGCATGGGCGTGTTTTCAGCCGCCCGCGTCTGGTGGCTGTTCCGCCTGATGGGCAAGATGGATGTGGCAGTGCTGGACGGCGGACTGCCGAAGTGGCGGGCCGAGGTGCGTGAAACTTCGGACATGCCCCCCGTGGTGCGCGACCGGCACATGACAACCAGCCGGCAAAACCAGTTGGTGCGCGACGTGACCCAGGTCGCCCGCGCCGCCAAGCTGGGTGATCACGTCATCATCGATGCCCGCGCCCCCGCCCGGTTTCGCGGCGACGCGCCCGAACCGCGCCCCGGACTGCGGGCCGGACATATTCCGGGGGCCCGCAACGTGTTTTTCCGCGATCTGCTGAACGGCGACGGGACGCTGAAAGCCGCCGACGACCTGCGCGGCGTGTTCACCGCCGCCGGAGTCGATTTGACCCGACCGATCATCACATCCTGCGGTTCCGGGGTGACGGCTTCTGTCCTCGACCTTGCGCTTGAGCGGATCGGCCACCGCAACCACGCCGTCTATGACGGGTCATGGTCCGAATGGGGCATGTATCCCGACCTTCCCATCGCCACCGGAGACGCCTGATGTTCGACCATTTGAAAGACCAGCCTGTCGACAAGATCCTGATGCTGATGCAGTCCTACAAGGCCGATCCGCGCACCGACAAGATCGACCTGGGCGTCGGCGTCTATAAAGATGCGAGCGGCAACACGCCGGTCATGCGGGCCGTCAAGGCGGCGGAAAAGCGGCTGTATGAAACCCAAGACACCAAGGCCTATGTCGGTCTGGCTGGCGATCCGGCCTTTGCCGATGCGATGATCGGGCTGGTCTTGGGCGATACGGTGGCGCGGGACCGGGTGGCGGCGGTGGCGACACCGGGCGGTACCGGCGCGATCCGGCAGGCGCTGGAACTGATCCGGCTGGCGGTGCCGCAGACAACGGTCTGGATGTCGAACCCGACATGGCCGAATCATCCCTCTATCGTGCGCTATCTGGGCATCGCGTCGGCCTACTATCGCTATTTCGACGACACCACGCGGGGCGTCGACTTTACCGGGCTGATGGCCGATCTGGGTCAGGTGGCCAAGGGCGATGTGGTCCTGCTGCACGGCTGCTGCCACAATCCGACCGGCGCGAACCTGAGCGCGGACCAACTGGCCGAAGTGATTGCCCTGTTGCAGAAACGCGGCGCGACACCCTTTGTCGATATCGCCTATCAGGGCTTTGGCGACGGGCTTGAGGCGGATGCACAGGCAACCCGGGCGGTGGTTGCGGGATTTGACGAATGTCTGATCGCGGCCAGCTGTTCCAAGAATTTCGGCATCTACCGCGAACGCACCGGGATCCTGATGGCGGTGGGCCGCGACGCGGCGCAGGCGAAGCTGACGCAAAGCAACCTGAACTTTCTGAACCGGCAGAACTATTCGTTTCCGCCCGATCACGGCGCCCGGGTGGTGACGACGATCCTGAACGATCCCGACCTGCGGGCCGATTGGGAGGCCGAGTTGGAAGAAACCCGCAACGGGATGCTCACCTTGCGCAAACAACTGGCCGACGAATTGCGCCGCCTGACGAATTCCGACCGCTTCGATTTTCTGGTCAATCACCGGGGCATGTTTTCGCGGCTCGGGACCAGCCCCGAGATGGTCGAAAAAATGCGCACCGACGCGGGCATCTACATGGTGAGTGACAGTCGGATGAATATTGCCGGGCTGAATGCGCAAACCGTGCCGGTGCTGGCGCGGGCCATCGCGGACGCTGGGGTTTAAGGGGCGCGGCCCGCTACTTTGCGGTTTTCCCCTAGCCATTTTTGACCAGTAAGAAAGGTCAGGATAATGATCGTGATCCACCACAATTCCGACTGTGGCACTTCGCGCAACGTTCTGCGGATCATTCAGGCATCGGGGACTGATCCGGTCGTCATCGACTACCTGCAAACCGGCTGGACCCGGCCGCAACTGCTGGGCCTGTTCGCCGCTGCCGGGCTGACCCCGCGCAGCGCCTTGCGGACCTCGAAATCACCCGCGGCCGACCTTGGCCTGACCGATCCTGCGGTCAGCGACGATGCCATTCTGGAGGCGATGCTGCTGCATCCGGTGCTGGTCAACCGGCCCATCGTCTGTTCACCCAAGGGCGTGCGCCTGTGCCGGCCCAGCGAGGCCGTGCTGGACCTGCTTGATACCCTGCCGCCGGGGCCGCTGTTCAAGGACGACGGCGAGATGATCATCGACGCCACCGGCGCAAGAATCACCCGCTGAAACAAGAAACCCGGGCGCGAACGCCCG
>JBBQHC010000116.1:0-9721 GCA_038323615.1 Rhodobacterales bacterium | reverse complement strand
GACCTCTTTCATGGTGTTCTGGAGGGCCGCAAGCCGCGAGCGGATCGACGTGTCGATCATTTTCGAGCCTACATTCACGATAAGACCGCCGATAAGGGATTCATCGACGGTTGCATTGATTTTCACGTCTTTGCCGACCTTCTCTTTGAGGGTCTTGGCCAGCGCATCGGTCTGCGCCTTGGTCATCGGCTTGGCCGAGATGACGTCGGCGGCGACTTCGCCCCGTTCGTCGGACAGGCGCAGGCGAAGCGATTTCAGCAGGTGCGGCAGCACGAACAGGCGCCGTTTGGCGGCCAGCAGGCCCAGCACATTGGATGTGGTGCCTGACAATTTCATCTTTTTGGCAATCGCCGCCATCGCACCCGCCTGTTCGTCGCGGCTATACAGCGGCGATGCGATCAGGGCGCGCATATCGGCGCTGGTCCCAATCGCGGCATCCAGCGCGTCGATGTCTTTTTCGAGGGCGGCGAGGGCTTTGCCATCCTTGGCAATATCGAACACCGCGTTGGCATAACGGGCCGCGATTCCGGTTGAGATCGAAGCTGTTTCGGACACGTCCACCCTTCCGTTTTTTGGCCCTGACCCGACGCCCGCAGAAGGGTTTCAGATGGGCAATCTGGCAGGCTCCCGTTTTCACGAAAGCGTTAAATCCGGGCCGATGTAGCAGAGGCTTTCGTGTGGAGCAACCGTTTAGGCGCGCAGGCGCGCCGCATCTTATTGCATGATTTCAAGGGATTTGTCGGGGTGGTCCGCGATAATGATGCGACGGATTGCCCCGGCCTGCGTGTCAGCCTGTTGAAAGGGTAGGATTTTCGCCCGAATCTCGTGTCGGCCCCGCCATGGCTGCCCCCGGCACCGGCTGTGCGACCCCTTCAAGCATCCGCAGGGGTCGTTTCACACGCTCGGTCAGACCGGGACGTTTGGGCGCCGCCAGTTGCTTGCTGACCTCGACGAACAATACGCCCCCTGCCGCGACGAATGGCAGGCGTCGGCCGGTAACCTCGAACATGCGGGCAAACTTGCGCCAGATCCGTTGCGACGACGGTGGCTGATACAGCGTCGACAGATTGCGTTCGGTGACAAAGTTGTGCGCCCGCAACTGCTGTTCCAACTGACCCAGCGAATAGGGCCGCCCGTAGCCATAGGGCGTGCTGTCGGTGCGCGACCACAATCCGGCGCGGTTGGGCACAATGAACATCGCCTTGCCGCCAGGCCCCAGAACGCGCCAACATTCGTCCAGCACGGCGCCCGGATTTTCAGAGGTTTCCAGCCCGTGCAACACCACCAGTTTATCGACCGATCCGGTTTCGATCGGCCAGATGGTTTCTTCGGACAGCACCGAACAATTCGCCTCGCCGGGGGGCCAGGGCATGACCCCCTGCGGCCCCGGCATCAGCCCGATCACTCTGCGGGCCTGGCCAAGGTAGGGACGCAGCAGCGGCACCGCGAAACCGAAACCAATGACGGTCTGGCCCTTGGCCTCGGGCCACAGCGCCACCAGCTGATCGCGCACGACCTTCTGCGCCGCCCGCCCAAGCGCCGAACGATAGTAGAAATTCCGCAGGTCCAGAACGTCCAGATGCATTGCGACTCCGGGGCATTTCGGTCAGGCTTGGCCCGCCGACACCCTGGCACATAACCACGGATTGCGACAATGCCCCGCCTTTCAGACATTCCACTGGACCTGATCACCGTCCCCTGCCGCACCGACAATTACGCCTTTTTGCTGCATGATCCGGCGACAAGTCAGACAGCACTTGTCGATGCCCCCGAGGCCGCACCGATCAAGGCGGTGCTGGACGCGCAGGGCTGGCAGCTGACCGATATTCTGCTGACCCATCACCACGATGACCATACCGCCGGGGTGGCCGAATTGCGCGGCCCCGGTGTGCGGGTGATCGGGGCTGCGGCGGACGCGCACCGCCTGCCGCCACTTGATCTGACGGTGTCGACGGGCGATGCGCTGACCGTTTGCGGCGAAGCTGTGCAGGTGATCGACGTGTCGGGCCACACCATCGGCCATATCGCGTTCCATTTCCCCGCCAGCAGCTACGCCTTTACCGCAGACAGCCTGATGGCGATGGGCTGTGGGCGGCTGTTCGAGGGGACGGCAGACCAGATGTGGGCATCGCTGCTGAAACTGCGCGCCCTGCCGCCCAAAACGCTGATCTGTTCGGGCCATGAATACACCGCTGCCAACGCCCGCTTCGCCGCCACTCTTGAAACCGCCAATCCCGCCCTTATATCCCGTATCGCAGCCATCACGGCGGCACGGGCGCAGGGGACGCCGACCGTGCCGTCCACCCTGTCAGAAGAAATCGCCACCAACCCGTTCCTGCGCGCCGATGCGCCAGCCTTGCAGGCGGCAGTCGGCTTGACCGGAGCCGCACCCGCCGCCGTTTTCGCCGAAGTTCGGCGACGCAAAGACAAGTTCTAGGCCCCAGATTGGGCATTGTGGCGGGATTGTGGCGAAAATCATGACCCTCACGCCTCACCAAGCGAAATGTGAGGGGGAATGCACAAAAAAGTTCTTGAAGGTTGGCCTGCGAAAGCAAACCTTAAACATATGAGGCCACGGTCAGATCGGGACCACAACCCCTCTGGCCCCCGTTGATAAAGGAGCACGTCAGGTGCCGTCATTTTCAAACACGCTCGAGCAGTCGATTCATGCAGCACTAGCGCTGGCCAATGCCCGCCGCCATGAACTGGCGACGCTGGAACACCTGTTGCTGGCCCTGATCGAAGAACCCGACGCGGCGCGGGTAATGAAGGCCTGTTCGGTCGATCTGACCGAGTTGCGCAAATCGCTGGAAGAATTCATCGAAGATGACTTGTCGACCTTGATCACCGATGTCGAAGGCAGCGAAGCCGTGCCAACGGCGGCGTTCCAGCGGGTCATCCAACGTGCCGCGATCCATGTCCAAAGCTCGGGTCGCACCGAGGTGACAGGGGCCAACGTGCTGGTCGCGATCTTTGCCGAACGCGAATCCAACGCCGCCTATTTCCTGCAGGATCAGGACATGACCCGTTACGACGCGGTCAATTTCATCGCCCACGGTGTCGCCAAAGACCCGGCTTACGGCGAAAGCCGTCCGGTGACGGGAGCCAAGAACGAAGACCACGAATCCGCACCCGTCACCGAAGGCGACGAAAAGGAAACCGCGCTGCAAAAGTATTGCGTGGACCTGAACGCCAAATCGCTGAAGGGGGATATCGACCCGCTGATCGGCCGCGATCACGAGGTCGAACGCTGCATCCAGGTGCTGTGCCGCCGTCGCAAGAACAACCCGCTGTTGGTGGGCGATCCCGGTGTGGGCAAAACCGCGATTGCCGAAGGTCTGGCGTATAAAATCGTCAAGGGCGAGGTGCCCGAGGTGCTCGCGCATGCGACAATCTATTCGCTCGACATGGGTGCGCTGCTGGCTGGTACCCGCTATCGCGGCGACTTTGAGGAACGGCTGAAGGCTGTGATGACCGAGATGGAGGATCACGACGACGCGGTCCTGTTCATCGACGAAATTCACACGGTGATCGGCGCCGGGGCGACATCAGGCGGCGCGATGGATGCGTCCAACCTGCTGAAACCCGCGTTGCAGGGCGGAAAACTGCGCTGCATGGGATCGACGACCTACAAAGAGTTCCGCCAGCATTTCGAAAAAGACCGTGCACTTGCGCGGCGGTTCCAGAAGATCGACGTCAACGAACCCTCGGTCGAGGATTCGATCAAGATCCTGCGCGGGTTGAAGCCCTATTTCGAGGATCACCACCACATCAAATATACCGCCGAGGCGATCAAATCGGCGGTCGAACTGTCGGCCCGCTATATCAACGACCGCAAACTGCCCGACAAGGCGATCGACGTGATCGACGAAGCCGGGGCGGCGCAGCATCTGGTGGCCGAAAGCAAGCGGCGCAAGACCATCGGCATCAAAGAAATCGAGGCCGTGGTTGCCAAAATCGCCCGGATTCCACCAAAAAACGTGTCCAAGGACGACGCCGAGGTGCTGAAAGACCTTGAAAAGTCGCTAAAACGCGTCGTGTTCGGGCAAGATGCGGCGATCGAGGCGCTGTCGTCGGCCATCAAACTCGCCCGTGCTGGCCTGCGCGAACCCGAAAAACCGATCGGCAACTACCTGTTCGCCGGGCCGACCGGGGTCGGCAAGACCGAGGTCGCCAAACAACTCGCGGACTCGCTGGGTGTCGAACTGCTGCGTTTCGACATGTCGGAATACATGGAGAAACACGCGGTATCGCGCCTGATCGGCGCCCCGCCGGGCTATGTCGGGTTCGATCAGGGTGGTATGCTGACCGACGGTGTCGATCAGCATCCGCATTGCGTGCTGCTGCTGGACGAAATGGAAAAGGCGCACCCGGATGTCTATAACATCCTGTTGCAGGTGATGGACCACGGCAAACTGACCGATCATAACGGGCGAACGGTCGATTTCCGCAACGTGATCCTGATCATGACCAGCAACGCAGGTGCGATGGAAATGGCGCAAGAGGCGATGGGCTTTGGCCGTGAGCGGCGCACCGGCGAAGATATGGCAGCCATCGAAAAGCTGTTTACACCTGAATTCCGCAACCGTCTGGACGCGGTGATTTCGTTCGCCGCGCTGCCCAAAGAGGTGATCTTGCAGGTCGTCGAAAAGTTCGTCCTGCAACTTGAGGCGCAACTGATTGATCGGCATGTTCATATCGAACTGACCCCCAAAGCCGCTGCATGGCTGGCCGACAAGGGCTATGACGACAAGATGGGCGCACGCCCCTTGGGCCGGGTCATTCAGGAACACATCAAGAAGCCTCTGGCCGAAGAACTGCTGTTCGGCAAGTTGATGAAAGGCGGGCTGGTCAAGGTCGGCGTCAAGGACGGCAAACTGGATCTGGAGATCGAGGAACCTCAACAGGCCCGGTTGACCGGCAACAAGCCGCCCCTGCTGACGGCGGAATAACCCATGCGCGGGCTGGCAGCAGTGCTGCTGGCCCTCGCCACGCCGGCCCTTGCACGCGACCTGATCCTGAATTTGCCCATCGCCTGCGAACTGGGCGAAAACTGTTATATTCAGCAATTCGCCGACCGCGATCCGGGGCCAGACGCGTCAGATTTCATGTGCGGCAGCCTTGCTTATGACGGGCACAAAGGCACCGATTTTGCATTGCCATCGTTGGCCGTCCAAACTGCGGGCGTCGATGTTCTGGCCGCTGCATCAGGCACGGTGCGCGGCGTCCGCAATGCTATGCCCGACATCCTGCAAGGCGCACCCGACGCCCCCGATGTCACCGATCGCGAATGTGGCAACGGTGTCGTCATCATCCACGGCGACGGCTGGGAAACCCAGTATTGCCACATGGCAAAGGGATCCGTCCAAGTCGCACCGGGTCAACGGGTGGCGACAGGCGCGGTGTTGGGCCGCGTCGGCCTGTCGGGCCAGACCGAGTTTCCGCACCTTGAATTGTCAGTTCGCCGTAACGGCACGGTTGTCGATCCGTTCGACCCCGACGGCGTTGTAACCTGCGCCACCCCCGGCGACAGCACCCTGTGGCGGGACCCCCCAGCCACCCCGGCAGGCGGGTTGATCAGCGTCGGCTTTGCCCCCGGCGTGCCGGACTACGACGCGATCAAGGCTGGCACGGCAGCGGCGATTGTCACGTCCGACGACGCGCTGGTCCTGTGGGCCTACGCGTTTGGCGGGCGGGCAGGGGATGTGTTGCAACTGACGATCTTTGGACCCAATGGCCGTGTCATCACGCAAGACAACCGGATCGAACGGGTGCAGGCGCAGTATTTTCGTGCGGCAGGGCGACGGAGTCCGCCGGGTGGCTGGCCCACTGGCGACTATACCGGGGCAATCGTGCTGGTGCGCGACGGGATCGTTTTGGGGCAACAGACGCTGAAAATCACCGTCGATTGACACAGGGAAAAACGTTGTGAAGCGTTTTCGAAAGGGTTTTGCAAAGCCTTGACCTATCGCTCGGTCAGTTTCAGCTCGATCCGCCGGTTCTGGGCGTGATCCGCGTCGCTGCTGCCGGTTGCAATCGGCTGGAACTCTCCAAACCCATTGGCCGCGAGCCGATTTGGTGGGATCCCTTCGCTGTTGATCATGTAAAGGACGACCGACAGCGCGCGGGCCTGCGACAATTCCCAATTGTTGGCGAACTGCCCGGCGCCACTTAACGGTATGTTGTCGGTATGTCCGTCAACCCGGATGATCCAATCGATACTGGGCGGAATGTTGGCGGCGACGCTGCGCAAGATCGCGGCGACCTTGGCAATCTCGCCTTTGCCGACCTCCGAGATGGTGGCGCTGCCTGGCGGGAACAGTACTTCGGACGAAAATACGAACCGATCGCCTTCGACTCTGATGCCGTCCTGCCCGGCCAATATATCGCGCAATTCGCCAAAGAATTCAGACTTGTAGCGTTCAAGGCTCTGAGTTTCGGCCGCCAGTTGATCACGCTCGGCCTGAAGCCTGATACGCTCAGCCTCCTCAAGCTCGCGGCGGCGGCGTTCTTCTGCAGCGGCGCGGGCAAGAGCGGTGTTCAACTGAGACCCGAGCGACTGGATCTGCACGTTCGACGCCACATCGGTTTCGTCGGCAAGGTCCAGCAATGCCTGCAGGGTGCCGATCTGGTTGCGCAATTCGGTCACTTGCGCGTTCAGCAGGGCGACCTGTCGCTGACTGTCCGCCGACAGCGCCTGTTCTTGCGACAATGCTGCGTTGGCCGTGGCGAGAAGCGCGGCCTGCCGCTCGGCCTCGGTCATTTGCGTGACGCCTTCGGCCCGCGCGGCGGCAATTGCTGCCATCGCCTCGGCCAGCCGGGCCTCGAGGCTGGCGCGGTCGGTTTCGGTTTCGGTGCGGGTTTCCGACAGCGATGCCACTTGTGCCTCGAGCGATTGGCGCGCCAGCAGCGCCTCGGCCAGCCGTTGTTCCAGTGTCGCGCGGGCGGCAACCGTCGCGTCTGTTTCAGCGCGTGCCGCCGCGAGTTCCGCTTGCGTCGCCTGCTGTGCCAGCACCGCAGCGGCCAGCCGTTCTTCGATCTGGGCGCGGTCCAATTCGGCATCGGCCAACGCCGCGTCCAGCGCCGCCTTGGCTGCATCCAGATCACCGTTAGCCACCTCTGACGCCGTCAGCGCCGCCGCCAGTCGTGCCGACAGATCGTCGCGGTCGGTTGTCACGGCGGCGAGTTGGTCGCGCGCGGCGGCCAGATCGGCGGCGGTCGTTTCCTGCAACGACAAGGCCGCGACCAGCCGCGCATCCAGATCGTCGCCGGCGTTCAGGGCTTGCGTCAGGTCGTTCTCGGACTGTTGCTGGGCCAGCAATGCGGCGGCGAGTTTCATGTCGAGGTCGGCCCTTGCCGTCTCTGCCGCCGCCAGCAGCGTCAGCGTATTTTCAGCCTCGCGCCGCTGCTGTTCCAGCGCCAGCGTCATCGCGGTGAGTTCGGTATCGGCGTTTTCCAACCGCGCCCGCAATGCCTCGGCCGCGGCCGCGTCGACGATCCGGGCGGCCTCGAGTTCGCTGATCCGGGTGCCGCTGGCGGTAGCTTTGGCCTCAAGACTGGCGACCAGTGCTGCCAGCGCCTCGCGCCGGGCGGCGGCAAGACGGGCGGCCTCGGCCCCGGCGTCGATTTCGGTGCGCGCCTGCGCGAGGGCAAGGTTCAGCGCGTCCTGATCCGACAAAAGCCGGGTTTGATCCGCTTCGAGTCCGGCGACTTGGGTCCGTAAATTGGTGCGTTGTGCCAACAAGCCCGCAACCTGCGCCTCGAACCCGGTGATCTGGTTTTGCGCGGCCACCAATGCCGCCGACGCCGTGTCGCGCTCGCCCGTCAGCCGCGCGATCAAGGCTGCCTGCGCATCCGCCTCGTCCGACATTGCCGCGACGGTCGTCGTCAGCGAGCCGACCTGCCCCCCCAAAGTTGCCGAGCGGGTTTGTTCCAGCCCCAGTGCCTGCGCCAGCGACGCAATTTCTGCGGTCAATTCATCCAGACGCTTGTCCTGCCCGGTGATGGTTTCGCGCAGTACGAACTGGATCACCATAAAGATGGTCAGCACGAACATCAGAACCAGCAGCAGCCCGGTCATCGCATCGACGAACCCCGGCCAGATGTTGCCGTTGAACCGATTGGCAGCACGGCGGGACAGCGCCATGCCTAATCCTGCCCCGGCTTTTCAGGCCGCCCGCGCGGTTGCCGCAGGGCCCGCGTCAGACCAGCAATGTCGCCGCGCAGATCGGCCATGCTTTCCTGTCGTCCGGCGGACATTTCCTCGAGGATACGCAGCAGTTGCACATCAATCGACCGCAGTCGCATCCGGCTTTCAGCGTCGATCCCGTCAAGCCCGCTTTCGTGCAATTTCGTCAGCAGGGCGTCCTGCCGCGTCGCGACCCGTTGCAGCAGGTCGTTGGTTTCGCTGTTGTCGATTTTGCCGACAAGGCCGGTGACGGCGGCGGCCATTTTGCCGATTTGATCCTCGACCACGCTGCGGCTGATGTCGGATTGGGTAAACATCCGTTGCAGCGCCTCGACCTGTTCGGACAGGTGATCGACCACTCCGGTCATGACGTTGTCATTGCCGACCGTGCCATCCTCGCCCGCTGAAAAGCCAAGACGGGTTATCGACGACAGCCATTCTTCCAATTCGCGGTAAAATCGGTTCTGGCCGTGTCCGGCAAACAGCTCCAGCAGGCCGACAACCAGCGACCCGGCAAGGCCCAGCAGGGATGACGAAAACGCCGTGCCCATGCCGCCCAACTGGCTTTCGAGCCCGGCCTGAAGGCGGGCGAAAATGTCGGCCCCGCTTTCGCTTTCGCTGGGGTTCAGCGATCGGATGGTTTCGACCAACGCCGGGACGGTGGTGGCCAGCCCGTAAAATGTGCCCAAAAGCCCAAGGAAAATCAACGTGCTGCCAAGGTATCGGGTGATTTCGCGGTCTTCGTCGATCCGCTGCGCGACGGAATCGAGGATCGACCGGCTGGACGTCGACGACAGATGCATGCGGGCGCCGCGGGTTCGCAACAAGGTCGCCAACGGGGCCAAAAGCGACGGCACCTGCACGATTTCATGCCCCGATCGTTGCACCGCGAACCCTTCGATCCAGCGCACCGATACAGCAAGTTGCACGACCTGGCGGAAACACGACAGGACGCCCAGAACGAACACCGACAGGATCAGCCCGTTCAGGTAGATGTTGGACTGGAATATCGCCCGCAGGGCCACGAACCCGATGAACACCCCGGCCATGACCAGCCCAAGCGCCACCAGCATCGACGTGATCTGGCGGACGGGTTGGGTGAAATGCGGCTCGGCCTCGGGTTCCTTTTTGTCCATCAAGGGACAGGTTCCTCACGTTTGTCGGTTCGGCCGACCATAGGGGCAACCGGGCGGAAACCCAAATCAAATATCGGCACTTTGCTCTAGATGTTGCGCAGGGCGGCAACCCGCGCCACAAGCCAGTCCATATCGGGGTCGTTGATCCCCATTTCGGTCAGGTGGCTGGCCGTGTTGGTCAGGTATTCGTGGTTCGGCCCGCGCCCGCCGATGGCATGGGCGATCATCTGCGCCTGCCGTTCCAGTTCGAAATGGCAGTATTGGATATGCACTGGGTCGATGACGTAGGCCAACGCCGTGACCCGCCGCCCGTCGGTCAGGTCGAGCGACACATCCTGTTCAAGGTAGGCCGACGAGATCAGTTCGCGTTCCCGCAGCATCGCCAGCACCGCGTCAC
>JBBQHC010000115.1:0-9767 GCA_038323615.1 Rhodobacterales bacterium | reverse complement strand
CCGTCGATGAATCCCTTATCGGCGGTCTTATCGTGAATGTAGGCTCGAAAATGATCGACACGTCGATCCGCTCGCGGCTTGCGGCCCTCCAGAACACCATGAAAGAGGTCGGATAATGGCGATCCAAGCTTCCGAAATTTCTGCGATCCTCAAGGACCAGATCAAGAATTTTGGCCAAGAGGCCGAAATGGCCGAAGTTGGCCGCGTGCTGTCGGTCGGCGACGGGATCGCCCGCGTCTATGGCCTTGACAACATTCAGGCCGGTGAAATGGTCGAATTCCCCGGCGGGATCCGGGGTATGGCGCTGAACCTTGAAACCGACAACGTCGGTTGCGTGATCTTCGGGTCGGACCGCGACATCAAGGAAGGCGACACCGTCAAGCGGACCAAATCCATCGTGGACGTTCCCGTGGGCGATGAACTGCTGGGCCGGGTTTTGGACGGTCTGGGCAATCCGATCGACGGCAAGGGCGCGATCAAGACCAAGGAACGCCGCGTTGCCGACAGCAAGGCCCCCGGCATCATCCCGCGCAAATCGGTGCATGAGCCGATGGCGACCGGCCTGAAATCGGTCGATGCGATGATCCCGGTTGGCCGTGGCCAGCGCGAGTTGATCATCGGCGACCGCCAGACCGGCAAGACCGCCATCGCGCTTGACACCATCCTGAACCAGCAAAGCTATAACAAGGCGGCTGGCGACGATGAATCCAAGAAACTGTATTGCATCTATTGCGCCATCGGCCAGAAACGGTCGACTGTCGCGCAGATCGTGAAGAAGTTGGAAGACTCCGGCGCGATTGCCTACACCATCGTCGTCGCCGCCACCGCGTCCGACCCGGCGCCGATGCAGTTCCTTGCACCCTATGCCGCCACTGCGATGGCCGAACATTTCCGCGACAATGGCCGCCACGCTCTGATCATCTATGATGACCTGTCCAAACAGGCCGTGTCGTATCGCCAGATGTCGCTGCTGCTGCGCCGCCCGCCGGGCCGCGAAGCCTATCCGGGCGACGTGTTCTATCTGCACTCGCGCCTGCTGGAACGGTCGTGCAAACTCAACGCCGACAACGGGTCGGGGTCGCTGACCGCATTGCCGATCATCGAAACCCAGGGCGGCGACGTGTCGGCGTTTATCCCGACGAACGTGATCTCGATCACCGACGGCCAGATCTTTCTGGAAACCGAGCTGTTCTTTCAAGGTATCCGCCCGGCCGTGAACACCGGCCTGTCGGTGTCGCGCGTCGGCTCGTCGGCGCAAACCAACGCGATGAAATCGGTCGCCGGTCCGGTCAAGCTGGAGCTGGCGCAATACCGCGAAATGGCGGCGTTCGCGCAGTTCGGGTCTGACCTTGACGCCTCGACGCAGGCCCTGCTGAACCGTGGCGCCCGTCTGACCGAACTGATGAAACAACCGCAGTATTCGCCGTTGTCAAACGCCGAAATCGTCTGCGTGATCTACGCCGGGACCAACGGCTACCTCGACAAAATCGCGGTCAAGGACGTTGGCCGTTTCGAGGCTGGTCTGCTGAAGCACCTGCGCTCAAAGCACGACGACGTCCTGAAGATGATCACCAAAGACGACCCCAAGATCAAAGGCGATGCCGAGACCAAGGTCAAAGCGGCGCTGGATGCCTATGCGGCAGACTTCGCCTGATTTTGGATAGGAGGACCGGCCAGTGCCAAGTCTGAAGGACCTTAAGAACCGGATTGCGACGGTCAAATCGACCCGCAAGATCACCAAGGCCATGCAGATGGTGGCCGCCGCAAAACTGCGCCGCGCGCAGGACGCCGCCGTGGCGTCGCGCCCATATACCGAACGGTTCATGGCCGTGATGGCAGGGCTGGCCGCGTCGGTGGGCGGGTCGGACACGGCCCCGAAACTGCTGCGCGGCACCGGGTCGGATCAGACCCATCTGCTGATCGTGATGACCGCCGAACGCGGCCTTTGCGGTGGCTTTAACGGCAACATCGCCAAGCTGGCCAAGGCCCACGCAACGAAACTCGCGGGCGAGGGCAAGACGGTGAAAATCCTGACGGTCGGTAAAAAGGGACGCGATGCGATGCGCCGCGACTATGGCGATAGATTTGTCGGCCATGTCGATCTGACCGAGGTCAAGCGGGTCAGCTATGGCGACGCCCAAGGGATCGCCAAGGATGTGCTGGCGCGGTTCGACGCGGGCGAATTTGACATCGCGACGATCTTTTTCTCGAAATTCGAAAACGTCATCAGCCAAATCCCGACCGCGACCCAGATCATCCCCGCCACGTTCGAGGAATCTGAAGACGGGCCGAGCACGATCTACGACTATGAACCCAGCGAAGAAGCGATCCTGGCCGACCTGCTGCCGCGTGGCGTTGCGACCCAGATTTTCGCCGCCCTGCTGGAAAACGGCGCCTCTGAACAGGGTGCCCGGATGTCGGCAATGGATAACGCGACGCGTAACGCGGGCGAGATGATCGACAAACTGACCATCCAGTTCAACAGATCGCGTCAGGCCAAGATCACCAACGAGCTGATTGAAATCATTTCGGGCGCGGAAGCGCTCTAAGACAAGACAACCGGAGTAAAACACATGGCTAACGCAAAAGGCAAAGTGACCCAGGTCATCGGCGCCGTCGTGGACGTGCAGTTCGAAGATGAACTGCCGGCCATCCTGAACGCGCTGAACACGACCAATAACGGCAACAAGCTGGTTCTTGAAGTGGCGCAGCACCTTGGCGAAAACACCGTGCGCACCATCGCGATGGACGGCACCGAAGGTCTGGTGCGCGGCACCGAGGTGACTGACACCGGCTCGCCGATCATGGTTCCGGTCGGCACCGCCACGCTGGGCCGCATCCTGAACGTCATCGGTGAACCCGTTGACGAAAAAGGTCCGGTCAAGACCAAGGAATATCGCCCGATCCATGCCGATGCTCCGGCCTTTGCCGACCAGTCGACCAAATCCGAAGTGCTGGTCACCGGCATCAAGGTTGTCGATCTGCTGGCGCCTTATGCGAAGGGCGGCAAGATCGGCCTGTTCGGTGGTGCCGGCGTCGGCAAGACGGTTCTGATCATGGAACTGATCAACAACATCGCCAAGGTCCACTCGGGCGTGTCGGTGTTCGCCGGTGTGGGCGAGCGGACCCGTGAAGGCAACGACTTGTATCACGAGATGATTGAATCCGGCGTCATCGTCCCCGACGATCTGGAAAAATCCAAAATCGCGCTGGTTTACGGGCAGATGAACGAACCGCCGGGGGCCCGGATGCGGATCGCTCTGTCGGGTCTGACGATTGCCGAACAGTTCCGCGACGCCACCGGGTCGGACGTGCTGTTCTTTATCGACAACATCTTCCGCTTTACCCAAGCCGGGTCCGAAGTGTCCGCGCTTCTGGGCCGGATCCCTTCTGCTGTGGGCTATCAGCCGACGCTGGCCACCGACATGGGGTCGATGCAGGAACGCATCACCTCGACCAAGGCTGGATCGATCACTTCGGTGCAGGCCGTGTATGTGCCTGCGGACGATTTGACCGACCCCGCGCCTGCGACTTCCTTTGCGCACCTTGACGCGACGACCGTTCTGTCGCGCGCGATCTCGGAACTCGGCATCTATCCCGCCGTGGACCCGCTCGATTCCACCTCGCGCCTGCTTGACCCCGCGGTTGTGGGTGAAGAGCATTACAAGGTCGCCAACGACGTCCAGCAGGTGTTGCAGCGGTACAAATCCCTGCAAGACATCATCGCCATTCTGGGGATGGACGAACTTAGCGAAGAAGACAAACTGACCGTCGCGCGGGCGCGGAAAATCCAGCGTTTCCTGAGCCAACCGTTCGACGTGGCCAAGGTGTTTACCGGGTCCGACGGGGTGCAGGTGCCGCTCGATGTGACGATCGCATCGTTCAAAGCCGTCGTCGCGGGTGAATACGATCACCTGCCCGAAGGCGCGTTCTATATGGTCGGCGGCATCGACGACGTGATCGCCAAAGCCCAGCGTATGGCGGCGGCAGCAGCTTAAGGGGGCCAATATGGCAGAGACCGTGCAATTCGATCTGGTCAGCCCGGAACGGCGCTTGTCGTCGCTTCAGGCGACCGAGGTGCAGATTCCGGGCGCCGACGGCGACCTGACGGCAATGGCTGACCACACACCGCTGATCACCACGCTGCGCCCCGGCATCCTGCGGGTCGTCCATGCGGCCGGGACCGACGAATACATCGTGTCGGGCGGCTTTGCCGAGATCAACGGGGCCAGCGTTTCAGTGCTGGCCGAACAGGCCGTGCCAAAAGGCGAATTCACCCAAGAGCATTTCGACGAAATGGTGTCACAGGCCCGCGAGGCCCATGCCAAAGCGCAGGAAACCTTCAAGAACGAACCCGGCCCGGTCGATGACGCTGCCAAACTGCTGGCGGATATGGTCGCGGTCGGCGGGCATATCGGGCTGACGGCGGGGCATACCGGGCCGCTGCCGGGCTGATCTGATCTGATCTGGCGATATTCAATGAAAGGCCCTGCTTTGGCGGGGCCTTTTGTTTTAATTGATGAACAGGCGCTTCTCGCCTCAGCGAGGCCCGACTTGTGGCGCCAAAAAGGCCTTTCTCTGAATCAGAGGCATCGGCCCCGCTAGCCAAACTTTCACTGCGGCGCTTACACATTTGGCAAACTGCGCCTGCGACAAGAGATGCTGTCGTTAATGTCGAAGATCGCAATAGTTTTCCATATAGAGTTTCGCCGTATATTGTCTTGCTGCAAGGACCGTTGGCCGGGGTCGGGTATGCACAACCGAGGACTTAGCAACCTTTTATCTAACGCATCCAAGCTGTTGCTGCCGCTGTTCTGCCTGCCCGGTGGCGCTGTTGCGTGCCCGCTGGCATTGGTTCTGGCAATAGATGTCTCAAGCAGCGTTGATTCAAGCGACTACGCCCTTGAACTCAATGGCCTCGCGAGCGCCTTCAGGGACGCGGATGTCCAGGCGGCAATTCTGGCCTATGACGACCCGATTGCCGTTGCGGCGTTCGAATGGAGCGGACAACACCACCAAATCGTCATCGCAGATTGGACGTTGCTGTCCGACGCCGCCGCCATTGAACGTTTGGCGGTGCGTTTCGAGGAGCAGCAGAGAACGGTTTATGGACAGCGCACCGCAACCGGGTCGGCAATCGCGTTCGCGCATGGCCTGCTGGTTCTGGGACCGAATTGCTCTTGGCACACGATCGATGTCTCTAGTGACGGCTATAATAATAACGGTCCCACGCCCCGCCAAGTCTATGATCAACTCGACTTTTCACAAGTGACTGTCAACGCGCTGGTGATCGGTGGCGATACCCGACCGGTGCTGAAACGATACTTTGAAACGGAGGTAATTTGGGGTCCGGGGGCATTTGCGCTCGGGACCGGAGACTACACTGACTACCCCGAAGCCATCCGCATGAAATTGCTCAGGGAGTTAAACCAGCGCGACGTCGCCGCAGTGATGGGGGGCGGTTGACTTAGGCGAATGCGTCCACGAAAGTGAGTTGAATTCGTTACGAACCTTGATTTTTTCCGAACAACCTTTGTTGTTTGGCTGCGGCGAAGATCAGGCCGCTTGGTGCCTAATGATGCCATCGACACGCACCTTCACCACCACTTTCCGGCCTGTTTCCCGCCCCATTCCCCTGCTAGCCTTGCGTCGTGTAACAGTGTGACCAGTCAATGAAGCGTTTGCGCAATCATCTTATCGGGATCGATCAGGGCGATGTCGTTCTGTTTTCGGATTTCGAACACGACGGGATCATGTGGACGGGCGAAGGCCCGCGCCAGAACCGCGCCTATGTGCATTTCTCGGAAAGTTTCCGCAGCGCCCCTGCCGTGCGGGTCTTCATGACCATGTGGGACATGAGCCGCGACACCAACGAACGCGCCGATGTGCAGGCCGAGGACGTGACTGAAGAAGGGTTCGGGATCGTGTTTCGCACCTGGGGCGATACCAAGGTCGCCCGGGTGCGTATCGGATGGCAGGCAATTGGCGAGGTGCGGCAGGCGGACGAGTGGGATTTGTATTGACCCGACCTACACCAACTTAGTGTACATCCCCTCGTAAATCGGCTCCAGCGTTTCGTGATCGAACAGCGAACTGACCGACGTGCCGTTCCAGATATTCAGGATCGCCTGGGCAAACATCGGCGCCGTCGGGACAATGCGGATGTTCTTGCAGTCCTTGACCGCCGCGGTCGCTTCGATTGAATCCGTGATCACCAGCGATTTCATCACTGAATTGGTGATCCGCTCGACCGCCGGGCCAGACAGGACGCCGTGGGTGATATAGCTGTGAACCTCGGTGGCACCCGCCGCCATCAGCACCTCGGCGGCTTTGCACAGCGTTCCGGCGGTATCGCAGATGTCGTCAACGATAATGCACCGTTTGCCCGTCACTGACCCGATCACGGTCATCTCGGCGACTTCACCGGCCTTTTCACGGCGTTTGTCGACGATCGACAGGGGCGCACCGATCCGCTGTGCCAGTTCGCGGGCACGGGCAACGCCGCCGACATCGGGCGACACGACCATGACGTCGTCCATGTTTTGAAAGTGGTGGTTGATATCCAGTGCGAAGATGGGCGACGCATACAGGTTATCCACAGGCAGATCGAAGAACCCCTGGATCTGTGCGGCGTGCAGGTCCATCGTCAGCACCCGTTCGATCCCCGACTGGGCGATCAGATTGGCGACCAGTTTGGCCGAAATGGGCGTGCGGGCCTTGGTGCGCCGATCCTGACGGGCATAGCCGAAATAGGGGATCACGGCGGTGATCCGGGCGGCGGACGAGCGGCGCAGCGCGTCGGCAATAATCAGCAATTCCATCAGGTTATCGTTGGCCGGATTGCTGGTCGGCTGGATGATGAACATATCCTCACCACGCACGTTCTCGTAAACCTCGACAAAAATCTCCTGGTCGTTGAACACTTCGACCCGCGCATCCACCAGTTTGACGTTCATCCCGCGGTGCATCGACATCCGCCTTGCGACGGCCATGGCCAAGGTGCGGTTGGCGTTTCCGGCGATCAGTTTCGGCTCGGTCAGATTGGGCATGTGGGGATCGTCCTTGGGGGGGAATCGTGACGTTGACACCGCCTAGCACACCACTACGGTCGCGCAAAGAAATCAGCAGCCAAGGATGCCCCGAATGCCCCATGTCGATTACTTCTTTGCCACGATTTCGCCGTTCACCTACCTGACCGGCACCCGGCCCGGCGAAATCGCGGCGGCGCATGGGGCGACGATCACTTACAAACCACTCGACATCATGGGGCTGTTTGCGCGCACTGGCGGCACGCCGCCGAAAGACCGGCACCCGAACCGGCAGGAATATCGCCTGCAGGACATGCGACGGCGGGCGGCGGTGGCGGGATTGCCGCTGAACCTCAAACCGGCATTCTGGCCGACCAACCCGGCACCATCGTCCTATGCGATCATCGCCGCCCAGAATGCGGGCGGCGGCGATCTGGGGGCGCTTTTGCATGGGTTTGGGCGGGCCTGCTGGGCCGAGGAACGCAACATCGCCGACGACGACGTGATCCGCGAGTGTCTGAGCGCCGCCGGATTCGATCCGAAACTGGCCGATTCCGGGCTGATGACCGGGGCCGACACCTACGCCGCCAATCTTGAGGAAGCGGTGCAGCGCGGGGCCTTTGGCGCACCATTTTTTATAACCGACAAAGACGAACGCCTATGGGGGCAGGACCGGCTGGACGATCTGGACGCGGTTCTGGCCGGGCAACTGTGACCTGAACTAAAGCGTTTTGCGTTTGGTCTGAATCAGACTTCGCCCCAAGATTGGGCGAAGTCTGATTCTTGTTCGCCATAACAAAACGCGTTAGCGGCAATAGGCCCCGCTGCGTCCCCGCGCTGTATCCAAATGGAAGTGGTCGCGGTGGTAGGCGTCGGATTCGGGGCCCAGCACCGTCTTGAACACCCCGCAGGCGTCGTCGTGCATTTGCCGCAACCGGCGGCCAATGGCGCCTCTGCGCCAACTGGTCAATACCAGGATTTCGGATCCGTTGCGCAGGCCAAATCCGGCGACATCAATCGCCCGGCCCAGCCCGTGTTCCGACATCCGCGCCCCGGCGGCATTGTTGCGACCGCGACAGACGTAAGACCCGGCTATCCGCAACGACACAAGGCCGCCGCCGCGATTGCCGATGCGCGGGCTGGCTGATTGCGCGACCCAATCGTTCAGGGCCGTGGCCGTGGTGCAGTCCATCAGGGAAGGGGTGCTTAGGCTGACGCCCGACACGGATGTGATCTGCACAGGTGCGGCAATACCGCAATCGCCTGATCCTTCGACCGCCGCGACCACCTCGCCCTGAATTTCAGGCACGCCGCAGACCGATCCGCGCCGCGTCCCGCTGCTCGCTGGGTTCACCTGCTGCACCACAGCACTAGGCCGGTCTGGCGGGCGCGTGGTTTGGTCGGCGGTTTGCAGGTTGGCGAGGCTCGCTGTCGGGCGGGCAGCGGGACGCGGCGAGGTTTCGGGCGCCTGCGCCAGCGCCGTCCCGGCGCAGAGCGCAAGGACCACCGCCAGTCTCACGGTTTTTGCGCCGGACCCCGGCCAAAGTTGGGTGCGGCGGTGTCCTGCCCGGCGTCGATGATACTGCGCCGGATCGCCCGTGTACGGGTGAAATAGGCGTGCAGATGGTCACCGTCGCCACGCCGGATCGCCCGTTGCAGGGCAAACAGTTCTTCGGTGAAGCGGCCAAGGATTTCCAGCGTCGCATCCTTGTTGGTCAAGAACACGTCGCGCCACATCGTCGGATCGCTGGCCGCGATCCGGGTAAAATCGCGAAAACCCGCCGCCGAGAATTTGATCACTTCGCTGTCCGTCACCCGGCGCAGATCGTCGGCGACCCCGACCATCGTATAGGCGATCAGGTGCGGGGTGTGGCTGGGCACCGCCAGAACCAGATCGTGATGGTCGGCGTCCATCTCGTCGGTATTGCTGCCCAGCGCCTTCCAGAACTCCTCCAGCCGGTCCACCGCCGCCCGGTCGGCCCCGTCGGGCACCAGAATGCACCAGCGGTTGTCGAACAGTTCGGCAAAGCCTGACCGGGGGCCCGAATGTTCGGTTCCGGCCAACGGATGCGCGGGAATAAAATGGACGCCTGCGGGCACATGCGGGCCGACAGCGTCGATCACCGCCTTTTTGACCGATCCCACATCGGTCAGGGTCGCGCCCTGTTTCAGTGCCGGGGCGATTTCGGCAGCGACATCGCCCATCACGCCGATCGGAACGCACAGAACGACAAGGTCGGCGCCCGCGACGGCCTCGGCCGCCGTCTCGCAAACCCGGTCGCACAGGCCGATCTCGCGGGCGATGTCACGGGTTTCGGCGCTGCGGGCATGGCCGACAATCTCGGAACCCATACCGGCGCGGCGGATCGCATGGGCCATCGACCCGGCGATCAGGCCCAGCCCGATCAGGGCGACGCGGGGATATGGATTATCCATCAGCGCGCCCCTTTGAACACCGCAATGGCGTGGAGGACACGGCGGCAGGCGCTTTCGTCGCCCACGGTGATGCGCAAGGCCTCGGGTAGGCCATAGTTGGCGACGCGGCGCACAATGATGCGTTCGCTTCGCAGGTGGGCATCGCAGGCTTCGGCCTCGGTTGCGCTGTCGAACCGGGCGAGGACGAAGTTGGTGTGGCTTTCGTCGCAACCGACGCCCAGTTCCAGCAGGGCCTGACGCAGCCACAGGCGCATCCGGGCATTGTCGGTCACGCATTTCAACGCATAGTCGCGGTCACGCAGC
>JBBQHC010000114.1:0-9794 GCA_038323615.1 Rhodobacterales bacterium | reverse complement strand
GGGAAATGCCCCCGTTTGCCCGAGGGAGTGAAGATCACGAGGGGGTGGGTGGTCATGCCTGCGGCCTTGGTTTTTATCGCGTGTTGGCGGGACGATAGAGGAATTGCCGGTAGGGGAAAGGGCGAAGGCGTCATAAGGCGGTGCCTTAGCGGCATTGTCGACGATTGGGCGGGATCAGTTGCGCCCGGATGCGCTGCTCGAACCTTCGGCGGCGATAGTCTGGCCAAAACAAGCGTCAAATCGGAATTATCGGCGCGGACCCTTTCGCAGGTGCAGTATCCGTGCAATAGCGACGTGCCAAATGAAGCGTTCCGGGGAAGGTGTTCCAATGGAGATTCGTGAGGCCCTCACATTCGATGATGTTTTGCTTGTGCCGGCTGCATCGTCGGTTCTGCCATCGACCGCCGATACGCGCACCCGCGTGACCCGCAATATCGCGATGAACATCCCGCTGTTGTCCAGCGCGATGGATACCGTGACCGAAGGACGCATGGCCATCGCGATGGCACAGGCGGGCGGCATCGGCGTGATTCACCGCAATCTGGATATCGAAGCACAGGCCAAGGAAATCCGCGACGTCAAACGGTTCATATCCGGTATCGTCTATAGCCCGATCACCCTGACCCCGGATCAGACGTTGGCCGATGCCAAGGTGCTGATGGAACGCTACCGCGTCACCGGCTTTCCGGTCGTCGGCGAAAACGGGCTGGTCGTCGGGATCGTCACCAACCGCGACATGCGCTTTGCCCAAGACGACAAGACGCCGGTCAAAGTGATGATGACATCCGACAATCTGGCGATGTTGACCGAACCCGCTGATCTGGACGAAGCCCGCAGTCTGATGCAGGCGCGCCGGATCGAAAAACTGCTGATCACTGACGGCAAGGGCAAGCTGACGGGTCTTTTGACGCTGAAAGACAGCGAACAGGCCGTGCTGAACCCTGCCGCCTGCAAGGATGAACTGGGCCGCTTGCGAGTCGCGGCGGCGACGACCGTGGGCGACGCGGGCTTTGAGCGGTCGCAGGCTTTGGTTGACGCCGGCGTCGATATGATCGTCATCGACACCGCGCATGGCCATTCCGAAGGCGTCGCACGCGCCGTCGAACGGGCCAAGATGCTGTCAAACGAGGTCCAGGTGGTGGCCGGAAACGTCGCCACCGCGTCGGGCACGCGGGCCCTGATCGACGCGGGCGCGGATGCGGTCAAGGTCGGGATCGGGCCGGGGTCAATCTGCACCACGCGGATGGTCGCGGGGGTCGGCGTGCCGCAACTTACGGCGATCATGGACGCCGCGTCGGGTGCCGGCGACGTGCCCGTCATCGCCGACGGCGGCATCAAGTTTTCGGGCGATTTCGCCAAGGCCATTGCGGCAGGCGCCTCCTGCGCGATGGTTGGCAGCATGATCGCGGGCACCGACGAAAGCCCCGGTGAGGTGATCCTGTATCAGGGCCGCACCTTCAAAAGCTACCGGGGCATGGGCAGTCTTGGCGCGATGGCGCGGGGATCGGCCGACCGCTATTTCCAGAAAGACGCCGCCAGCGACAAACTGGTGCCCGAGGGGATCGAGGGGCAGGTGCCTTACAAGGGGTCGGCGCATGCCGTGATTCACCAGTTGGTCGGTGGATTGCGTGCCGCGATGGGTTACACCGGCTGCGCCACGATCGCGGAGATGCGGGCGAACTGCACCTTCGTGCGCATCACTGGCGCGGGACTGCGCGAAAGCCACGTGCATGACGTGCAGATCACCCGCGAAAGCCCGAATTACCGGGTCGGCTGATGGGTATGGTCGAAAGTGGTGGGGTCGGAGTCACCGCCCTGAGCGACGGGGCGAGGGTGTTCGGCGAAAATTTCTCTAGCGGAATGGTTGGCAGGCGGGTTCCGGCCGGAAAACGCCATGCCCTGATCCGGTCATGATGCCGCAGGCGCGTGTGTCCGCGGCGATCACGGTGCTTGACCGGGTCTTGGCGGGCGACGCGGCGGAAAAGGCGCTGATCGGCTGGGCGCGGGGTGCGCGTTATGCCGGATCGGGCGACCGGGCCGCAGTGCGCGACCATGTATTTGATGCACTACGCGGGATGCGCTCGTTGGCGGCCCTTGGCGGCGCGATGACCGGCCGGGGTCTGATGATCGGCTTGATGCGCCGCGACGGGTCCGATCTGGCGGCGATATTCGACGGGGTGGGGCACGGCGCCGCACCTGTGCGGGCCGACGAAGCCGGAAAGGTGCCACAGTCCCCGGCGGAACTGGGCGATCTGCCGGACTGGCTGGATCCCCTTTTCAATGATGCGTTGGGCCCTGACTGCGACCTGGTTCGGGCCGCGTTGCAGGCCCGTGCGCCGATGTTCCTGCGGGTCAATCTGTCACGAACGGACCGGACAGCGGCACAGGCAGCTTTGGCAGCGGAAGGGATCGCGACCAGGTTCCACCACAGCGTGAAGACCGCATTGGAAGTCACTGATAATGTGAGAAAGGTAGCCGGATCGTCGGTCTATCTTTCGGGATTGGTCGAGGTGCAGGATGCGTCGTCGCAAGCAGCGGTACTGGCTTTGCCGCTATCCGCCGGGCAACGCGTGCTGGACTACTGCGCCGGCGGCGGCGGCAAATCGCTGGCCTTGGCCGACCGCGCACAGATCGAGATCATGGCACATGACGCAGCGCCCAGCCGAATGGCCGATCTGCCCGTCAGGGCGGCGCGGGCCGGCGTCGCGATTGGCCTGCTGCCCGGTGATCCGACGGCGGCGGGACCGTTCGATATGGTCATCTGTGACGCGCCCTGTTCGGGCAGCGGCACCTGGCGGCGCAGCCCCGACGCGAAATGGCGCCTGACACCCGAGGGACTGGCCGGTTATGTCGGGCTTCAAGCGACAATCATTGATGCGGCGGCGGCTTTGGTCAGGCCGTCGGGGGCGCTGGCCTATATGACCTGTTCGGTGCTGCGGGCGGAAAACGACGCCCAGATTGCAGGGTTTCTGCAACGTCATCGCGGGTGGCGGGCGACTGCGAAGCGCCAGTGGCTGCCCGGACCATCCGGCGATGGGTTTTTTCTTGCGGTGTTGCAACGCGACTGACGGCAACCTTGGGTTGCATTAACCCTGTCCGTTCTACATGGTCTGGCCAGAATTAAGGCTTGGTTAAGGTTTCTGCGGTCGATTGGCGGGGAACGAATCATGAAAAGGCATCAGGGTAGTGTCGCAGGCTGAAAGTGTGGCGGGCACAGGCGCGCTAACGACCGACCGGACCTTGCCTTCGGTGGGGTTGATCGTAATCGCGGGCGCGGTAGTGCTTGGATTCGCCGGGCTTGTGGCGGACTTCAGACTGGTGCTCGGGATGCAGATCGGCGGTGCGGTCCTACTGGCGTCGGGTGTGATTTTATTCGGGCGGTACCTGCTGGCGCGACGCGGTGCGAATGGGGTGCGCCATACCGTCGCCGGGCTGATCGAACACGATGCGACGCCAAGCTACCTGACCGATACCGACGGCAACCTGCAGATGTGCAACGCCGCGGCACGCGGGCGCGGTGGCACAGATGATCCGTTGCCCACCACCTTGACTGTCTGTCTGGCCGACCTGTTCGCCAACCCCGGCGCGGTGCTGTTTCGGTTGCAAAGCCGGGCGCAGGCACTTGGTGGCGCCCGCGAAGATGTGGTGACGCGGCGGGGTCATGTCCGCCTCTCGGTCCATCAGGTCGATGCTGGTGCCTATCTTTGGCGGCTCGAAGATATGGCCGACCGCCAAAGTGCGCGGGGCATCGACGGGGTCAGTCTGCCAATGCTGACGGCGGGGCCATCGGGGACGGTTCTGTATATGAACGAAGCGTTGCGCCGCATGATCGGGGCGCGGGTCAAATCGCTCGACCGACTATTCAACGCTCCGTTGCAGCTGGTCTCGGGCCGGGTTTACCGGATCGAAGGGGTTGATGGACCCGCCGATTGCTTGCTGGCCATTGTCGCACGGGCGGGCGGGCGACAAGAAATCTATCTGCTGCCTGCTGATGCAGCGGCCGGGGCGCGCGCACGTCCGGCCGACTGGGATGCGATCGAGGATTTGCCGGTGCCGCTGTTGAAAGTCGCGGTGACCGGGGAAATCCTCGCCTCGAACCGCGAGGCGCGCGACCTGCTCTGCGCCGAGATTGCGCATGGCACCCGGCTGTCCGACCTGCTCGAAGGCTTGGGGCGCCCGATCATCGACTGGCTGCAAGAGGTCGGGATGGGCCGTGGCACCGGGGCGGCACAGTTTCTGCGCGGCACCGACGATCAACAGGACGTATTTGTGCAGGTCTCGCTGAATCCGGCGGGCACCGGCGCGTCGGCACATCTGATCGCAGTCCTGAACGATGTCACCGCGTTAAAGTCGCTTGAAGCGCAGTTTGTCCAAAGCCAGAAAATGCAGGCCATCGGCCAGTTGGCCGGCGGCGTGGCGCATGATTTCAACAATCTTCTGACAGCGATTTCAGGCCATTGCGACCTGCTGTTGCTGCGCCACGATCAGGGCGATCAGGATTATTCAGATCTGATCCAGATCCACCAAAACGCAAATCGCGCCGCCAGTCTGGTAGGTCAGTTACTGGCCTTCTCGCGCAAACAGAACCTGCGCCCCGAAATCGTCGATCTGCGCGACACGCTGGCGGATTTGACCCATTTGCTGAACCGGCTGGTCGGTGAAAGGGTGATGCTGACGCTGAACCACGACCCCGCCCTGTTGCCGATCCGCGCCGATAAGCGGCAGCTGGAACAGGTTATCATGAACCTCGTCGTCAACGCCCGCGACGCCATGCCCAGCGGTGGCGAGATCAAGGTCGAAACCGAAAATCTGAATTTGGCGGAAATGGTTGAACGCGACCATGCCATCATTCCGGCGGGCCGCTATGTCCTCGTCAAGGTGATCGACGAAGGGCACGGGATCCCGCCTGAAAAGATCGGCAAGATATTCGAACCCTTCTACACAACCAAACGCACCGGCGAGGGGACCGGGTTGGGCCTCTCCACCGCCTATGGCATTGTCAAACAGACCGGCGGGTTCATTTTTGTCGATAGCGAGGTCGGAGTGGGCACCGTGTTCACCCTGTATCTGCCGGTCCACGACCGCCCCGCCGAGGAAACCGCCGAACTGCCCAAGGCTCTGACCGCCGCCGCCCCCAGCACGCTGCACGGCGACGGCGTTGTCCTGCTGGTCGAAGACGAGGCGCCGGTCCGCGCATTCGCCAGTCGGGCGCTGCGTCTGCGCGGCTATACCGTGCTCGAGGCGGACAGCGCCGAGGCCGCGCTGGACATGCTCACCGACCCTTCGCTGGTCGTTGATCTGTTCGTCACTGACGTGATCATGCCGGGCAAGGATGGCCCGACATGGGTGCGCGAGGCGTTGGAACAGCGTCCGGCGACCAAGGTCGTGTTCGTATCGGGCTATGCCGAGGACGCGTTCGGCGAACATCAATCGCTGATCCCGCATTCGGTATTCCTGCCCAAACCATTCTCGCTCGCCGATCTGACGGCCACGGTGCAACGACAGTTGGCCTGAACCGCGGCTGCAAAAGACGGTGCCGTCCAATTTTTGGGCTGGATAGACTATCGTTGCACCTAGTGGGCAGGGGCGGCCCATCCCCACTGAACCGGCGGCGCCGCGGTGGCGGAACGGATCAGGTGCGGTGCTGCGCCGGACAATCACGATTTATCGTTCACGTCGGTCGCGCACCGATCCACCAAACAATCACCATGTCGTCATGTTGTCAGAGGTCAAAATTCGGTGCAGCCAAATGCGCCGCGCAGCCAGTGAGGGCGGCATAGTCGTCCTCGACCACGCTGACCGCGAAATTGCCCATGAAACCTGAAAAGCGACCTTTGTCGCGGAACGCTTCGCCAAAGCCGAAATCGTGCAGGTAGGGTGCAAAGGCCCGCGCCACGCCACCGCACAGAAACACCCCGCCAAACGGCAGCTGCACCAGCGCGAGGTTGCCTGCGACGGTGCCCAAAAAACGCGCGAAAACCCGCGCCGCGGCGACCGCCCGTGCGTCTGACCCGTCGGCGCAGGCGGCCATGATGTCCTTGGCCAGCGCCTCGCGCGGGTTGTCGGCTTCGGCGCCGAGCCAGCCATAAACGTGTTCCAGGCCGCGCCCCGACAGGACATCCTCGACCGACGGAAACCCGTGCGCAGTGGTTACATACATCGACAGCCGCATGTCCGCATCGGTGCGCACCGGCAGGTTGATGTGGCCGCTTTCGGACGGAGAGACCAGCCGCCCGCCGATCGTGTCAAACACCGGGGCCGCGTTGAATCCGGTGCCGACACCGATCACCAGTTTTGCGGCATGATCGCCCGCCGCAGTGCCGACCAGAATTGGGCGCAGCAGGTCCGGATCAATGTGGCCAATCGCATGGCCTTGGGCCTGCAGATCGTTCAGGATCGCCACGTTTTCGGACTTGGTGGCGCGTCTCAGCACGTCCTTGTCGATGGTCCAGTCAAGATTGGTCATCGTCGCGCGCCCGTCACGCACCGGCCCGGCGACGGCGACACAGGCGGCCTTGGCATCGACCCCGCCTTCGTCCTTGATATACTGGTGCAACACCGCCTCGAGCCCCGGAAAGCCGCTATTGGCATAGCGCCGGATCGTACCGTCCAACACCTGCCGCCCATCCGCCAGCGCCACCCGCGTGTTGGTGCCGCCAATATCGGCAACCAATGACAGGGTGTTTGCGGGATGGGCCATGTCGGGGATCCTTTAATGGGCCAGAGCTTACGTAATTGGCCAGAGCTAACGGGCCAGCGCGGCCGCAAGGGCGTGATAAGATGCTTTTGGCAACCGCTTCAAGCTGTCAAAATCGACGTGGACCAAGCCAAACCGCTTTTCATAGCCAAAGGCCCATTCATAGTTGTCCAGCAGCGACCAGTAGAAAAACCCACGCACGTTGGCGCCGTCTTTGATCGCACGCAGGGTCGCCTGCATGTGGGCTTCCATAAACGCCGAGCGGTCGGGATCATAAACCGCACCGTTTTCCACCCGGTCATCCCATGCCATGCCGTTCTCGGTGACGTAAATCGGCAAGTCGCCGACGTAATCGCGCGCCATCCGGGTCAGGAAATGGTGCAGGCCGTCCGGAAAAATCTCCCACCCCATCTGGGTCTTGGGCAGCGGTCCGGGCACCGGGGCGAGCGACGGCCAGGGCGCCTCAGGGTCGGCACGGACCAGACTGCGGGTGTAATAATTGACGCCCAGCCAGTCGGTCGGATGGCTGATTTCGGTCATATCCTCTTGCCAGTTGGCCGGCATATGGCCTGCGAACCCGTCCAGTACCGCAGTTGGATAGGTGCCCCGCGTCATCCCTTCGATGAACCATCGGTTGTATATCGCGTCTTGCAGATTGGCAGCGGCGACGTTTTCGGGGGCGTCATCCACCGGCAGACTGCGGTCGAAATTCAGCACGATGCCGCAGTTTTTCATTCCCGCCGCCCGCAATGCCGTCATTCCCATCCCGTGTGCCAGCATGATGTGGTGCATCGCCCGCGCCGTCGCCCGGATGTCGCGCAGGCCGGGGGCGTGGTGGCCAAGGAAATGCGACAGCCAGGCGACGCACCAAGGTTCATTGATCGTCGTGATCCCTGCCATCCGGTCGCCGATCCTGGCGGTGATGACGGCAACATACTCCGCAAATCGTAATGCAGTGTCGCGGTTGGACCAGCCGCCAAGATCGGCCAGGGCGGCAGGCAAATCCCAATGATAGAGAGTCTGGAACGGTTCCAGCCCGCGTTCCAGCATCCCATCGACAAGGCGGTCGTAGAAATCAAGCGCCTCGGGGTTGGCTGCGTGTCCGTCTGGCATGACCCGTGCCCAGGATGTGGAAAACCGATAGACGTCCATCCCGGCGTCGCGGACCAGATCAAGGTCGCTTTCCCACAGATGGTAATGGTCGCAGGCGGTTGCCCCGTCTTCGGCCCGCACCACGTTGCCGGGGGTGGCGGCGAAGGTGTCCCAGTGCGAGGGGCCTGCGCCGCCAAAACGACTGCCTTCGATCTGGTAGGCGGCGGTCGCGGCGCCGAACAGGAAACCGGCGGGAAAGTCCGAGCGTTTGAAGGTCATGGCGTGTCCTGACTTGGTGCCGGCCCCGTTGATCCGCCGACCATCAACTCGGCCTCGAGCAGGATGTTGGCGGCCGGGGCATGAGGTGTGGCGATGTTGTGCAGCAACATTTCGGCGGCTAGCCGTCCGGCCTCGCGCACCGATGATCGGGTCGCGGTAAAGATCGGCACCGCGCCGCCGTTCTGCAGATACGACAGCACATCGTCATGGATAATGACCGAAACGTCGTGGCCCATTTTCAGCCCCACGGCTTCGATGGCGCGGCGCACGCCAAGGCCGCAGATGATCGAAGCAACCAAAAACGCGGTTGGCGGGTTGGCGTCGGCCAGCATGTCGCGGGCCGAGGTAAAACCAAACTCTTCGGTCATTTCGCCTGACCGCATCATGGTTGGGTCGGCGGCAACGCCAAGGGCGGCCAGCGCGTCGGTGAACCCGCCCCGGCGACGATGCGCGAAATCCATGAATTCCAGCCCGTTCACCAGCCCGATCCGGCGGTGGCCGAGATCGAGCAGGAACGTCGTGGCACGGCCAAAGGCCGAGCGGTTGTTCACATCCAGCCAGCTGTAGGGCAGGGCGATGCCGCTGGCCCGTCCATGGACCACAAAGGGCAGACCGATATCGTTCAGCAGGGCGATCCGGGCGTCATTCATGCGTGGCGCGTGGACGATGACGCCGTCAACGGCCCGGCGGGCACGCAAAGCGCGGTAAACCTGTTCTTCGGCCGCATCTTCGGCAATCGACAGGACCATTTCATAGCCGTTGCGGGCATAGGTTTCGCCCGCGCCGGCGATGAAGTCGGCAAAGATCGGGTTCACCATTTCATGCTGTGTCGAGGTCTGGATCACATGCCCGATGGCCAGCGCACGGCCCGTCGCCAGCCCTTTGGCGCGGGCGGAGGGGCGATAATCATGCTGCTTTGCAGCATGCTGGACCCGCTGGCGCGTCGCCTCACTGACCTCGGGATAGCCGTTCAATGCCCGGCTCACAGTGGTTTGGCTCAACCCCAGTTTGTGCGAAAGTTCTTTCAAATTCATCGACATGGCGGGCCAAAGCGCTTTCAAATTTCGCCCCACCTTACGCAATGCAGCTTGCAGCGTCAAAGGGTTCCGAAATAGCAGCAACATGCTGCAACCGCAAAAAGTTCTGCAAAAACCGTCCGTTGCCAATCGGCCGTTTGACAATGGCATGAAATTGGGCAATTTTGAAACTATCCAAAGCGCTTTGAACGTGATTCCGGGCGCCCACGATAGACATGTCGCGCGGCAACGCGCATTTGGGAGGATTACCATGAAAAAGACACTGTTCGCCTCTGTGGCGACAGTTGCGCTGACGGCTGGCACGGCCCATGCCGAAGCGCACCTGATGTTCGCGCCCGGCGAGGGCGATTTCAACTGGGACAGCTACACTGCCTTTGCCGACGCCACCGATCTGGCCGGCGAACAGATCACGGTGTTCGGCCCCTGGCTGGGGCCGGATCAGGCCGCAATCGAGGCCGTCCTGGCCTATTTCGCCGAAGCCGCCAATGCCGACGTGCGCTATGTCGGGTCCGACAGTTTCGAGCAGCAGATCGTGATTGATGCCGAGGCCGGATCGGCCCCCAACGTCGCCGTGTTTCCGCAGCCGGGTTTGGCGGCCGACATGGCCAAGCGCGGCTTCCTCGCTCCAATCGCCGATGGTGCTGCCGAATGGATGGCGACCAACTATGCCGCCGGGCAATCCTGGGTCG
>JBBQHC010000113.1:0-9819 GCA_038323615.1 Rhodobacterales bacterium | reverse complement strand
TGACCGGGGCAGCCATGATCGTCCGCGCGCTGATCGATCATGGCGTCAAGCACATTTTCGGTTATCCCGGCGGCGCAGTGCTGCCGATCTATGACGAGATTTTCCAGCAGAACGACATCAAGCACATTCTGGTACGGCACGAACAGGGCGCGGTCCATGCCGCCGAAGGCTATGCGCGATCGACCGGCAAGGTCGGCGTTGCCCTTGTGACCTCTGGCCCCGGTGCGACCAATGCCGTCACCGGCCTGACCGACGCGCTGATGGATTCGATCCCGATTCTGGTGCTGACCGGACAGGTTCCGACCTTCATGATCGGATCGGATGCGTTTCAAGAGGCGGATACCGTCGGCATCACCCGGCCCTGCACCAAACACAACTGGCTGGTGAAAGAGACCGACAAACTGGCCCACACGATTCACGAGGCGTTTCATGTTGCCACCTCGGGCCGCCCCGGCCCGGTGCTGGTCGACATCCCGAAAGACGTCCAGTTCGCCACCGGCGCCTATACCGAAAAGGGCAAGCGCAAAAGCTACTACGCGCCGCAGGTCAAGGGCGACATCGACGCGATCACCGCATTGGTCAAACTGATGGAAAAGGCCAAAAAGCCGCTGTTCTATACCGGCGGCGGGGTGATCAATTCCGGACCTGCCGCCAGCAAGTTGCTGCGCGAACTGGTTGCCGCGACGGGTTTCCCGATCACCTCGACCCTGATGGGTCTGGGCGCCTACCCGGCCTCGGGCGAGCATTGGTTGGGCATGCTGGGGATGCACGGGCTTTACGAGGCGAACCTTGCGATGCATGACTGCGACCTGATGATCAACATCGGAGCGCGGTTCGACGACCGGATCACCGGGCGGCTCGATGCGTTTTCGCCTGGGTCGAAAAAGGCCCATATCGACATCGACGCCTCATCGATCAACAAGGTGATCCGGGTCGATATTCCGATTTTGGGCGATGTCGGCAATGTCCTCGACGACCTGTTCAAGGTCTGGACCTCGCGGGGCCGTGTCACCGACAAGGACGGTGTTGCGAAATGGTGGAAACAGATCAGGGAATGGCAGGCGGTCAACTGTCTGGATTATGCCAATTCGACCAAGATCATCAAACCCCAGCACGCCCTGCAACGGCTTGAGGCGCTGACCAAGAAGCACGACCGCTATATCTGCACCGAGGTTGGCCAGCATCAGATGTGGGCGGCGCAGTATCTGGGGTTCGAGGATCCGAACCGCTGGATGACCTCGGGCGGTCTGGGGACGATGGGCTATGGGTTTCCGGCCTCTATCGGGGTCCAGATGGCGCACCCCGACGCGCTGGTCATCAACGTCGCGGGCGAGGCATCCTGGCTGATGAACATGCAGGAAATGGGCACCGCGATCCAATACCGCCTGCCGGTCAAACAGTTCATCCTGAACAACGAACGTCTGGGCATGGTGCGCCAGTGGCAGCAATTGCTGCATGGCGAGCGCTATAGCCAGTCGTGGTCCGAAGCCCTGCCCGATTTCGTCAAACTGGCCGAGGCGTTCGGGGCCAAGGGCATCCGCTGTTCCGACCCCGCCGATCTGGATGCGGCGATCATGGAAATGCTGGCCTATGACGGCCCGGTGATTTTCGATTGTCTGGTGGAAAAGCACGAAAACTGCTTTCCGATGATCCCGTCAGGCAAGCCGCATAACGAAATGCTGATGGGCAACGCGGGGACTGAAGGCGCGATCAAGGCGGACGGCGCGGTGATGGTATGATCCGTTCCGCATTTGCCGCCATCGCGCTGATCGGTCTGGCAGCCTGCGCCGGCCCCGGTGGCGCGGGTGCGCAAGAGATCGCTGTGGACGACGATATTTTCTACGTCCGCACTGACGGACCCACCGTTGTCGTCCGCAACTTTTCAACCGGCGTGATGAACCAGACCCGCCTGTTCGCCCATGCCCGACAGGCGGTGGCGCAGACGACCGACTGCGCCCTTGTCGATTTCCGTCAGGAACCGGGGGTGAACACCTACACCGGCACCCTGACCTGCTGAAGGAACCCACCATGTCCGCACTGAAACTTGAAAAAGGCGCCACCAGCCATTCGGCCTATAACCTCAAGGCCAATTACGAAGACACCGTCGAACGCCATACCCTTGCTGTGATCGTCGAAAACGAACCCGGCGTGCTGGCGCGCGTCATCGGCCTGTTCGCCGGGCGCGGTTACAACATCGAAAGCCTGACCGTGGCCGAGATTGACCACAAGGGCCATCGCAGCCGGATCACCATCGTGACCAGCGGCACACCGCAGGTGATCGAGCAGATCAAGGCGCAACTCGGCCGCATCGTCACCGTGCATCAGGTCAATGATCTGACAGTCGAGGGGCCGTCGGTGGAACGCGAACTGGCCCTGCTCAAGGTTGCGGGCAAGGGCGATCACCGGCTTGAAGCCCTGCGCCTCGCCGATATTTTCCGCGCCAACGTGGTGGACAGCACGCTGGAGTCGTTTGTTTTCGAAATCACCGGCACCTCGGAAAAGATCGACGCGCTGGCCGATCTGATGCGCCCGCTTGGATTGGTGGAAATCGCCCGCACCGGGGTGGCGGCGCTGCGGCGCGGATCGAAATAGGCACCCCCGCCCGCCTTGGGGCGACAGGCGGGGGGCCTTGGGCCTCTGGGGCGGGGTTTAGCCGTCCATCGGCTTCAGCGTGCCGGCGTCAACGGCGGCGGTCACCTCGTCGGCGTCCAGCAGGCCGTCGCCGTTGGCGTCCATCGCGGTGAAAGCGTCCTCGGTCATGTCGGGATAGCCGACCGCCAATTCGATATAGCTCATCATGCCATCGGCATCGGCGTCCAACGCCGGATCGACGCCCTGGGCGACGGCCAGTGTGGCGGTCAGGGCCATCGCGGTGGCGCCCAGAACGGCGGTTTTGGTACGTGTCATGTCGGTGTCTCCTTTGGACATGGATGCGGGGGCAGTGCCCCGACACCATCGACATAGGGGTGCCCGACCTTGCCGCGCCACGGGTGTGGGCCGCAGCGCCGGTTTTGCGCATTTCGCTGCCGAAACTATAGGTGGCCGTGCGCGACCCTCAGCCCAGTCATCGCCGCCCTCCCCCAATCGGCGATTTTCCGGCTGTGGCGCCCCCTGAAATCGGCAATTCGCCGCCTTGACCCATGTCGCCCGCGTGCAAACCAAAGTCGCGACCAGTGACTGAGTCGGGTGTGCCGACCTGCTATTGTCAGCCAAACGCAGCAGATGGAGTGCCAGATGGCCCAGGACATGACCCCGACCAGCCTTGCCGCCGTCCGTCGGCCCGTCGATACCGCCAACGGGTTGCCCAACGCCCATTACATCGACCCCGCGATGTGGGACGAGGAAAAGAACGCGGTGCTGTTCGCCAATTGGGCCGGGCTGGCGGTCGCGGCAGAGGTGCCCGAACCGGGCGACGCCAAACCGATCGAATTCCTTGGCATCCCCCTGCTGCTGCTGCGCGACCGCGCCGGACAGGTCCGGGTGTTCGAAAACATCTGCCGTCACCGTGGCATGATCCTTGTCAGTGAGCCGAAAAAGATCGAAGGCGCGATCCGCTGCCCCTATCATTCATGGTGCTATTCTACCGAAGGCAAGCTGGTCGCCACCCCCCACGTCGGCGGCCCCGGCCACAATACCCACGCGGCTATCGTGCGCGACGATTTGGGGCTGAACGAGGTCCGCAGCCATATCTGGTTCAACACGGTGTTCATCAACATCGACGGCAAGGCCCCGCCCTTTGCCGAAGTCCACGCCGACCTGATCGCCCGCTGGGGCGAATTCGATCAGCCAATGTATCACGGCGGCAGCGAATCCAGTTTCGACCTCGTGGTCAATACCAACTGGAAACTCGCCGTCGAAAACTATTGCGAAAGCTATCATCTGCCCTGGGTCCACCCCGGCCTGAACAGCTATTCCCGGCTGGAAGACCACTATCACATCGAAGAACCGCGCCAATACTCCGGACAGGGCACGCTGGTCTATCGCCAGCTCAAAGGCCCGGACGAGGCCGTATTCCCGGACTTTGCGGGTCTGTCGGACAAGTGGGATACCGGCGCCGAATACATTACCGTCTATCCCAACGTTCTGCTCGGGGCGCAGCGTGACCACTGTTATTCCATCATTCTGCAACCCGACACCCAAACGAAAACCACCGAACACATCCACATCTTCTATGCCCAGCCCGACACCAGCGAAGACATGCGTTCGCGCAACGCCCATCTGTGGAAAGGCGTGTTCGTCGAGGATGTCTTTGTTGTCGAAGGCATGCAAAGGGGCCGCCGTGCGCCCGGTTTTGATGGTGGCCGCTTCAGCCCGGCAATGGATGGCCCGACCCATTGTTTCCACGACTGGGTCGCGACACAGATCGAGGCGCACCGCGAGCGGGGATAAGCGGGGCGATGAGCGACCTTGACGCCCGCCTGTTGGCAGCGCACGCCCGCGATGATCGCTGGGCGCTGGTCGGGCTATATGCCGAGGCGGCAGCGGCTGCCAACGACATCGACCGCGCCTGTTTCTACCTGACCCACGCCTATATTTTCGGGCTGGAAATGAACCATGCCGATGTGCCTGATCTGCATGCCAGATTGGCCCGGCACGGTCGGGTCTAAACACTGGACCCGGCCCGCCAATCCTGATTGGGTGCCCGCGCAATCAACCGACAGGCCCCCTATGCCCTCCTCTGTGCCCTCCTCTGTGCCCCGCAAGATCATCATCGACACCGACCCCGGACAGGACGACGCCGTGGCGATCCTGCTGGCGTTGGCCAGCCCCGAAGACCTGACGGTTCTGGGGATCACCGCCGTCGCCGGCAACGTGCCATTGCCCCTGACCGAAAAGAACGCGCGGATCGTCTGCGAACTGGCGGGCAGGCCGGAAACGCTTGTGTTCGCAGGCTGCGACGCGCCGCTGAAACGCAAACTGGTGACCGCCGAACACGTCCACGGCAAAACCGGGCTGGACGGGCCGCAGATGGCCGATCCGGTGATGCCGCTGCAAGACCAACACGCCGTCGATTTCATCATCGAGACGCTGCGGCGCGAACCTGCAGGCACCGTCGCCCTCTGCCCCCTCGGCCCGCTGACCAACATCGCCACCGCGTTTCAGCGCGCCCCCGATATTATCCCCCGGGTGCAGGATATCGTTCTGATGGGCGGCGGCTGTTTCGAGGGCGGCAACATTACCCCGGCGGCCGAATTCAACATCTACGTCGATCCCGAAGCCGCCGACATCGTGTTTCGCGCCGGTGTCCCGCTGACCGTGATGCCGCTGGACGTGACGCACAAGGCGCTGACCACGCGGGCGCGGATCGACGCGTTTCGGGCGATGGGCACAAAGGTGGGCGATATGGTCGCCGCATGGACCGACTTTTTCGAACGCTTCGACATGGCGAAATACGGCAGCGAAGGCGCACCCCTGCACGACCCCTGCGTCATCGCCTATCTGATCGACCCGACCCTGTTCGGCGGGCGGCTCATCAACGTCGAGATTGAAACCCGGTCCGAGCTGACCCTGGGGATGACGGTGGCCGACTGGTGGGGTGTGTCGGGGCGCCAGCCTAACGCCATGTTCATCCGCGAGATCGACGCCGACAGGTTCTATGGGCTGCTGGCCGACCGGCTGGCGCGACTGTGACCACCGCCATCCACCTTTGCACCCCTGACGACGCCGACCAGCTGCTGACGCTGATTGCCCGCTGCCACGCCGAATCCGGGCTGAACCGCGACGATGCGCACCGCCGCGCCGCCACCCTGCCGCTGCTGGCGGGCGCACCCCAAGGTGCCGCCTATCTGTTCGGCCCCCGTCGCGCCCCGACCGGATACATCATTGTGTCGTTCGGCTGGTCGATCGCGGCGGGCGGCATGGACGCGATGCTGGACGAGCTGTTCGTTCGCCCCGGCGTGCGCCGGCGCGGGATCGCCGCCGAAGTCCTGATCGCCATCGGCCGCGCCCTGCGTGACGGCGGCATCAAGGCGCTGCATGTAGCAAGCAGCAGCGACCCCGGCATGCAGGCGCTTTATGCCCGCGCCGGTTTCACGCCCGACAGCACGGTGCTGATGACGCGGCGGTTCTAGTCATCATGCCACCGCGCCCCTATATTGGGGCCATGACCCTGCACATACCCTTTGACAATTCCTATGCCCGCCTTCCGGCGCAGATGTTCGCCGCCCATGCGCCGACCCCGGTGCGGGCGCCCGCCCTGATCGCGGTGAACGATCCGCTGGCGACCCTGCTCGGCATCGACCCCGCCGCGCTGCGCAGCACCGAAGGGATCGCCGCCCTTGCCGGGAATGCGCCGCTGCCCGGATCGCAACCGATCGCGACGGCCTACGCCGGGCACCAGTTCGGCCATTGGAACCCGCAACTGGGCGACGGGCGGGCAATTCTTTTGGGTGAAGTAATCGGCACCGACGGAATCCGCCGCGACATCCAGCTCAAAGGCGCCGGCCCGACGCCCTACAGCCGCAACGGCGACGGACGGGCATGGCTCGGGCCGGTGCTGCGCGAGTATCTGGTGAGCGAGGCGATGCACGCGCTTGGAATCCCCACCACCCGCGCCCTTGCCGCCGTAACCACCGGCGAAACGGTGCGGCGCGAGACGGCCCTGCCCGGCGCGGTCCTGACCCGCGTCGCACAAAGCCACATCCGGGTCGGCACATTTCAGTACTTTGCGTCAAGAAACGACATGACTGCGCTGCAAGCTCTCTGCGACCACGTGATCGCGCGGCACTACGCGCAAGCGACTGGCCCGGCCGACCTGCTGCGCATGGTGATGGCCCGGCAGGCTGATCTGATGGCGGCATGGGCGGCGGTCGGCTTCATCCACGGCGTGATGAACACCGATAACATGGCCGTTTCGGGCGAAACCATCGACTATGGCCCTTGCGCGTTTCTGGACGGCTACCACCCCGACACGGTGTTCAGTTCAATCGACGAACAGGGCCGCTATGCCTACAGCAACCAGCCGCGTATCGCGCTGTGGAACATCGCGCAGTTTGCCACCGCGCTGGTGGCGCTGATGCCCGATCAGGATGCGGCGATCGCCGACTTTACGGCGATCATCAACAGCTTTCCCACGATCTATGACGCCGCATGGTTGGCGCGGTTCGGGGCCAAGATCGGGCTCGCGCATCCCACCCCGGACGACCAGTCACTGATCCAGGACTTGCTGAGCTTGATGGCGCAGGACGGCGGGGATTTCACCAACACCTTTGCCGCGCTTGGGCGCGACACCGCCCGCGACCAGTTCCTGAACCGTGATGGGTTCGACGCATGGGAAGCCCGCTGGCAGGCGCACAGCCCGGACCCTGAGCTGATGGCAAAGACCAACCCCAAGGTGATTCCCCGCACCCATCTGATCGAGGCCGCGATCCGGGCCGGCACCGACGGCGACCTTGCGCCGTTCCACGCCATGCTGGCCGCCGTCACCGCCCCGTTCGACGACAACGCGACTTATGAAAAACCACCGCTGGAAGACGAAAAGGTGCGTCAGACTTTCTGCGGCACCTGACCCCGTTCACTTTGCAATAACAACTCCGGGGGGAGTCCCGGACTTGTTCCGGGATGGGGGGGCAGCGCCCCCCCGCTCTGGCGACAGCGCAAGCGGGCGCAATCTGCGATCAGGGCCCTAATCAGGGCCCCGATCAAGGTCCAGATCAGGGAGTGACGACGACGCTGGTCATCACATCGGGGTTGTCCGACACGGCACCATTTTCGCCGCTGCCGCGTTTGATCTGGTCAACCACATCCATGCCCGACGTGACCTCGCCAACGACGGTATAATCGCCGTTTAGATTAGGTGCTTCTTCGAACATGATAAAGAACTGACTGTTGGCCGAATTAGGATCGCCTGGAGCCCGCGCCATGCCCACCACACCGCGCTGAAACGTCTTGTCCGACACCTCGAGCGGTATATCAGGCCGGGTCGATGCACCCAGACCGACATACGCCATGTCGCCGCCGATGCGACCGTATTCGACATCGCCGGTCTGGGCCATGAAGCCGGCGATCACCCGGTGAAAGACGACGCCGTTATAGGCGCCCTCATTGGCCAATGCGGTGATCTGGGCGACGTGCTGTGGGGCGACATCGTCGAACAGGTTGATGTGGAACGTGCCGTTGGCCTGACCTGATACGGTCACGTCAAGCCCGACCGCCAGCGCCGGGCTGGCGGCAAGGGCGAACATTATTGCAGTTGTCTTAAGCATCTGAGGCTACCTTTACACTGATCATGCGGTCGGGATTCATCGGCGGTTCGCCGCGCTGGATCGCGTCCACATGTTCCATCCCGTCAATCACCCGGCCATAGACCGTGTATTGTCCGTTCAGGAAATGGTTGTCCTTGAAATTGAAAAAGAACTGGCTGTTGGCGCTGTCCGGGCTGGCCGAGCGGGCCGCGCCAATGGTGCCGCGATCATGCGGTAGCTTGGAAAACTCGGCCTTGAGGTTGGGCAGCTCTGAGCCGCCGGTGCCGGCGGAACGGATGTTGAAATCCTTTTCCATATTGCCGTTGGCCACGTCGCCGGTCTGCGCCATGAAGCCGTCGATGACGCGGTGGAAACAGACGTTGTCATAGGCCCCGGCACGCACCAGTTCCTTCATCCGGGCAACATGGCCGGGGGCCACGTCGTTCAGCAGTTCGATTGTCACCGGCCCGTCCTTGAGGGTGACGATGATGGTGTTTTCTGGGTCTTTGATCTCGGCCACGGTCGGCTCCTTAAGTTCGTTCGTTGCCCGTGACATAAGCCGCAAGGCACCGAATGCCAAGTGATCCTGCTTGACCCCGCGACTGTAAGCGATAACCAAGGGTCGCTATCCGATAACAGACAAAGCGGAGTTGGCGATGACCTACAAAACCCTCGATGACATGGACCTTGGCGGCAAACGCGTGCTGGTCCGCGTCGATATCAACGTGCCCGTCGAAGATGGCCGCGTCACCGACACAACCCGCATCGACCGCATTGTGCCGACGATCCACGATATTCTGGCCAAGGGCGGCACGCCCATAATGCTCGCCCATTTTGGCCGCCCCAAGGGCCAGGTCGTGCCTGAAATGAGCCTGCGGATCACCCTGCCCGCGCTGGAAAAGGCGCTTGTCCAACCGGTGACGTTTATCGAACGGCCCAGCCGCGAACAGATTGACGCCTTGCCGATGGATGCGATCGTGCTGATTGAAAACACCCGGTTTTCGGCGATGGAAGAAGCCAACGATCCGAAAATGGCGGCCTTTCTTGCCAGCCTTGGCGACATCTATTGCAACGACGCGTTTTCGGCGGCGCACCGGGCTCATGCCTCGACCGAGGGGGTGGCGCATCTGCTGCCCTCCTGCGCCGGGCGTCTGATGGCCGAGGAGTTGGGTGCATTGGAAAAAGCACTGGGCAGCCCGGCCCGGCCGGTCGTGGCGCTGGTCGGCGGCGCCAAGGTGTCGTCAAAGCTGGACCTTTTGGGCAATCTTGTCACACGCGTCGATCATCTGGTGATCGGCGGCGGCATGGCAAATACGTTTTTGGCAGCGCAGGGCATCCACGTCGGCAAATCGCTGTGCGAACACGAACTGGCCGATACCGCGCGCGATATTCTGGCCAAGGCCAAGGCCGCCCGGTGCGATATCATCCTGCCCCGCGACATCGTTGTGGCGTGGGAATTCAAAGCAGGGGCTGAATGTCAGACCCTGTCGGTCGATGATTGCCCGCATGACGCGATGATTCTCGACGCCGGCCCCGATACCGTCGCGCACATCGCCAAGGTGTTGAGGCATGCCAAAACGCTGGTCTGGAACGGCCCGTTGGGGGCATTTGAAATCGAACCTTTCGATGCCGCCAC
>JBBQHC010000112.1:0-10115 GCA_038323615.1 Rhodobacterales bacterium | reverse complement strand
CCTGCTGGTGTCGGCGCAGACCGGATCAGGCAAGACGGTCGGTTTTGGTCTCGCCATTGCCCCGACCCTGCTGGACGGCGCCGACAGTTTCGGCCCCGCCGACAAACCGCTGGCGCTGATCGTCGCCCCGACCCGCGAACTGGCAATGCGGGTGAAACGCGAACTGGCGTGGCTTTATGCGCAGGCCGGGGCGGTGATTGCCTCGACCGTCGGCGGCATGGACATGCGCGACGAACGCCGCACGCTGGAACGCGGCGCCCATATTGTCGTCGCCACGCCCGGGCGTCTGCGCGACCATATCATGCGCAACAGTCTCGATATGTCGGCAATCCGCGCCATCGTGCTGGACGAGGCCGACGAGATGCTCGACCTCGGTTTCCGCGAAGACCTTGAATACATCCTCGGGTCCGCCCCTGAAACCCGCCGCACCCTGATGTTTTCGGCCACGGTACCGGCCTCGATCGCCAAACTGGCGCAGAATTTCCAGAAAGACGCGGTGCGCGTCACCACCGTCGCCGAACGCAGCCAGCACGCCGATATCGACTATCGCGCCCTCTCGGTTGCGCCGCAGGACGCCGAAAACGCGATCATCAATGTGCTGCGCTACTACGAATCCCCGAATGCACTGGTTTTCGCCAACACCCGCGTCATGGTCACGCGGCTGACGACGCGGCTGTCGAACCGGGGCTTTGCGGTGGTCGCGCTGTCTGGCGAATTGTCGCAGACCGAACGCAGCCACGCCCTGCAAGCGATGCGCGACGGTCGTGCGCGTGTCTGCGTGGCGACCGATGTGGCCGCACGCGGCATCGACCTGCCCAATCTCGATCTGGTGGTCCACGCCGAACTGCCACAAAACTCCGAGGTGCTGCTGCACCGTTCGGGGCGCACCGGGCGTGCGGGCAACAAGGGCGTCAGCACCTTCATCGTCCCCCCCAAACTGCGCCGCAAGGCCGAGATGCTGCTGCGCGGCGCCAAAGTCACCGCCGAATGGGCCGCACCGCCCTCCGCCGACGAAGTCATCGCCCGCGACCGCGAACGTCTGGTCAACGATCCGGTCTGGACCGAAGGGTTCAGCGACACCGAGTTGGAATTCGCCGACACCCTGCTGGCCCGTCACGACGCCAAGACCATCGCCGCCGCCTACCTGCGGCTCTACGCCAACAAGACATCCGCCCCCGAAGACCTGTCCGACCCCGGCACCGTGTCCGCCCCGGCGCCGCGCAAGGCCTTCGGCCCGTCGCGCTGGTTCTCGGTCAACGTGGGGCGCGACGATCGGGCCGAGGCGCGCTGGCTCCTGCCGCTGCTCTGCAACGCCGGCGGCATCACCAAGGACGACATCGGCGCGATCCGTATCCAGCCAACCGAAACCTACGTCGAAATCTCCGAAGCATCGGCGGGCATGTTCCTGCACGCGCTTGGCCCGAAAATGAAACTGGAAGGCGGCGCGGAAATCGTCGCGTTGAATGAACCGCCGGTGATGGCCGCCCGTGGCCCGCGCACCGACGGACCCCGCCCGGCACCCCGCGCCAAACCGCAGGAGTTCACGCCGCCACCACCCAGCGCGGCACCCGAAGAACCGGCGATTCTCGCGCAATCCACGCCCGATTTCGCGCCCGAAGTCCGCAAGCCCCGGCACACCAAACCGGCCCCGCGCCCCGCTCCCGTCGAACGCGATCACGGCGACGCGGTGAAACCCTACAAGGGCAAACCGCAATACGACGACAAACCGAAACCGCGCGGCGACGCGACACCCTATAAATCCAAGGGCCCAAAACCGCCGTACAAATCCGCCGATGGCAAACCCGGCGGCAAAAAACCCTACGCCAAGCCAGAGGGCGACCGCCCGGCCTACAAGGCACGCACCGACGCCGCCAGCGACGGCGGCAAACCCGCCTACAAAGGTAAACCGGGACCGAAGAAGCCCTATGACAAAGGCCCCGCACCAGCCGCAGCCGCCCCGCGCCTGAGCGCCACTGACACGTCCAAGCGGTTCACGCCCCCCGGTGCCAAACAGGCCCCGCGCCCTGGCAAATCAACGTTTCGCGGCAAAGGTGGCAATGCGACTCCCAAACGCGGAGGGCCGAAACCCCGTTAGCCGCCACAATCCAGACACATTTACGCCGCGCTTGCGGCCCAATTGCGTGCAACCGTCACCCGAGGCCCATCCAAGAGGCCGGGGCGGCAAGATCCGAACCAGAGGCAGAGCAAGGAGCCATGCAGATGGCCACATCCCAACCCAAACCGCCCGTCATTCCGACGCGCCCGGTTCCCACATTGGCAACGACGCAACGTCCGCCGCGTGAAACCCCGGCGCGCCCCGTGGTGTTCACGGATTACGCGAGTATCTAGAAACTCCGCCCGCGCCGCACCGCCCTCCCTCGGTGCCCCGCGGACCTGACAAGACCAGCGGCCCGGTGCCCTTTCCTCCCAAGGTCACGCACCCCGCCACTGGTCTTTTTTTCGTGCGGGGGTAATCTGCCCAGATGTCCGCCCTGACCAGTATCCGCAACATCGGCCCGGCGTTTGAAACGGCGCTGATCGCGGTAGGGATCACGACCGCCGAACAGTTGCGCGACATCGGCGCAGATGCGGCCTATGCCAAGCTGCTGGAATCAGGCGCTCGCCCGCATTTTATCGGCTATTACGTGCTGCATATGGCCCTGCAAGGGCGACCGTGGAACGACTGCAAGGGGGCGGAAAAAGCAGCCCTGCGCAAACAGTTCGACGCGTTGAAGGCGGGTAGTTTCGACGCCGGGCGGTCCGATCTTGAACAGTTCCTGAACAGCATCGGCGTGGTGGAACGCAAAGGGCCGCCCGCGTGAACGAACGGCCCCAACATTAGGACGGGTGATTAACCCACCAATTCCAAACCGGAAAAGAAGAACGCGATCTCTTCCGCAGCGGTTTCCGGCGCATCCGACCCGTGCACCGAATTTTCGCCGATCGACAGCGCAAATTCTTTGCGGATGGTACCTGCGGCGGCATCAGCGGGGTTGGTCGCGCCCATCACTTCGCGGTTCTTGGCGATGGCGTTGTCGCCCTCAAGAACCTGCACGACGATGGGTTCGGAAATCATATACTCGGTAAGTTCACCAAAGAACGGACGGTCCTTGTGAACCCCATAGAACGCCTGCGCCTGCGCCAGCGTCAGCTGGATCCGCTTTGATGCAATGATGCGCAGCCCGGCATCTTCGAATTTCTTGGCGATGGCGCCAGTCAGGTTGCGCTTGGTGGCGTCGGGTTTGATGATCGAAAAAGTGCGTTGCGTTGCCATGTGGGCCCTCGTGCGTTGCGGGGGCGTGTCGCCCCGATGAAATGCTGCGGGCGCACTAACACGGCCCCCCGGCGGTGAAAAGCCGCGATTGACGCGCCCCGCCCGATCAGGCAAAGCCCCCCCATGCTACGCATCACAGACATCTCTTATTCCATCGAAGGCCGTATTCTGATCGAGAATGCGACCGCCGTGATTCCAACCGGCCACAAGGTCGGGCTTGTCGGCCGCAACGGCACTGGCAAAACGACCCTGTTTCGGATGATCAGGGGCGAGTTGGTGCTGGACACTGGCGAAATCCAGCTGCCCCGCGGCTGGAAAATCGGCGGCGTCAGCCAGGAGGTGCCGGGCAACGAGGTGTCGCTGATCGACACCGTGCTGGCCGCCGACAAGGAACGCGAGGCGCTGCTGGCCGAGGCTGAAACCGCCACCGATGCCCACCGCATCGCCGAGGTGCAGACCCGGCTTGCCGACATCGACGCCTGGAGCGCCGAGGGGCGGGCCTCGACCATCCTCAAGGGCCTGGGGTTCACCGATGATGAACAGCGGCAACCCTGCAGCGCCTTTTCAGGCGGCTGGCGGATGCGCGTGGCGCTGGCGGCGGTTCTGTTCAGCGAACCCGATCTGCTGCTGCTCGACGAACCGACCAACTACCTTGATCTCGAAGGGGCGCTCTGGCTCGAAGCCTACCTTGTCAAATATCCCCACACCGTTGTCATTGTCAGCCACGACCGTGAATTGCTGAACCGCTCGGTCGGCGGCATCCTGCATCTTGAAGACAAGAAACTTACCTACTACACCGGCAACTATGACAACTTCGCCCGCCAACGTGCTGAAAAACGGGCCTTAATGGCGTCTGCGGCGAAGAAGCAGGACGCCCGGCGCGCCCACCTGCAATCCTTTGTCGACCGTTTCAAAGCCAAGGCATCGAAAGCCAAACAAGCGCAGTCGCGCGTCAAGATGCTGGAAAAGATGGAAACGATCCGGGTGCCCGAAGACGCGGCCCGCACCGTGTTCACCTTTCCCGAACCCGAAGAACTGTCGCCGCCGATCATCGCCACCGAAGGCGTCGCCGTCGGCTATGGCAACCACATCGTGCTGCACGACCTGAACCTGCGCATCGACCAGGACGACCGGATCGCCCTGCTGGGCCGCAACGGCGAGGGAAAATCCACGCTTTCCAAGCTGTTGTCGGGCAGACTTCAAGCGGCGCGCGGGAAGATGATCAGCAGCAACAAGCTGCGCATCGGGTTCTTTGCCCAACATCAGGTCGATGAACTGCGGATCGAAGAAACCCCGCTGCAACACCTGCTGCGTGAACGCCCCGACGAAGGTCAGGCACGGCTGCGAGCCCGTCTGGCAGGGTTCGGGTTGATGGCGGCACAGGCGGAAACCGAGGTCGGGCGGCTGTCGGGTGGCCAAAAGGCGCGTCTGTCGCTGCTGCTGGCCACCCTGCCCGCGCCACACCTGCTGATCCTTGACGAACCGACCAACCACCTCGACATCGAAAGCCGCGAGGCGCTGGTCGAGGCGTTGACCGCCTATACAGGTGCAGTGATCCTTGTCAGCCACGACATGCACCTGCTGTCGATGGTGGCTGATCGGCTCTGGTTGGTCAAAGACGGGCGCGTCAAACCTTATGACGACGACCTCGAAGCCTACCGCAGCATGCTGATTACCCCGGAAAAGCCGCAGGACAAAGCGAAACCGGTGGCCAACAAACCGACCCGCCCCAGCCAGCAAGCCATCGCCGCGATGCGCAGCGAGGCGAAAAAGTGCGAAGAACGGGTCACGAAAATCAACGACATGCGCGATAAACTGGCTAAGAAACTGGCCGATCCGGCGCTCTACGAGGACGCCCGCAAAGGCGAACTCGACACCTGGAACAAGAAATACGCCGAAGTGATGGAGGCGCTGGCCCGCGCCGAATCCCTCTGGATGGCGGCGCAGGAAAAGTTGGATCAGGCGCAGGCCGCCTGACCACAACGGTTGCCAGTCGCGCTTTTCCCATTCACTTTGCCGTAACAACTCCCGCCGCGGTGATTACCACAACGTGGTTTTCACCTCAGAGGCTCCTCGCACAGCCTCAGGCATCAACACAGGCGTCCCGATGACCGAACTTCCCGCCCTCATCGCTGCCTTTACCACGCTGTTCATCATCATCGACGCGCCGGGCCTGGCGCCCCTGTTCATCGCCCTGACCCAAGGCATGACCCAAAGCCAGCGTCGCGCCATCGGTCTGCGCGCCTGTCTGGTCGCTGGTGTACTGATGTTGGTTTTCCTGTTTCTGGGCGAGGCGGTCTTGGGCTTTATCGGCATCTCGATGCCCGCCTTCCGCATCGCGGGTGGTATCCTGCTGTTCCTCACCGCACTCGACATGTTGTTCGAACGGCGTCAGGCCCGGCGCGAGGGCAGCGCGGATCAGGGCCAGCAGGAACATCAGGACGACCCGTCGGTGTTCCCCCTCGCGATCCCCCTCATCGTTGGTCCCGGCCTGATCACCACGATCATCCTGCTGGCGGGACAAGCCCGCGAACCGGGTGACTGGCTGGCCATCGGGGGGGTCATGGGGGCCAACCTCGTGATCGTGTTCCTGACCTTTCTGTCGGCCGGTTTCATTGAACGGGTGCTGGGCAAGACCGGGATCACCGTACTGACTCGCATCCTCGGCATGTTGCTTGCGGCGCTGGCGATCCAGTTCATTATTGACGGTCTGCGCTCTAGCGGTTTCGGCGGCTGACCCTATATTCAGGGGATGAACGGCGATCAAATTGCAAACCTTGCCTACCTCGGCCTGCTCGGCGCCGCGATTGCGGCGATGTTTTTCCTTGGCAACCGGCAGAACCTTGGCAAGACGGCGCAACAGGCGGCGATCTGGGGGCTGATCTTTGTCGGCGTCATCGCCGCTGTCGGCATGTGGGGCGATGTGCGCGATCAGATCAGCCCACGCCAGTCGGTGATCGGTGAAAATCGGATCGAAATACCGAGCAGCCGGGATGGCCATTACTACCTGACCCTTGATGTGAACGGCGTGGCGGTCGATTTCGTCGTCGATACCGGCGCCAGTCAGGTCGTGCTGACGCAGGCCGACGCCAAACGCGTCGGCATCAACACCGCCGACCTGCGCTATATTGGCACAGCCAACACCGCCAATGGCACCGTGCGCACCGCGCCGGTCTGGCTGGCCTCGGTCAGTCTGGGCGACATGACCGATACCGATGTGCGCGCCGTGGTGAACGAAGGCCAGATGGACGGATCATTGCTCGGCATGACCTATCTGGGTTTGTTCGGACGGATCGAGATTGCCGATGGCAAGTTGATCCTGAGCCGCTAAGTCGGCCAGCTTTCAGTATCGTGATCCGGATGCTGGCGATTGCTGGCAGCAATTCCGACGACTTCGTCGGGCATATCCTCTTCGGTCGTCCCGGTGCCCTTGATGTGGGCCAGTTCCGCAACCTGCGGCAACAGCCCTTCGGCACCGCTCTGAAATTTCAATCCAATTCCGGCGGGCTCGTCAAAGGTAGCGATACAAAGCGATACATGCCCCCCGGCGCGGTAGTGATAGAACAGCGGCGTACCACAGCGGCCGCAAAAACCCCGGTCGATCCCCTCCGAACTTTCCCAGGTCGCAGGTGCCCCCCGCGTCCACGTCAGATCGGGTTTCGGCACCCCGACAAGTGCCGCAAAGAAGTTTCCCACCGCCTTTTGGCACATCCGGCAATGGCAGACATGGGCGTTATCGACCAAAGCGGTGGCGCGAAACCGCACCGCGCCGCATTGGCATCCGCCGGTTCTGACTTTATCCATCCGCGCCCCCCTTTTCCGCCTTCTTGACCCAAGACCCGCCGTCCTGCGCCCAATACTGGGCCGCGCACCCTGCATCGGTCAGGGCCTTCCATTGGCTCCGGGCCCGGTCCAGCGCGACCGCATCGGCGCCGTCAAATAGAACGCAAACCCGCTCAAGTGCGGCGACTTCGTCCGGCGCGACCTCGGCCCCGTCGATCACAATCACGCAGGCCGGAGTATTTGTTTTTGCCGCGCCAACACAAAGCAAAATCGGCTGATCGGCGTCTTGCGGCCCACCGGCAAGGCCGTGCGGCAGAAAACTGTCTTCTGGCCCGTCCCACAGCACCACGTCCAGCCTGTCCATTCGCGCCGCATCAACCCCGCGCACCACAATCCGCCAGCCGTTTCCTCGGGCCTTGCCCAACAACATCGGCAGCGTCACCTCGAGCGGTGACTCGGTCAGTTGATAAAAGTAGGCGGCCCCCATCAGTGTTCGTACTTGTCCGCGATCAGCCGGTTCAGGGCGGCAACGCCCCACCCCGTTGCGCCTTTGGGTGACAGGTCCAGATCGGCCTTGACCGACGCGGTGCCCGCGATGTCCAGATGACACCACGGCACGTCGTCCTTGACGAACCGTTTGAGGAATTGTGCCGCGGTGATCGACCCGCCGTCACGCCCGCCCACGTTCATCATGTCGGCGATCCGGCTTTTCAATTTCTTATCGTATGCGGGCCCCATCGGCATCCGCCACGCGCCCTCGCCCTCGGCCCCCGCCGCCTTGAGGAAAGCATTCGCCAGATCGTCGCTGTTGGAAAAAACGCCTGCGTGTTCGTGGCCCAACGCGATGATAATGGCCCCTGTCAGGGTCGCCAGATTGATCATCCCCACCGGCTTGAACCGGTCCTGCGCGTACCACAGCACATCGGCCAGCACCAAACGCCCTTCGGCGTCGGTATTGATCACCTCGATGGTGTCGCCCTTCATCGATGTGACGACATCGCCGGGGCGCACCGCATTGCCGCTGGGCATGTTTTCGACCAAGCCGACCAGACCGACGACATTGGCGGGCGCCTTGCGCAGGGCGAGGGTTTTCATCACCCCGGCGACGACAGCCGCGCCACCCATATCCATCGTCATGTCCTCCATCCCGGCGGCGGGTTTCAGGCTGATGCCGCCGGTATCAAACACGACCCCCTTGCCGACCAGGGCAAACGGCGCCTCTGACCCACCGCCGGTCCACTGCATGACGACAACCTTTGACGGGCTGTCAGACCCCTGCCCGACACACAAAAGCGATCCCATCCCCAGCTTTTCAAGGGCGGGTTCGTCCAGCACCTCGACCGTGACCCCGAGCTTTTCCAACCCGACCAGTTGGTCGGCGAAACTGGTGGTGGTCAGGATGTTGGCCGGGGCATTGACCAGATCGCGGGTAAAGAACACGCCTTGCGCCACGGCCGACAGCGGCGCAAACGCCGCCTGCGCCGCGTCCGCATCACTGACCATGAGCGTTACTTTGCCAGCCACGTCCTCGTCGCCAGTCTGATGATCGGTGAAATCGTAGGCGCGCAAGGCGATACCCAAGGCAACCTCGGCCACCCGCGCGATGCCGGGGGCAATGACCAGCAGATCGCCCTTGCCGCGTTTTTGGGCAATCGCGCCGCCGGCCTTGCGGGCCTCGGCCTGGGTGGCGCGGCGGGGCAATTTGACGATCAGCAGGGCGTCGGCCGCCAAACCGGCGGGATAGGGTATCGCCGTGACCTCCCCCGCCTCGGCCTTGGCAAATTCCGCCCCCGCGACGACGCGGTCGATGGTTTTGCGGCTGGCCGCGTTGACCCGGCGCGATCCCGCATCCATTTTTCCTGCGTCAGTGACAAACACCGCGATGGTCCCCGCGCGGTCCTTGATGGCCTCGGCAACAAGGGGTTCGAAGGAAATATCAAGGACGGCTGTCATATGGGGGATTCCTGCACAATAAGTTGTGGGCCGAACCTAGCCCGACCCCCTGCCCTTGACCAGATAACTGTTCAACCTGTGTCCAAAGTCGGCTAGTTTCACCGCCAAGAAACCGGGCAAACAAAGCGAGGGGCAGTCTGTGGCGCGATTTGACAGATACATGCTGTCACAACTGATGGTGCTTTTTGGCTTTTTCGCCCTTGTCTTGATTCTGGTCTATTGGATCAATCAGGCGGTGCGACTGTTCGACGAACTGATTGCCGATGGCCAATCGGCCTTTGTGTTTCTGGAATTCACCGCCCTGTCGCTGCCCGGCGTGATCCGGGTCGTCTTGCCGATGGCGGCCTTTGCGGCGTCGGTTTACGTCACCAACCGGATGCTGAACGAAAGCGAATTGGTGGTAGTGCAGGCGACCGGCTATTCGCCGTTCCGGCTTGCCCGCCCGGTGCTGATGTTCGGGCTGATCGTGACGGCCCTGATGATGGTTCTGATGCACGTTCTGGTCCCCGCCAGCACCCGCGCCTACAACGACCGCTCCGCCGAGATTGCACAGAACGCTACTGCCCGCCTGTTGACGCCGGGCCAATTTCTCAACCCGACGGCCGGGCTCACCGTCTATATTCGCGACATCACCCCGGCTGGCGAATTGTTGGACATCTTTCTGTCGGATTCGCGCAACCCCGCCGAAACCGTGACCTACACGGCGTCGCAGGCCTATCTGGTCAGCACGGATATCAGCCCGCAACTGGTGATGATCGACGGCATGGCGCAAACGCTGGGAACCCAAAGCCAGCGGCTGATCACCACCCGGTTCGACGATTTCGCCTACGACATCAGCGGGCTGGTGCAGGGTGGCGCACGCACCAACCGCAGCTCGCGCGAACTTTCAACCTGGGAATTGCTGAACCCGACCCCGGCACTCGCGACCGAAACGGGGCGCAGCATGGAATTCCTGCGAGTCGAAGGTCACGACCGTTTCGGCCAGTCGATCCTGTCAGCCGTCGCCGCACTGCTGGGGTTCGCCACCCTGTTGACGGGCGGGTTCAGCCGGTTCGGCGCGTGGAAACAGATCATCGCGGCGGTGTTCCTCGTGATCCTTGTCAAG
>JBBQHC010000111.1:0-10135 GCA_038323615.1 Rhodobacterales bacterium | reverse complement strand
GGTTCAGCTTGACTTGGGCCTTTTAGAATTTTTTTGATCGTCCTGCTTTACCAAAGCTTCTGTTCGTCGTGTTGCAGGCCTATTTCGCAGTTCTAACCGAACCGCCGCCTCGGTTCGGGCGGGGCATGTCTTGGGGTGCGGGCTGCAATCAAGAAAGCCGCCCCACCAGTTCGCCGTGCAGCGCGCCGCCGGCGACGATGCCGTCGACTTGCGGCAGGGGGTTGTTGAACCGCAGGGGGGCATTGGTGCGGCTGGTGACGTGCCCGCCGGCTTCGGCCACGATCAGCGCCCCTGCCGCCACGTCCCATTCCCAGGTCGGGCGCAGCGCCAGCATCGCGTCGAAACGCCCGGTGGCCACTAGGCAGAGCCGATAGGCGAGCGAGGAGCGGAAGCTGCGTTTGACCCCCGGCACCGCGCGCCAGTGGTGTGCGTCCAGCGTCGTGCGGGTGGCAAGGATCGTGGCGGTGCCAAGGTCGCGATTGGTGGCGGTACGCAGGGGTGTGCCGTTCAGGAAAGCACCGCCGCCCAGCGTTGCCGTATAGAGTTCGTCGCGTTGGGGCAGATAGACGGCGGCAGCGGTGACGTTGCCGTTTTCGGCGACGGCGAGCGAATGTGCCCAGTCCTTGGCACCGTCGATAAAGGCCCGGGTGCCGTCGATCGGGTCGATGATGAACTGCGCCCCGGTGGTGAGGCGGGCGGCGGTGTCGGGGGTTTCCTCGGACAACCAACCATAGGCGGGCCGTGCCCCGCGCAGGGTGTCGTGCAGCATCGCGTTGACGGCGATGTCCGCCGCTGTAACCGGCCCCGCGCCGCCGGGTTTGTCGGTCACGGTGCCATGGCGGCGAAAGTGGCCAAGGGCGATTTTGCCAGCCGCCCGCGCCGCGTCGGTCAGTAGCGCAAGGTCAGTCGCCGGCAAGGGTCATCGCCGGGATCAGCAGCGACGGGACGACGCGCGACAGGTGCGCGCGCCCGTCATTGGCGGGGATGATCGCCAGCAGCATGTCACGCAGGTTGCCCGCGATGGTGCATTCGTTGACCGGGTGGGTCACTTCGCCGTTCTGGACCCAGAACCCCGACGCGCCGCGCGAATAATCGCCGGTGTTGGGGTTGATCGTAGAGCCGATCATCGACGTCACCAGCAGTCCGGTGCCCATGTCGGCGATCAGGTCGGCGCGGGTTGCGCTCCCTTGGGTCAGGGCGACGTTGGTGATGCCGGGGCTGGGCGGGCTTTGAGTGTTGCGGGCGGCGTTGGCAGTGCTGGCCATCCCCAGCTTGCGGCCGGTGGCAAGGTCAAGCGTCCAGCCGGTCAGCATGCCGTCATCGACGATGGCGCGTTTGGTCGTCGCCAGCCCTTCGGCGTCGAACAGCCGCGAACCGGCGATCCGGGGGCGATGCGGGTCTTCGGTCAGGGACAAACTCTTGTGCAGCACCTGTTCGCCCATCGCGTGCCGCAGGAAACTGCTGCCCCGCGCGATCATCGTGCCGTTGATCGCCTGCAACAGATGCCCGATCAGGGACGAGGCGATGCGTTCGTCAAACAGCACCGGGTAGGTGCCGGTTTTCGGTTTGCGCGCACCGTGCCGGGCAACGGCGCGTTCGCCGGCGCTGCGCCCGATGTCCTCTGGCAAGCGCATATCGGCCTGATAGACGCGGGAATCGTAGTCATAGTCCCGCTCCATGCCGGTGCCCGCCCCGGCAATGGCGACGCAGGACAGTCCCCGGTCGGATCTTGTGTAGCCGGCGGAAAATCCGTTGGTCGCCGCCAGATGAACCCGGCGGCGGCTGTATCCGGCGGAGGTCTGGTCCATCCGGGTGACGCCCTGCACCGCCAATGCGGCGGCTTCGGCGCGGGCGGCGTCGTCTTGCAGGGTGGCCGGGTCGGGTTCGTCCGAAGGGTCGAACAGGTCAAGCCGGGTGTTGTCGCGGTCTGCCGCCAGCTGGCCCGCGTCGGCCAGCCCAATGTCGGGATCGGCGGGGGCCTCGCGCGCCATCGCCACCGCCCGTCGCGCCATTTGCGCGATAGTGTCGGGTTTCACATCCGACGACGACACGCAGGCCTGTTGCTGGCCGATGAACACGCGCAGGCCGATGTCGATGCCTTCGGAGCGTTCGGCCTGTTCCAGCCGCCCCTGCCGCACGTCGATATTGATCGAGGTGCCATCGACGGCGATGGCATCGGCGGCGTCGGCCCCGGCTTGCCGGGCGGCAGACAGCAGCGATTGGGTCAGGTCGGACAGGGATTGCGGCATGGTCGATCCTTTGATGGTCGCCCTGACCTAGTGACTGGGGCGCAGCACGGCAAGGTTCATGCCATTTGATCGCCCGGTGACCTTTTCGGTGGCGTCGCCGACCCGGTCAAAGCCCGCGCCACTGATGCAGCGCGGGCCGGTATCGTGTCAGATCACTTGATCCGCTGGCCATTGACCAGGACTTGCCCCTCGGGATTGACCACGAGGGTCGAGGTCAGCTGATCGTCACCCACCACGGTGGCGAACATGCCCATCATCATCCGCGCGCCCATGATCTGTTCTTCGGGGACCAGTCCCATCGCCACCAGTTTGTCCATCAGGCCGTTGATGCCGTTGGCTTGCAGGTTCAGCGTGCCTTCGGGGCGCGGAAAGCCTTCGAACGTCGTCATGTCGGTGTTGTCGAACGTGAACGCCCCGTCGCCGGTGACCAGCGCCCCGGCAATTGCCAGTTTCAGCGCGTTGAGGTTGAGCGAATTCAACTCGCCCGGCGGTGTTTTGCCGGTTGCCATCGATTCGGCCTGCGCCGGATCCATCACATCGACGAACAGCTTGCCGGTGCCGGTCATGTCGATCTGGACGGTTGCCGGATCGTGGGGCAACTGGTTGTCGGGGTCGATCAGTCCCCAGATTTCGTCATTCACGGTAAGGTCGGTCAGGCCGATCTTGGTGCTGAAGGGGGCCGGTTCGTCGGTTTTGGCCAGCGGCATCGAGAACCCAAAGACCGTGTCGGCCAGCGCGACGTTCACCGGGAACGGCAAATTCTGACTGTTGGCCGAGACTGCAATGTCACTGATGCCGACGTCATAAGCCATCATCGTCTTGTCAAGCGAACCCTTGACCTCGGTTTTGCCGACCGACACGGTGCCGTTCGTGCTGTCGCTACCGCTTTGAACGTCGAACAGGTAGGCAGATTGCGCAACGGTATAGCTGCCGTCCATCATCATCCCGTTTGCAAACATTTCTTCGGGTTTTTCAGGGTCGATGACCAGTGGCATCGCCATCCGGCCCTGCATCGCCAGATCGGTGGACTGGCCCGACATGGTGACAGTATCGGCGCCATCCTTGACGTCCAGCAGCAGGTCAAGCGAGCCCGCCGTCATGTCATAGTTCATCTGGCGCAGATCGCCGACCTGCACCTGATAGGTGCCGGCCAGATCGTTCAGGTTCACTGCCGCCTCGACCGGGATCGCCACGCCTTTTTCGACGGCTTCGTCGATGCTGATGGTATAGCGGGCGGCGGCAAAGTCGTAGGTCATGTCGTCGGGGTCGCCCATGACATCCAGCTTCATGCCCGCGGTTTTCAGCAGGACGACAACCCGGTTCTGATCGGCGTCGCCGGTGTCACTGATCGTGATCGGATAGGAATCCGACATGGTGACGCTGACCGTGCCATCGCCGTTTTCGGTCAAGGTGATGTTGGGGATAGTACCTGTGGCTTCGGTGGTGCCATCGTTGAAATTAATTCCCAGATCGGTAACAGTCAGGGTGTCGCCAGACATCGTTTCGCTGCCGACAGTAATGCCGTTCTGGCCGTAGGCATCCATCTGCGTTTTCCAGCTGTCCCAGACCTGCTGCGCGGTGACTTCGGCAATGGCGGCATTACCCGCCAATAGGGCAGCAATGCAGACGGCACTGCGGGCACCGTGAAATATAGTCATGTGGTATCCTTTCGGTTTGAATGCAGAGCGCAGGTTCGCCCGACTTGTTTGCGTGGTCAAGGTAGGGAATTGTGCAGCCGATGATAATGACTGGTGCAAGCCCAGAAAAGGGACAGGAGCGGAAAAATGCAGATGACCGACAAGGTTGTGATCATCACCGGGGCCAGCCGGGGGATCGGGGCGGCAGCCGCGCGGGTCTTTGCCGCGACCGGGGCGCGGGTGGCCCTGCTGGCGCGTGATGACGCCGCCATCGCCGAACTTGCGGGCGCAATCGGTGCGAATGCCATCGCGATCCCCTGCGACGTCAGCCGGTATTGGGAGGTCGAGGCGGCGGTTGCCGCGACTGTTGCGACCTTCGGGCGGGTCGATGTTCTGATCGGCAACGCCGGGGTCATCGACCCTATCGCGCATCTCTCCGATGCCGACCCGGACGCCTGGAGCAAGGCCATCGACATCAACCTCAAGGGCGTTTTTCACGGGATGCGCGCCGTGTTGCCGGGGATGATCGCCCAAGGGTCGGGCACCATCCTGACCGTATCATCGGGCGCCGCCACCAATCCGATCGAGGGCTGGTCGGCCTATTGCGGGTCTAAGGCGGGCGCGTTGATGCTGACCCGGTTGGCAGACGCCGAAAACCGCGCCAAGGGCCTGCGCGTGCTGGGGCTGTCGCCCGGCACCGTCGCGACCGAAATGCAGCGCAGGATCAAGGCGTCGGGGGTCAACCCGGTCAGCAGGCTGGACTGGGCCGACCACATCCCGCCTGACTGGCCTGCGCGGGCGCTGCTGTGGATGTGTTCGCCCGATGCCGACGATTATCTTGGGGCCGATGTGTCGCTGCGCGATTCCAGCGTGCGGGCGCGCGTCGGGTTGGTTTAGCGTCAGGCTTTGCCCAACCCCAGTACGTCCAGCATGTCGTATTCGCCGGGCGCGCGTCCCTGGCCCCACAGCGCCGCCTTGATCGCGCCACGGGCGAATACCGCGCGGTCGGTGACGATGTGACGCAGTAAGATGCGTTCGCCGGGTGCGGCAAAAAGCACGTCATGTTCACCGACGATGTCGCCGCCACGGATCGACGAAAACCCGATATGGCCGCGCTGTCGGCTGCCGGTGATCCCGTCGCGGCCCCGGTCGGACACCGCATCAAGGTCAACGCCGCGTCCGTCTGCTGCCGCCTGCCCCAGCATCAACGCGGTGCCGGAAGGTGCGTCGACCTTGGCGCCATGATGCGCCTCGATCACCTCGATATCGAAATCGGCGTCCAGCGCCGCCGCCACCTGACGTGTCAGTTGCACCAGCAGGTTGACGCCCAGCGACATATTCCCGGCCCGCACGATCACCGCGTGGCGGGCGGCGGCGGCGATCCGGGTCAGGTCGTCCGCCGACAGGCCGGTGGTGCCGATGACATGCACGGCGCGGGCCTGTGCAGCAAGCGCGGCGAATTCCACCGTGGCGGCGGGGGCGGTGAAATCGATGACGGCCTGCGCCCGCGCGAATGCCTCGAGCGGATCGTTCGTGACGATCACGCCGCACGGCGCACCGCCCATCGCGGCGCCCACGTCCTGCCCGACCCAATCGTGTCCGGTCCGTTCGACGACACCGACCAGCCGCGCGACGTCGGACCCGCGCAGGAGGTCGATCAGCATCTGGCCCATCCGGCCCGACGCCCCTGTCACCACGATCCCCGGCAAGTCAGTCATTGATTACTCCGCGTTTGCATCCGCTTTAGCGGGGCTTTGCCGCCTTGGCAAAGGCTGCCTTGGCAATCGGGCGCGAAACGCCTACATGCAGCCGCATGGCAAAGGGCAAATCATCCAGCGGCGGCGCGCCGTCGCAGCGGCAACTTCGGGTCGGTGAAATGATCCGGCGCAGCCTGTCGGACCTGCTGAACCGGGGCGACCTGCACGACCCCGACATTGGTCGCATGCTGATCACCGTGGGCGAGGTGCGGATGACCACCGATCTGCGGATTGCGACGGCCTATGTCCTGCCCCTTGGGGGCAAGGACAAGGAACTGGCGCTGGCCATCCTGCGCCGCAACAAATCCGAATTGCGGCATCTGGTGGTCAAGGGGATGACCCTGAAATTCGCCCCTGACCTGAAATTCGAAATCGACGATACGTTTGACCGGATGGATGAAACCCGCCGCCTGTTGGCCGACGATCACGTCCGGCAGGATCTGGACGACTGATGCGCTGGCTGGCGCTGATGTTCTTGGTCTGGGGCGTGCAGGCGCAGGCGGTGACCTGCACCGATCAAACTTATGGCGCCAACAGTTTTACCGTCTGCACCGTCGATCCCGAAACCGAAGACCTGCGGCTGTTCCGCGCCGATACGCAAGGTGCCGTTTTGGGGAGTTTCGCCGCAATCGAAACAGCACTTGGCCGCCCGCTGGCGTTCGCGATGAACGCCGGAATGTATCACCCAGACCGCGAGGCGGTGGGCCTCTATATCGAAGATGGCGATCAGCAGGCCGGACTGTTGACGGCGGCAAGTCGCGGAAACTTTGGTTTGCTGCCCAATGGCGTCTTCTGCTTTGGTGAAGGCAAGGCATTGGTGCAGGAAACGCTGGCGTTTCGCGCCGCTGCCCCTGTTTGCCGCTATGCCACGCAATCCGGCCCGATGCTGGTGATCGACGGAGTGTTGCACCCGCGTTTTCTGCCCGGTTCGGCCTCGCGTTATATTCGCAATGGGGTGGGGGCTGCGGCAAAGGGGGATCAGGCGGTGTTTGTGATTTCGAACAATCCGGTGAATTTCTATGATTTCGCGGTGTTCATGCGCGATGGTCTGGGGCTGAACAACGCGCTGTATCTCGACGGCAAGGTGTCACGGCTTTATGCGCCGGGGATCGGGCGCAACGATCGCGGTTTCCTGTTGGGGCCGATCGTCGGCGTGGTCGAATAGATGGGGCGGCGGCGCAAGGGGCGCGATGTGTCGGGCTGGCTGGTGGTCGATAAACCTGCCGGGATCGGATCGACCGATGTGGTCAACAAGGTGCGCTGGGCGTTCGATGCCAAAAAGGCCGGGCACGCCGGCACCCTCGACCCCGATGCAACGGGTGTGCTGGCCGTCGCGCTGGGCGAGGCGACCAAGACCGTTCCATACGTCACCGACGCGTTGAAATGCTACGCCTTTACCGTCCGGTTGGGGCAGGCAACGACAACCGACGATGCCTCGGGTGCGGTCATCGCGTCCAGTGACGTGCGCCCGTCTGACGATGCGATCAAGGCGGCGCTGGGCGCATTCGTCGGTGACATCCGTCAGGTGCCGCCGCAGTTTTCCGCCGTCAAGGTGGATGGCGAACGGGCCTATGCGATTGCCCGCAAGGGCGAGGAAATGGACCTTGCGGCGCGCCCTCTCTGGGTCGAGGAACTGCTGCTGACCGACCGGCCCGACGCCGACCACGTGACGCTGGAAATGACCTGCGGCAAGGGCGGATACGTGCGCAGCATCGCCCGCGATCTGGGCGCGGCACTGGGCTGTTACGGCCACGTGCGCGACCTACGCCGGGTCTGGTCGGGGCCGTTTCAGGCCAGCGAAGGGGTCAGCCTCGAGATGATCGAAAAGTTGGCCCGCACGCCTGATCTTGATGCTTTATTACTGCCGCTGGAAACCGGGCTTGCCGATCTGACCGAACTGACCTGTCCGGCGGACAGCGTGACGAAACTGCGCAACGGCAATCCGGCGATGGTGTTTCCGGGCGCTGCCGAATATGGCGACGAGGTCTGGGTCAGCCACGGCGGGCGCGCCATCGCGGTCGGCCAATACCGGAGCGGTGATCTGCACCCCTCTCGGGTCTTTGCCCCTCCATCCGACGACTGAGCCGCGCGCAAATACCGCCACGGTCGCGACTTCAGACGCGTCACATGGGTTTCAACGCATGCGGGTTTCGTGGCACAGCAGGGCATGATCACGCGCCACCACCGAACCGCCGCTTCCACCTCGCAAGCTGTCTATTCGCCTTGCGATAACTACCGCTACAGCCTGACGCGGGCATGGGATGCAGCCGCGCCGCGCGTGCTGTTCGTCATGCTCAACCCCTCCACCGCGACAGAGCTGCGCAACGACCCCACGGTTGAACGCTGCGAACGCCGGGCGCGAGCGCTGGGCTGCGGGGCGTTTCGGGTGGTGAACATTTTTGCATGGCGGGCCACCGATCCGGGCGCATTGCGGCAGGTGGCCGATCCGGTTGGGCCGCGCAATGATACGACGATCCATGACAGCGTGACCGATTGGATTGGGGCGGACGATATGATCGTCGCGGCCTGGGGCAATCACGGTGCGCACCTGGACCGGGGTCGCGCCGTTGCCGGGGTTCTGGCGCTGTCGCAACGCCGGCTTTTCAGTTTTGGCCTGACCAAAGCCGGGCAACCGCGCCACCCGCTTTACGTCGGCTACGCGATCACGCCGGAATGTTGGCGGCCAGCAGCATTAACCATTTCTTCCAGTTTTGCACCGTAACAGTGAATGACGTGATAGAACAGACGGTGAATACCCGCGTGCCCTGACCGGCAGCCCCCTGTTTTTTGAAGAGGCGACGATGCTTTCACTGCTTGGTCTGTTGGGTGCCGCCCTGTTTGGCTTTGCCATGATGCCGGGGTACAGCGCCGATGCGTCAGACGACTCCGCGCCCTCATCCGACGACGAAAACGACATTGTCGACGTCAGTCTGGTCGCGTCAATTTCCAATGCCGCCGTTGCTGATGATGCTACGGCATTGGACGATAGTTTCGCCGAAGATGATCTCGACGGCGAGGATGGCGATGCCGTTCTGCTCGGCACGCCCGACCGCGATGTGATGTTTACCGGTGACGCCGACGATGTGGCGGACGGGCAGGGTGGTGACGACTACATCGCCGGCGAAGGCGGCGACGATGCGTTGATCGGCGGGCTTGGAAACGACACGCTGAACGGTGGCGATGGGCAGGATAGCCTGTTTGGCGGCGACGGCGACGACAGCCTTTGTGGGCAAAACGGCGATGATGTGATCGACGGCGGTGCAGGCAACGACACCCTTGTCGGCGGCGCGGGTAATGATGTGCTGACCGCCGGCGAAGGTGACGATACCCTGATGGGGGGCCTGGGCGACGACACTCTTGACGGTGGCACCGGGTCCGATGTGCTGATGGGCGGCGATGGCAACGATGTGCTGTATGGCGGTGACGACGCCGTGGTCGACTACCTCAACGGCGGCAACGGCGACGATTGGCTGCATGGCGGTGCTTTCGACAATCTGAACGGCGGGTTCGGCGCCGACCATTTCGTTACGACCGCCGGGCAGGCCCGGATCGGCGCGGTTCATATCGACGATTTCAATGCGGCCGAGGATACGATGGTCGTGCTTTACGATGTGTCTGCCGGTCTGCCGACGCTGAGTGTTGAAGCGGGCGAGACGGGTGTAACGTTGCTGGCGAACGGCGAACCTTTGGCAACATTGGCCAATATCACCGAGTTTGATCTGAGCACGGTGCAACTGGTCGCGGCCTGACCGGGCCAATCAGATAAGCCTTTTCAACCAAACCGTTTTCGCCTATTGGCACCCATCGCCGGGGAATCCCTTGGCGCTATTCACTGTGCGACCCCTCCACGGGCCTAGCTGGACGACATCCCGGCCTGCGCCATAACCCTTTGATGAAAAAGGAGATCCCGATGTCGATCACTGCCGAAGACAAAGCCCGCGTGATGAAGGACTTTGCGACCAAGGAAAACGACACCGGTTCGCCGGAAGTGCAGGTCGCGATCCTGTCGTCGCGGATCGCCACGCTGACCGAGCATTTCAAGATCCACAAGAAAGACAACCACGGCCGCCGCGGCCTGCTGAAAATGGTCGCCCTGCGCCGCAAGCTGCTGGACTACACCAAGTCCAAGGACGAAGCGCGGTATCAGTCGCTGATCGAAAAACTGGGTCTCCGTCGTTAAACCTTCGGTTTAACGACGCGGAGGACAGAGCGAATTTGCGCAGCAAACTCGCGGAGTCCGACCCGGTTGAAGTTCATCACCCAAAACGCCTGCCCCGCGCGGGCGTTTTGCTTTTGGTTGTCCGGCAGCAATGCGGACAAAGTTGCCATTTGATTGCAGTTTAAATGCAGTTACTTGTCACATCCCGGAAGGTAATATGGCTGTTTGTTGAACAGGTGTGGCTTGAGTTTGTGCCACTCCTTCACCGCCTGCAAGGGCGTCTTACTGCCTAAGGCTGATTGCGGAAGTTGCTGGTTGTAGAGCCAAACATAG
>JBBQHC010000110.1:0-10252 GCA_038323615.1 Rhodobacterales bacterium | reverse complement strand
TCAAAGCCAAAGATCGCCGCCACCCGTTCAAGAAATTCGTTTTCGGCAGGGTGATAGGTGCCATCGGCAATCGCAATATGAAACAGCCCCTCCATCACATCGCACAGTGGGGCGGTATCGTCGGCGAACATCGCGGCGATCCGGGCGGCATATTCCTCGAACCCGGCGATGTCCTGGCGGGCAAGGTTGAACACACGGGCGGCGTTCGCCTCGTCCGCCTTTTGGATCGTGAACACCTCGCGGAACGCCGTGACTTCGTCGCGCGTCACCTGTCCGTCAGCCTTGGCCATCTTGGCCCCCAGACCGATCACCGCGATGGCGAATGCGACCGAGCGTTCGGGCGGCGCGCGCAGGCGATCAAAGATAGCTGACAAACCTTCGCCAGCCGACAAGGCGGATAAGGCGTCGGCGATGCGGGTCCAGAGTGACATGACGGGACTTTAACCGGGCCGAACGCGGATGTCAGAGGCGTTTTTGCATCAGGACCAGATCGAGCCAGCGCCCGAACTTGAACCCGACCTCGGGCAGACGGGCGACTTCGCTGAAACCGCAGGCGGCGTGGAACGCGACCCCGGCGGTGTTTTCGGCGCTGACAGCGGCAACCGTGCTGTGAAACCCGACTTTGCGGGCATGATCACACAGGGCATCCAACAAGGTCCGACCAATCCCGCGTCCCGTCGCAGAGGGGTGCAGCAGTATCGTATGTTCTGCCGTATGGGCATACCCCGGACCGCTGCGAAACTGAAAATAGCGTGCAAAGGCAATGACCTGCCCGTCCTCCTCCACCACCGAACAGGCCGTCGCGGTCAGCGCGATGACCTCCTCCACCGACTTTTCCACCGGGCTAAAGGTGACGGTTGTGTCGCGGATCGCGGCGTTCCAGATTGCCATGATCGCCAGGGCATCTGCGGGCGTCGCGGCGCGGATCATGCCAGCGTCGCGGGGCCTGAAGGGGTATCAAAGATTGCTCGCAACCCCGGCGTGGCGGCAGTTTCAAACCGAATGCGCGGATCGTTCAGGGGGATCGCCGCCAGCCGCACAGCATCGGGATGCAGAATTGTCAGCCCGGTCAGGACACACCCGCTGGCAGGCAAGGTCGCGCCCGGCGGGGTCATCCCCGCTCCCCACGTGATCAGAGTTGGAAACCCGCCGTCGGCCGGCAGGCTGCCATCCTGCGGCACCGCGATCTGCCACTTTAACGCGCCGCGTTCCATCGCGACGGCGCGGCCTGCGACCGGATGGGTGGCCAAAGCCGCATCTAGATCGGGCACCCGGACGATCCAGTTGCCCATGCACGGCGTGCCACTAAAATCGGCCAGCCCAAACCAGCTTTCAACGGCCTGCGCATCCGGATCTGGCGCGATGACCTCGAGGTAGATACCCCCGGCCAGCCCCAGCAGGCGGTTATAGGTGCCGAACCGCGTATGTGTGCCGCCCGCAATCAGTGGCACGCCAAGGGCCCGTTCAACCCATTCGGTGCCTGCGTCCAGATCGCTGCACGCCACGGCGATGTGATCCAATTCCCACATTTTGGCCCCCCGGTTGCCTTAGGTCAGCAAAACCGCCAACACGCAGTTGATGCAAGCCCGATAACGCCTATGTCGTGATTTATACGACTTAAACCATCAGGAATGAATATGGCCCTACGCGCAGCTCTCGACCGCTTTTTCAAACACGACGCCTTTGGCGGGATCCTGTTAATGGCCTCGGCCTTGGCGGCCCTGTTGGTGGCAAATTCGGCGCTGGCTCCACTCTATGATGGTTTTCTGGGGTCGTACCTCGCCATCACGATAAACGGCGAAGGCCTGCAAAAACCGCTGATCCTGTGGATCAACGACGGACTGATGGCGGTTTTCTTTTTCCTGATCGGTCTGGAACTGAAACGCGAGATGCTTGAGGGCAAGTTGAAGAACCCCTCGGACGTGGTGCTGCCGGGGATGGCCGCAGTCGGCGGCATGGCGCTTCCCGCTGTGGTGTTTGTCTGGTTCAACTGGAACCTGCCAAGCGTGCAGGGCTGGGCGATTCCGGCCGCAACCGATATCGCATTCGCCTTGGGCATACTGGCGCTGGTCGGGTCGCGGGCCCCTGTCGCGCTCAAGGTATTCTTGCTGACGCTGGCGATCCTGGACGATCTGGGCGCAATCCTGATCATCGCGATTTTCTATACCGCCGAGCTTAAGGTGGATTACCTGTTGCTGGCGCTGATCCCGCTGGCGGGCCTGCTATGGCTGAATTTCAAGGGGGCGCACCGGATTGCCCCGGCCCTGCTGCTGGGCACGGTGATGTGGTTCCTCGTCCTGAAATCGGGGGTCCATGCGACCCTTGCGGGCGTGGTGACCGCGTTCTGCATCCCGCTGGTCGACAAATATGGCAAATCGCCGCTGCATTCGCTGGAACACGGCCTGACGCCCTATGTCAACTTTGGCATCCTGCCGATCTTTGCCTTTGCCAACGCCGGGGTAGTTTTGACCGGCATGTCGCTCGGCGATCTGCTGGAGCCGTTGCCGCTGGGCATCGCGTTGGGGCTGATCGTGGGCAAGCAGGTTGGGGTCTTTGGCATCACCTATGCGTTGGTCAAACTGGGTTTGGCCCGGTTGCCGCATGACACCGGCTGGACGCATGTCTATGGTGTTGCCTGTCTGGCCGGGATCGGGTTCACGATGTCGCTGTTCATCGGCTCCTTGAGTTTCGACGACCCGGCGCTGATGAACGCCGTGCGCATGGGCGTGCTGTCGGGATCGCTGGTGTCAGCCGTGCTGGGCTATAGCGTACTGATGTGGGCCGGGCGGGCCAAAGAGGCGACGCCCATTATCGCCTAGCCGCGTCGTTTGCGGATCATCTTCAACACTTCCGCCGCCGCTGCAGGAATATTCGTGCCGGGGCCAAAAATTGCCGCGACCCCGGCATTTTTCAGCGCGGCGTAGTCCTGCTGCGGGATCACGCCGCCACAGATCACGATGATGTCGTCAGCCCCGACCGCCCGCAAAGCGGCCACAAGTTTGGGCGCAAGGGTCCGGTGCCCCGCCGCCTGACTGCTGATTCCAACCACATGAACATCGCGGGCCAGGGCATCCGCCGCCGCCTCGTCCGGAGTCTGGAACAGCGGGCCAACCGCCACGTCAAAGCCGATATCGGCGAATGCCGAAGCGATGACCTTGGCGCCGCGATCATGCCCGTCCTGGCCCATCTTGACGACCAGCATATGTGGGCGGCGGCCCTGTTCCTTGGCAAAATCGGCGACGTCTTTCTGAATCGCCGCAAACCCCGCGTCGCCCTTGTAGGCCGCACCATAGACGCCTGACAGAGTCTTGACCTCGGCGCTGTGGCGACCGAACACCGCCTCCATCGCCGCGCTCATCTCGCCCACCGTCGCACGCGCACGGGCAGCGGTGATCGCCGCCTCGAGCAGGTTACCGCCATCGCGGGCGCGGCGAGTCATTTCGGTTAGCGCGGCCTCGCAGGCGGTCAGATCGCGGGTGCCTTTGATGTGTTGCAGGCGGGCGATCTGGGTGGCGCGGACCCCGGCATTATCAATGGCGCGAATGTCGATCGGATCCTGGCCATCGGCGCGATATTTGTTGACGCCAACGATCACATCCTCGCCCCGGTCGATCAGCGCCTGCCGCCTGGCGGCGGATTCTTCGATCCGCAGCTTCGGCATCCCCGACGCGACGGCCTTGGTCATGCCGCCCAAGCCTTCGACTTCCTCGACCAGTTTCCACGCCTCGGTCACCATCTGATCGGTCAGACTTTCGACATAGTAACTGCCCGCCAACGGGTCGACGACATGGGTGATCCCGGTTTCTTCTTGCAGGATCAGTTGGGTGTTGCGGGCGATCCTCGCCGCGAATTCGGTCGGCAGCGCAATGGCTTCGTCCAGCGCATTGGTATGCAGCGATTGGGTGCCGCCCAGCACCGCGCTCATCGCCTCATAGGCCGTGCGGACGACGTTGTTATAGGGGTCTTGCTCCTGCAACGACACGCCGCTGGTCTGGCAATGGGTGCGCAGCATTGACGATTTGGGGTCTTTCGGGGCGAATTCCTCCATCACGCGCGACCACAACAGACGGGCGGCACGCAGTTTGGCGACTTCCATGAAAAAGTTCATCCCGATGGCGAAAAAGAACGACAGGCGGGGGGCGAAATCGTCCACGCTCATGCCGCGCGCGATGGCGGTGCGCACATATTCCCGCCCGTCGGCGATGGTAAACGCCAATTCCTGCACCAAATTCGCCCCGGCCTCCTGCATGTGGTAGCCACTGATCGAGATGGAGTTGAATTTCGGCATCCGCGCGGCGGTATATTCGATGATGTCGGCGACGATCCGCATGCTGGGTTCGGGCGGATAGACGTAGGTGTTGCGCACCATGAATTCCTTGAGGATGTCGTTCTGGATGGTGCCCGACAGTTGCGCCTGATCGTGCCCCTGTTCTTCGCCCGCGACGATGAAACTGGCCAGAACCGGAATTACTGCGCCGTTCATCGTCATGGAAACGCTGACTTTATCCAGCGGGATACCGTCAAACAAAATCTTCATGTCCTCGACCGAGTCGATGGCGACGCCGGCCATGCCGACATCGCCCTCGACACGTTCATGATCGCTGTCATAGCCGCGATGCGTTGCCAGATCGAAGGCGACGCTGACGCCCTGCTGCCCTCCCGCCAAATTCTTGCGATAAAACGCGTTGGATTCCTCGGCCGTCGAAAACCCCGCATATTGCCGGATCGTCCACGGGCGGCCCGCATACATCGTCGCCTTGACCCCGCGCAGATAGGGGGCGGCGCCGGGAATGTTGTCCAGATGCGGCAGATCAGCGGTGTCGGCAGCGGTATAAAGCGGCTTGACCGCGATCCCTTCGAGCGTTTGCCAGATCAGGCTGTCAGGGTTTTTCCCTTTCAGATCGCGGGCGGCTAGGTCAGCCCATGTATCCTTATTTGGCATGGCGGAGTCCTCTGGCTGGTGGGCGGCGCGGTGGCACCGGCCCGGTGATGACGTTCGTCGCTGTCGGGTCAATTGTTGGGTTCGGGGCCGCGCCGGTCGGTGCCGGGCGGGTGAGCGTCGTGGTCGTGCACCGATGCGCCCCAGGATTCGGCATAACACCCGTGATCCGGCCCACCATTGTTTCAACCACACACAACGGCGCGGCGCACAAATTGACTGGGAAAATCATTGTCAACATTTCCCGACTATAGGCCCAAACTTAAAATTGTTCGATTGCACGGCAACACGGGCTTAGATTCCCGGCGCCAATGGCCTATATCGCAGGGCATGATACACAAACTGACGACTGTGCTGGCGATTGTATTCATTGGGTTCTTGCCGGTTTCGGTCAGCGCCCAAGTAGCAAGCGACGGTGTCGAAAGCGCTCCGGCGGCAGAACCGGCCCTGTCGGTTCTGGCCCAGTGGCAGGCCGATCCGACTCTGATATTCCCTGCCGATGGATTGGATCTAAAAGACTTCGTTTGGCAGGCAAGACCGCTCGTCATCTTTGCAGACAGCCCCGAAGATCCGAATTTTCGCCACCAGTTGCAGTTGCTGACCGCCCGGATCGGTGAACTCGCACTGCGCGACGTTATTGTGATTACCGACACCGACAGCGCCAATCCGTCCTCCGTGCGCACCACGCTGCGGCCGCGCGGGTTCATGCTGGCGCTGGTCGACAAGGATGGTCGTGTCGCGCTGCGCAAACCCAGCCCGCAGGACGTGCGTGAATTGACGCGGTCGATCGACAAGATGCCGCTGCGCATCCAGGAGGTCGAGGATCGGCGGACGTTGGGCAACTGATCACGCCGCACGGCTGACGCGCCACAGGGCAATGTCCAGCACGGTTTCCGTGTCCATCGCCACCTAATCGAACTCCATGATCACATCGTCGACCGCCAAACTGCTGCCCGCCGTCGCGTTGACCTTTTTCACCACGCCCTTGCGTTCGGCGCGCAAGATATTCTCCATCTTCATCGCCTCGACGGTGCATAAGGCCTGCCCATCCTGTACCTCGTCGCCCACGTTCACATTGACCTTGACGATCAGTCCCGGCATTGGGCACAGCAAGTATTTCGACGTGTCAGGGGCCTGTTTCACGGGCATCAGGGCGGCCAATTCGGCCTGTCGCGGGGTGCGCACATGCACTGCCATATCGGCGCCGCGCCAGCGGATCCGAAACCCACCCGACACTTTGCCGACCTTCAGCACCAAAGGCACCCCATCGACGTTCAGGCGGGCAAGCGGCTGGCCCGGGGTCCAACCACTTTCGACTCTGACGGTCTGCCCGGCGATGGCAACATCGGCGCCGCCCTTGTCAGCGGTAATCGCAACCGGAAACGCCTGATCTTGCAGGCTGACGACCCAATCCTCGCCGACATGGCGCTCGTGGTTGTCCATCCGGCCACTGACTCGGGCGCGGCGAATTTCAGCCACCCGGTTCATCGCCGCGCAGGCAGCGGCGATGCGGATCAGGGCAGGTTCGGGAAGATCGACGCCGGTGAAGCCGTCGGGATATTCTTCGGCGATAAAGGCGGTGGTGATATCGCCGGAGGTGAATTTGGGGTGATCCATGACCGCGGCAAGGAACGGCAGGTTGTGACCGATCCCCTCAAGCTCGAACGCATCCAGCGCCAGACGCATTTCGGCGATTGCCCCGGCCCGGTCGGGGGCCCAGGTACATAGCTTGGCGATCATTGGGTCATAAAACATGCTGATTTCGCCGCCCTCAAACACGCCGGTATCGTTGCGCACCGCACGGGTCGGCGTTGCCTCCTCGATCGGCGGGCGATAGCGGGACAGGCGACCGATCGAGGGCAGAAATCCGCGATAGGGGTCTTCGGCATAAAGCCGGCTTTCCATCGCCCAGCCGTTGATTTTAAGGTCTTTTTGGCCGAACGGCAGCTTTTCCCCCGCTGCCACGCGGATCATCTGTTCAACCAGATCGACGCCGGTGATCAGTTCGGTGACAGGGTGTTCGACCTGCAATCGCGTGTTCATTTCAAGGAAATAAAAGTTGCGCGCGGCATCGACGATAAATTCGACCGTTCCGGCGCTGGTGTAGCCGACAGCCTGTGCCAGCGCGACGGCCTGTTCGCCCATCGCCTTGCGGGTCTTGGCATCGAGAAACGGCGACGGGGCCTCTTCGATCACCTTTTGGTTGCGCCGCTGGATGCTGCATTCACGTTCGTGCAAATAAACCGCGTTGCCGTGGGCATCGGCCAACACCTGAATTTCGATGTGACGCGGCTGGGTGACGAATTTCTCGATAAAGATGCGGTTGTCGCCGAAACTGGCGGCGGCCTCGTTTTTCGAGCTTTGGAATCCTTCGCGGGCTTCATCGTCATTCCACGCGATGCGCATGCCCTTGCCACCGCCGCCCGCGCTGGCCTTGATCATGACCGGATAGCCGACCTGATTGCTGATCTTCACGGCCTCGTCGGCGTCGGCGATCAGGCCCATGTAGCCAGGAACTGTGCTGACCCCGGCCTCTTGGGCGATTTTCTTGCTGGTGATCTTGTCGCCCATCTTTTCGATGGCTCCGACGGGCGGCCCGATGAACGCCACACCGACCTGGTCCAGAGCTTGGGCAAATTTCGGATTCTCGGACAGGAACCCGTAACCGGGATGCACCGCCTCGGCCCCGGTCGCTTTGACCGCCGCCATCACCTTGTCGATGACAATATAGGATTGGGCAGCCGGGCTGGGGCCGATGTGCACCGCTTCGTCCGCCATTTTGACGTGCAACGCATTGCGATCGGCATCGGCATAGACTGCCACGGTCGCGATTCCCATCTTGCGGGCGGTTTTGATGACGCGGCAGGCAATTTCGCCCCGGTTGGCGATCAGGATCTTTTTGAACATATCGGGGGCTTTCCAAGGGGCAGGCCAAGAGTCAGGCACGAAAAAGACCGCCACGCGGGATGCATGGCGGCCTGAACTGGTCCGGCTAAAACGTAAGTGGCGTCAGCAGCGCGACGGGTAGGTCTGACAGTAAAGCGCGTTGCCGGCCCCACCGACCACTGCCCCTGTCGCAACGTCGCCGCCAAGGACGGCTGCGGTGGCCGCACCGGCCCCGGCACCATACAATGCCTGCTCGCCCAATGTATCACCGCACGCCGTAAGCGTTGCAGCGGTGAAAATTGCGGCGGAGATATTGAATATCGTGGACATGGGTAGTCTCCTTTTGGTTGACTCCAGAGATTAACCCCGTTTCCCCAAAGTGGTTCCCCGACATTTAGAGATATAAACCGCGCGGCAGGTCGGAACCCGCCGCGACGGCCAATATGTCGGGTCGAAACCGGGGTAGGATTAGCGACAGACGCGGGTGACTTGGTCGCACAATGCGCCTGCCGCACCCCCGACAAGCGCCCCGGTGACCGGATCCACACCGACAGCATCGGCAACGATTGCACCGCCGGCTGCGCCGACAAGACCGCGCTGAAGGTCATTTTCAAGACATGCCGACAGCGTGAAAAGCCCGACGATAGCCAGGAGAAGACGTGGTTTGAACATATTTTACCGCCCGTTTTGATTTTTCTATTGGGCGCAGATTCGCCCGAACCGTCCGGATTGACAACCGAAATCTTCGCACCGGCTGCAACCACGGCGGCAAGACGCTGATCGGCAACGCAAAAGGGTACCGGCCTGATCCAACGTGGACCAGACCGGCAAGGGGAAGGGTAACGGTTTTGACAATGTGGGAAGGAAAGCTTGCTGGTTTTCCCGTCCACACCATTAATCTGGCATTGGCTGGCAAACCGCGCAACTGGCCAGTTTCGGGGAGAGCGCATATCGGCAAACTCTCGCCAAAAGTGTGCTTCAGACGGCTGAAAGACGCCGATCACAGGTCAACCTCGGGAAAGCTGGCGCGGGCGCGGGCGATGTCGATGCGCAACAGCGCGTCGTAACTGGCAGGATCGAACGGGTCCTCTGCGGGAATGACTTCGCGACCGAACAGCCAGCCAAGGCGTCCGGCATCCAGATTGCCACGCGGAAACGGGTCTTCGCCGAACTGTGCCCAAAGGGCAGCAATAAACGCCTCGTCGGCGCGCCGGTCCGCCGGGCGGCGGTCGCGAAACCGCTCGCGGGCGATCAGGGTTGTCGCGCCTTCTTTGGCGGCGCGGCGAATGACGAACTGGAAATCAGTGCCGGGCAGTCGACCCGGAAAACCACGGTGCTTTTCCATTCAGCACCCCCCTTGTGACAGGAGTGGAAGGGCAGGACGCAGGCCCTGCCCCGCCAGATCAGTTGTATTTCCCGGTATAGACCGGTTCGACGGTAACGCTCTGTGGTGCGGCGACATAGGTGTCAGCGACTTGGCCTTTGTTGCCACATGCGGCAACAACGGCAAGCAAACTAACGGCGGCGAACGCCTTGAGGCTGGTCGGCATGGGAGTCTCCTGTTTCTGCCCGTCAGGGCCCGCCGGTCTGTTTGCCGGTTTTGGGTCCGCTGAACTGCAACCAGGTTACAGGAAACCGTTCTACGGGGATAGGTTGGCAGTGGGAGATCGCCGGATTGTGTCGGGCCCGCATCAATCGCCCCATCACATTCATATCGAACCGCAAGATATTGTGGTATCATCAGAATTGCTCCCAGATGCAGGCCCCGGTAGTCACGTCGTAGGGTTCGAAATATTGCGTCGCCTCGGGCGTGATGTCGCCGAAGACCACCGGGCGGTCCATCAGCGTGATGACAATTTCGGCGACTGTTTGCCCCGCCTGCGCGAGTGCGGGCAAGGCATAGGTGTCACACAGCACCTGAAAATCTGCGGCCACCGCCTGATAGGACAGTGCCGCGCCCGCCGGATCGATGGCCGGTGCAAGAAAACGGAACCGCGCCACATCCGGGGCGGCGTCCATGATGACGTCCTGCAGGGTCACGTTCAGACCCGAGGGCAGCACGATATCCTGCGCGCCCGCCGCCCCTGCCCAGACCATGCCGATGATCACCAGTGCCTTCATCTTGTTCCTTCTTTTAGCCGATAATATCCGCCGGGGGGTCCGGGGGGCAGCCAGCCCCTCAGCCTCGCCCTAAAGCGGAATGTTATCGTGCTTTTTCCATGGGTTCTGCAACGACTTGCCGCGTAACGACGCAAAGGCGCGGCAAATCCGGCGACGCGTCGAATGGGGCATGATGACTTCGTCGATAAAGCCCTTTTCGGCGGCGACGAACGGGTTGGCGAACCGATCCTCGTATTCCTTGGTGCGCGCCGCCATCTCGTCTTCGGTACGGCCGCGATAGATGATCTCGGTCGCGCCCTTGGCCCC
>JBBQHC010000109.1:0-10427 GCA_038323615.1 Rhodobacterales bacterium | reverse complement strand
GGACGCCTTTGTCGAACTCGGCCTCGAAGTTCCCAAGACCGTCGATGAGTTCTTTGCGGTCCTCGACGCGATCAAGGCCGACGGCACCTATATCCCGATGGCAATGGGCACCAACGACCAGTGGGAAGCGGCGACGATGGGTTATCAGAACATCGGCCCGAACTACTGGAAGGGCGAAGAAGGCCGGCTGGGGCTGATCGCCGGCGACCAAAAACTGACCGACGCCGACTGGGTCGCGCCGTTTGAACAACTGGCCCGCTGGAAAGACTACCTTGGCGACGGGTTCGAGGCGCAGACCTACCCCGACAGCCAGAACCTGTTCACGCTGGGCCGCGCGGCGATCTATCCCGCCGGATCATGGGAAATCTCGGGGTTCAACAGCCTTGTGGATTTCGAAATGGGTGCGTTTCCGCCGCCGGTCCCGGTGGCCGGTGACGACTGCTATATCTCGGACCATGTGGATATCGCGATCGGGATGAATGCCGCGACCCCGAACGCAGAGCAGGCCCGCGTGTTCCTCGACTGGGTGGCCTCGCCGGAATTTGCCTCGCTTTATGCCAACGCTTTGCCGGGGTTCTTTCCGCTGTCCAGCGAACCCGTGACGCTGGAAGACCCGCTGGCGCAAGAGATGGTTGGGTGGCGCGAGACCTGCAAATCGACGATCCGGTCGACCTACCAGATCCTGTCGCGCGGCACCCCGAACCTTGAAAACGAAACCTGGAACGCCTCGGCGCAGGTGATCAAAGGCGCCGAGACGCCAGCCGACGCCGCCGCGCGTCTGCAAGCGGGTCTGGCCACCTGGTACGCGCCGCAGCAATAGACAGGTCGCGGCCCCGGCACACCACCGGGGCCGCCCCAACACCGAAAGCACCCATGTCCGACAAACCCCGCCGCCGCTGGCACATCGCCGTTTTTCTGGCCCCTGCGGTGCTGGTTTATACGGCGATCATGATCATCCCGCTGTTTGACACCCTGCGGTTGGCGCTGTTCAACAAGGGCGACGGCGGCGCGGTCTTTGTCGGTCTGGACAACTTTACGACCCTGTTCGGCGACCCCAACTGGTCGCGGCAATTCTGGAACGCGCTGGGCAACAACTTTTGGTTTTTCATCATCCATATGGCGGTTCAAAACCCGATCGGCATCGCGCTGGCCGCGATCCTGTCGAACCCGCGTCTGCGGTTTGCCAGCGTCTATCGGACCGCGATATTCGTCCCGACGATCCTGTCCTTCGTCATCGTCGGTTTCGCGTGGAAACTGATCCTGTCGCCGATCTGGGGCATCGCGCCGGGGATGCTTGACGCCATCGGCCTGAAATCGCTGTTCGCGCCGTGGCTCGGGCGCGAGGAAACCGCGCTGACCACCCTCGCGCTGATCTCGGTCTGGCAGTTCGTCGGGATCCCGATGATGCTGATCTACGCCGCCCTGCTGTCGATCCCCGACGAGGTGCTGGAGGCTGCCGAATGCGACGGGATCACCGGCTGGGGCGCCTTTTGGAAGATCAAACTGCCGCTGATCCTGCCCAGTATCGGGATTATCTCGATCCTGACGTTCGTTGCGAATTTCAACGCCTTCGACCTGATCTATGCCGCCCAAGGGGCACTGGCGGGGCCCGATTTCTCGTCCGACATCCTGGGCACGTTCCTCTATCGCACGTTCTTCGGGTTCCAGTTGCAATTGGGCGACCCCTACATGGGGTCCGCCATCGCCTCGGCCATGTTCGGGGTGATCCTGATCGGCGTCTGCCTGTATCTGTTCGGGATCCAGACGCGGATCCGCAGGTATCAGTTCTGATGGCCACCGCCCGCCGCAATCCGCTGAACACCTTCGCAGCCCACGCCGCGCTGATCACCTATACGCTGATCGCCCTGTTCCCGGTCTTTGTCATCATCGCCAACAGCTTCAAATCGCGCCGGTCGATCTTTAGCGAACCCCTTGCGCTGCCCAACGCCGACAGCTTTTCGCTGATCGGCTATCAGACGGTGCTGAAACAGGGCGACTTTTTCGGCTATTTCCAGAATTCGATGATCGTCACTGTCGTGTCGCTGACCCTGATCCTGCTGTTCGGGGCGATGGCGGCCTTTGCGCTGGCCGAATACCGGTTCAAGGGGAACACGCTGATGGGGTTGTATCTGGCCCTTGGCATCATGATCCCGATCCGGATCGGCACGGTCGCAATCCTGCAAATGATGGTGGCCTCCGGCCTTGTGAATACGCTCTGGGCGCTGATCCTTGTCTATACCGCCCAAGGGTTGCCGCTGGCAGTCTTCATCCTGTCCGAATTCATGCGGCAGGTGTCGGATGATCTGAAAAACGCGGGGCGCATCGACGGGTTAAGTGAGTACGCGATCTTTTTCCGGCTGGTGCTGCCACTGGTGCGGCCCGCGATGGCGACGGTCGCAGTGTTCAACATGATCCCGATCTGGAACGACCTGTGGTTCCCGCTGATCCTCGCCCCGGCGGAGGAGGTCAAGACGCTGACACTTGGGTCACAAGTCTTTATCGGCCAGTTCGTCACCGACTGGAACGCGGTCCTGTCGGCGCTGTCCCTGGCGATCCTGCCGGTGATGGTGCTGTACGTCCTGTTTTCGCGCCAACTGATCCGCGGCATCACCTCGGGGGCGGTGAAATGAAGCTTCTGATCGCCGGTCTCGGCAATATGGGGCGCAGTCATGCGCTGGCGCATCATCATCACCCGGACGCGCAGATCGTCGGGCTGGTCAATCGCAGCCCGGTCGATCTGCCGCCGGAATTGCGCGGCTACCCGCTGTTCACCGACTACGCGACCGCACTCGCCGAAACCCGGCCGGATGTCGTCGTGGTCGCCACCTATTCCGACAGCCACGCCGACTATGCGGTGCAGGCGATGGAGGCGGGGTGCCATGTGTTCGTCGAAAAGCCCCTGTCCACGAACGTCGCCGATGCCCGCCGGGTGGTGGACACCGCGACGCGGCTGAACCGCAAACTTGTCGTCGGTTATATCCTGCGGCATCACCCCAGTTGGCAGCGGCTGATCGCCGAAGCGCGCGCTTTGGGCGGGCCTTATGTGTTCCGCCTGAACCTTAACCAACAATCCAGCGGCGCGACCTGGGACACCCACAAGGCACTGATGCAAACCACGTCGCCGATCGTCGATTGCGGGGTGCATTATGTCGACGTGATGTGCCAGATTACCGATGCGCAACCGCTGCGAGTCAACGGCATGGGCCTGCGGCTGTCCGACGAACTGCCCGCAGGCATGTATAACTACGGCCAGTTTCAGGTCGTCTTCGATGACGGAACCATCGGCTGGTACGAGGCCGGGTGGGGGCCGATGATGTCGGAAACCGCGAGTTTCGTCAAAGACATCGTATCGCCCAACGGCGCGGTGTCGATCACCGACGGCAACCTTGGCAGATCCGACGATGTCGATGGCCATACCAAGGTCGGCGCGATCCGTGTGCATCGGCTGGATGGCGACACGATGATCGACCTGCCCGACGAACCCGGCCATCAGGCGCTGTGCGACGCCGAACAGGCCTATCTTCTGAATGCCATCACACAAGACACCGACCTGACCCGGCATATGTCGGACGCGGTGCAGTCGCTGGCGATCTGTCTGGCTGCCGACCATTCCATCAAGACGGGATACCCCGTCGCGCTAAAGGGAACGCCGTGACCGAAATCAGCCTGAAACTTGACAAGGTCAGTAAATCCTTTGGCGCGACCAAGGTGCTGCACGACATCGACCTGACCGTAGAGAAAGGCGAATTCGTTGTCTTTGTCGGCCCCTCGGGCTGCGGAAAATCGACGTTGTTGCGGGTGATTGCCGGGCTTGAAGATGCCACTTCCGGGACCGTCGAAATCGCCGGGCGGCGGGTCAACACGACGCCTCCCGCCAAACGTGGCATTGCGATGGTGTTCCAGTCCTACGCGCTCTATCCGCACCTCAACGTCGCCGACAACATGACACTTGGGCTGAAACAAGAGGGCGCCGCCAAGGAGGTCATTGCGGCCCGTCTGGCCGAAGCGGTGCGCATCCTGAACCTTGAACCCTACCTCAAACGCCGTCCCGCCGAACTGTCCGGTGGGCAGCGCCAGCGCGTTGCCATCGGGCGTGCCATCGTGCGCGAACCGCAGCTTTTCCTGTTTGACGAACCGCTGTCGAACCTTGACGCCGCCCTGCGGATGAATACCCGGATTGAAATCGCGCAACTGCACCGCACGCTGGGCGCCACGATGATCTACGTCACCCACGACCAGACCGAGGCGATGACGCTGGCCGACCGCATCGTGGTGCTGCGCGACGGGCGTGTCGAACAGATCGGCACCCCGATGGAGCTGTATAATAACCCGGCCAACCGTTTCGTCGCCGGGTTTCTTGGCGCCCCGGCGATGAACTTTCTCACGCCCCCCGGCGATGCCCCGGCGGGTGCCGAACTGGGGATCAGACCCGAGGACTTGCGCCTGACCGACGATAGCCCGCTGAGCGGGACAATCACCCATGTCGAACGGCTGGGCGGCGACACCAATATCGTGGTGCAGACCGGACCAGACAAGTTGGCCACGATCCGCATGTTCGGCCAGCATCCGGCGAAAGTTGGCGAAACGGTCCACCTCGGCTACGATCCCGCCAAAAGCTTTGTCTTTGCCGCCGACGGCAGCCGCCTGCGCTAAATTCAAAAGCGCCCTGTGTGCCAGCAGAAATTCGCGCGGACTCCGGCTGATTTGTTCGCAAATCACCGCAGCAGGAACCCCACCAAATCTCGCAGCGCCCTTTTGCGCCCCAACGCATGCGGCGACACCGCGACGTAATCCGACGCCATCGGCAGGGCGACGTCACCGACGACTTCGAGCCGTCCTGCCAGAACCTCCGCCGCCGCCAGCCGCGCCGGCCCCAAGGCCACGCCCAACCCGGCCCGCGCCGCCGCCACCGCGAGGCTGGTCCGCCCGACCCGCAGACCCGCCCCCGCATCCGGCAATCGGTCCAGCCGCGCCCGCGCCATGTAGGCCGCCCATGTCGGCCCAGTCGCATAGGTCGGCCCCCAGTCGGTGTGGATGAACGCCGCGTCGGGCAGGGTCGCCAGCCCGCCGTCCGGCATGAACCCCGGCGCGGCCAAGGCCACCACGCGGTCGGAAAACAGCACCTCGACCCGGTGGTCCGGGTAAAGGTCGGCGCCGTAGGTCAGCCGCAGATCGACGCCGTCGCGGGCAAAATTGACCAGGTCGTCGGCGACCACGATTGACACCGCATGATCGAACCCGCGCAGACGCGGCAGCAGCCAAAGCTCGGCGATTGAGGGCAAACACGACACCACCAGCCGGGCTTTCGGGGACTGTTCGCGCATCTGGGCGGTCAGCGCGGCGATGTCGCCCAACGCCTGTTCCAGCCGGGGATAGGCAGCTCGGCCCGCGTCGGTCAGGCTGATCCGGTTGCCCTGTCGCGCGAACAGACGCTTGCCAAGGTGGTCTTCCAGCAGCCGCACCTGTTGACTGATCGCGGCCGAGGTGACCCCGAGTTCGGCCCCCGCCTGCACGAAACTGCCGGTCCGGGCGGCGACCTCGAAGGCACGCAGGGCATTGAGTGGGGGCAGGGGGGGCACCGCGATCTCCGAAAGAATAACTTATGCTGCCCTAGGATTGATCCTGTTGCAAGCGCGGCCAACGGAGCGCAGTTTACATCAAACGAAAGGGCCACCAATGCACAACCTCATCGACCTTGACCGCTTTCCCATCGACCGCCCCGGAACGCCTGAACATACCTCGCTGGTCGCCCGCGCCAAAACGGACCTTGCGGCGCACGGCATGTTCAACCTTGAAGGATTCCTGCGTCCCGATGCGGCGGCTAAAACGGTCAAGGCCCTGACCCCCAAGTTCGATACCGAGGCCTTTACCCACGCCCGCAAGCACAACATCTACTTTCGCAAAGACCTGCCGTTGCCTGCCGACCATCCGGCATTGACAGAGGTCGAAACGATCAATCGCACTCTCTGCGCCGACCAGATCGACGTGGCCGACGCGGTCAACCAAATCTACAACTGGCCGCCCTTCATCGCGTTTCTGGCCGAAACGATGGACAAAGCCGAGCTGCACGTCATGGCCGATCCGTTGGCGCGGACGAATGTGATGGACTACGCGACGGGGCAGGGATTGAACTGGCATTTCGACCGCTCTGAATTCACCACAACCCTGCTGCTGCAGGCCCCCGAAGCAGGCGGCACGTTCGAATACCGCAGCGATCTGCGCACCGCTGACGATCCGAATTACGGCGGGGTGGCGCGGTTGTTGCGCGGTCAGGATCCGGACAAACACGAACTGGTCCTGAAACCCGGCACATTGAACGTGTTCCGGGGCAAGAATACGGCGCATCGGGTGACCCCTGTTATGGGCAAGACGCATCGGATGATCGCCGTCTTTTCCTATTACGAGCGCCCCGGCGTAATGTTTTCAGCTGATGAACGGCGCGGGTTTTACGGGCGGGCCGCGTGAACGATCAGACCCCGTTCAAGGACCAGCGCAAAGCGGCCTATCTGAATGCTGACGGGTCTGACAAGCCGCTGAAATCGCCAGTGCCGGATGACGTTCTGCACCGGGCCCGGGCCTATCGGCTGGGTCGGTTTCGCGCACAGATGGCACGCGCCGATGTCGCCGCCTTGCTGCTCTATGACCCGATCAACATCCGCTATGCCTTTGACTGCTCGAACATGCAGGTCTGGACCGCGCACAATGCCATGCGCTATGCCCTGATCCTCGCCCAAGGCCCTGGAATCATGTTTGAATTCAAAGGGTGTGAGCATCTGGACGATAACCTGCCGGGGATTGATCAGGTGCGCAATTCGATCCCCTGGATCTATATGTCAAAGGGCGATCAGGCGGCGCATTTTCTAACCCTTTGGGCCGATGAAATTGCCGCCCTTGTGCGTGAATATGGTGGCGGCAATGCCCGTATCGCCGCCGACGGGCTGGAACCCCATGCGGCACAGGCCCTGACCGACAGGGGCCTGACGGTGCTGGACGCCGGAATGTTGACCGAAACCGCACGGTCGATCAAATCGCCCGACGAGATCGCCCTGATGCGCTGGACCATCCGGGTTTGCGAGGCCGGGATGGCGCGGATTTACGACCATTCGATTCCCGGCGCGACCGAGCGCGAACTTTGGGCGCATCTGCATTTCGAGAACGCCCGGTCCGGCGGCGATTGGCTGGAAACCAAGCTGCTGACGGCGGGGCCGAACACGAACCCCTGGTATCGTGAATGTGGCGACCGCGCAGTGCAGCGCGGCGAAATGATCGCCTTTGATACCGACATGATCGGCCCCTACGGCTATTGTGCCGACCTGTCGCGGTCGTGGACCTGCGGTTATGCCCCGATGACGGACCGGCAGCGGCTGATTTACGCGGCGGCGCGGGATCAGATCGACCACAATCTGGCGCTGGTGCAGCCGGGGATCAGTTTCGCCGAATTCAATGCCCGCAGTTGGCGCATCCCCGACGCCTATCAACCTTACCGCTATTCGTTGGCGTTGCACGGGGTCGGCATGGCCGATGAATGGCCGGTGATCCCGCTGCACGTCGATTTCACCGACCGGGCGATGTCGGGCAGCCTTGCGCCGGGAATGGTGGTCTGCATCGAATCCCTGATTGCCGAAGCCGGGTCGGAATCGGTCAAACTGGAAACGCAGGTGCTGGTGACCGAAACCGGCTATGAACGGCTGGATACCTTCCCTTTCGAGGAAGTCTGAGTCAGCCACATTCCGCCAAGGATCAACGCGACCCCGCCCGCCCGCGCCAACGGACTGCCGGGTGCACGCATCGCCACGTCGAGGATGACGCCCGACACCATCTGCCCCGCGATGATCAGCAGCGCCGTCTGCACCGCGCCGATCCGGGTGATCAGCCACGAGCTTGCCGCCACAAAGACGACGCCCAGTGGCCCACCCAAAAAGGCAATCAGGGGCGGGTCAATCGGGCGGTCGGTTGGCCACAACCCGCCGAAAGTCAGCGCAATCAGCGTCAGAAAGATGAACCCGACAAAGTGGTTCCAGAACGACGATTGCAGTGGCGAGGTGAACAACGATAGCCGCCCGTTGATCTGACGGCTGAGGCTGACAAGAATGCCCGCAAGAAAGGCAAGGGTGACGAACAGACCCATCAGCCGCGCCCGTAGAATATGATGAGCAGGCTACCGGCGCAGATCAGGACCAAGGCAGCCAGTTGGCGCGACGAAGGCCGGCGTTTGGGCAGGCCCAGCAGGCCGAATCGATCTGCCAGCAGCCCGAATGCCATTTGCCCGGCCAATCCTACGGCCAAGGTGCCCGACAGCGCCAATGCCGTGTTGACCGTGACCGAGGTCAACATCACAGTGAACGCCCCCGATACACCGCCAAGATAGGCCCAAAGGGGGGCGCGCAGGCCGGGCCCTGGCGCGGCGATGCGCCGATGCCGAAACGCCAAAAACAAACCCACAGCCGCCACCGTGCCCGTCCCATGTGCCGACCACGACGCGAACATCGGCGTGCCATGCGCCGCAAGCGTCCCGTTGAAAAGAACCATCAGGGTCAGCAGACCGCCGGTACCGAAGGCCGCGAACAGGGGCAGGGTGCGGGACATTGGGCAGGCCTAACCGGGTGACAACCGCCGCATCCGATCATTAACCCTCGCGAGCCTCAACCCCCGATCTGTGACGCAGTTTCCACAACCGGGTGCGACGCGGAACGGCGGCTGGCCGGGCCGGGCGGACCGATCTGTGGTCACGCGACGGGCTGACGGGGCGGTTGTATTGGGGGACTTGAAGGTGCGGCGACCGGGTCAGGCTATGTTCTGGGTGCCGAAATCGCCGATGTTGCCAGTAGTATCTAAATGTTTGAATCCAGAAGATTTTTCGCCAAAAACATCTGGATGCGCTCGCGTGGAGGCGAGCATCGGCGATTCGCCGAGAACACGTCGTTCCTTTACGGCGCGATCTGTCTTTCACCCCAATTCGTCGGCCAACCCGACGGTCAGGTCGTCGGCCCACTGAAGCTAAATTTCAACTTATGAAGAAATAGTTAACGACCGAAGCTGAAGTGGGTTGATCGGTGCGAATCACCCCCTTAAAGTCGTCGGCAGAAACCCGCGCACAAGACGCGGGGCAAAGTGAGGCAGAGGACAGGCATGAAAACGGGCTTTCGTGGCACGTTCGTCATCTCCTGGTCGCAAACGGAATTGGACGGCCTGTGGTCGGCGCCGCTTGACACCCTGCGTGTCGGCACCGCCTGGACATGGACCGGCGAGGCCGTGCGGGTGGATGGACCTTCCGGGGTCTTGCCCCTTGGCGACGCGACGGGCGAGGTAGATTTGCGCAAACGCGCCGCGATGTCGGTGCGCCGGTTGCTACGCGCGGTTGACGCAGTACCACGTCCTGTGGTCGGCGATGACGAAGTGACGCAGTTTGACACCTCTTTCAACGTCACCGACGGCCGCGACACCTGGACAGTGACGCTGATCGACACTGGTAAAGGGCGCACGCCCCTGCTGATGTTTGTCGGGGCGATCCCGCCGCGCCAGACCGACCTGTGGGTCGTCAGCCATAACATCGACCTTGCCGCCCGCGACCAGACCGCCGACAGCCCCGGCGGGGTTATTTGTTTTACGCCCGGCACGATGATTTTGACGGCCGACGGATCGCGCGACGTGGCGGATCTGCGCGAAGGCGACCAGATCCAGACCAAGGACAACGGCCCGCAGGAGGTCTTGTGGATCGGGTCACGTCGGATTTCGGGTGCGCGGCTTTATGCGATGCCGCATCTGACCCCGATCCGCCTGCGCGAAGGAGCGCTGGACAAGGGCGTGCCCGATTCCGGCCTGCTGGTATCGCCGGATCATCGGATGGTGTTGCGTGGTGCGCGCGCAAAGGCTCTGTTCAATTGCGACGAAGTGCTGGTAACGGCCCGCGATCTGGTTAACGACCGGACCGTGATCATCGACCGGGCCGTGCGCGAGGTGACCTATATTCACCTGCTGCTGCCTTGCCATCAAGTTGTCTTTGCCAACGCCGTCGAAACCGAAAGCTTCCACCCCGCCAGTGCCGCGATGGCAACGATGGACCCCGCCGAACAGGCCCGCCTGTTCGAACGCCTGCCCGACCTGCGCGGCGACGCCCAGACCTACGGCAGCTATGCCCGCCGTGTGCTTTCAGACGGCGAGGCGGCGATTTTGCGGCACGACGCCGGGTGGCGGGGGCATATCAGGGGGGCGGCTTAGCGCGTCAAACGTTCGCGAAGATCGCGCCAGAAACGCAGTAATCCACGATGTTCGGTCCCAAGAAATGTGCGAACGATGGTGTGAGTGGCAGACCCTGACTTTGCTACGAGGGGCACACGATTTCTGCGATAGGCTTTAGGGTTGAAGCTGCCTTTTACCTCCATCGCGGCAAGTAGCGGTGAAATGGCATCCTGTTTGTCATAATCGAT
>JBBQHC010000108.1:0-10480 GCA_038323615.1 Rhodobacterales bacterium | reverse complement strand
GAGGCCCGCGCCCCCGCTGAGGTGGCGTTGGTGGTCAACGAAATCACCGCCGACAGCCGGGGTGCCCTGGTCGACCGCTATGCGACGATGGCGATCGCCACCCCGATCGTAAGGCTGTGCCGCGAACTGGTCGCAACGATGGTCGCTGTCGGATCGGGTGACGCGACCAAGCAGACGGGCCAGCATTTCCTGCGCCCCGATCTGTATCTGCCGGAAAGTGTCGCGTGATAGTTTTCCATCATTCACAGATGCGGGCCGTCATGAAAGACAAATAGCGGGCGGGCCTGATTGACGCCGCCCCGACAAGCGCCGAAAGTCATCCGCGAACCACATCGCCCGCACCGGGCCAAACCAGAGACTGATCAGCATGACCCTTCGTTTCGGCGTTCTTGGCGCAGGCCGCATCGGCCGCGTTCACTCCAAAGCCATCGCAGGCACACCCGGCGCAAGCCTCGTTGCCATCGCCGATCCGGTCGCTGCGGCGGCACAGGACATGGCCGATGCCTATGGCTGCGCGATCCGCGACATCGACGCGATCATTGGCGCCGACGACATTGACGCCGTGGTAATCTGCACGCCCACCGACACCCACGCCGATCTGATCGAACAGGCGGCACGGGCGGGCAAGGCGGTGTTTTGCGAGAAACCCGTCGATCTGTCGGTCAAACGTGTGCGCGACTGCCTGAAGGTCGTGGCCGCCGAGAAAGCAGTGCTGATGGTCGGCTTCAACCGCCGGTTCGACCCTGATTTCATGGCCGTCAAGGCTGCCATCGACGCCGGCCAGATTGGCAAGGTCGAGATGATCACGATCACCTCGCGCGATCCCGGCGCGCCGCCGATCGACTACATCAAACGCTCGGGCGGAATTTTCCGCGACATGACGATCCACGATTTCGACATGGCCCGTTGGCTGCTGGGCGAAGAGGTCGAAACCGTCATCGCCGCCGCGTCCAACCTTGTCGATCCTGCGATTGGCAAGGCGGGCGATTTCGACAGCGTCAATGTGATCCTGCGTACCGCGACGGGCCGTCAGGCCGTGATCACCAACAGCCGCCGGGCCACCTATGGCTACGACCAGCGGATCGAGGTGCATGGATCGCTGGGTGTGGTGTCTGCCGACAACATGCGGATGGCCAATATCGAAGTGGCCGGGGCCAACGGCTTTACCCGCCCGCCGCTGCTTGATTTTTTCATGACCCGCTATGTCGCCGCCTACGCCAACGAAATCGCCGCCTTTGTCGCCGCTGTGACCAAAGGTGCCGTGACCCCGACCACCGGGGCGGACGGGCTGGCGGCGCTGGTGCTGGCCGACGCGGCGCTGCTGTCGGTCAAGGAAAGTCGTGCGGTGAACCTGGCCGAGATCGCCTGAATGAAACCTCTCGACCTTATCACCATTGGGCGGGCCTCGGTGGATCTCTATGGCCAACAGGTCGGCGGGCGGCTTGAGGATATGGGGTCGTTCGCCAAATACGTCGGCGGGTCGCCCACCAATATCGCCGTGGGCACCGCGCGGCTGGGCCTGAAATCGGCGTTGATTACCCGCGTTGGTGACGAACACATGGGGCGGTTCATCCGCGAACAGCTGGCGGCCGAAGGGGTCGAGACGGCGGGCATCGTCACCGACCCTGAAAGGCTGACCGCGCTGGTGCTTTTGGGCATCCGCGACCAAGACCAGTTTCCGCTGATCTTTTACCGCGAGAACTGCGCCGATATGGCGTTGTGCGCGGATGACATCGACCCGATGTTCATCGCAATGGCTCGCGCCGTGGTCGCCACCGGCACCCACCTGAGTCATCCGCGCACCGAAGCCGCCGTGCTGAAGGCCCTGCATCTGGCCCGTGACGGTGGTGCCCAAACCGCGCTCGACATCGATTACCGGCCGAACCTTTGGGGGTTGGCGGGGCACGGCGATGGTGAAAGCCGGTTCATCGCAAGCGCTGCCGTCACCGCAAAACTGCAAAAGACCCTGCCGCTGTTCGACCTGATCGTCGGCACCGAGGAGGAGTTTCACATCGCCGGCGGTTCCACCGACACGATTCAGGCCCTGCGCAATGTCCGCGCTGTCAGCGACGCGGTGCTGGTCTGCAAACGCGGTCCGATGGGGGCGGCGGCGTTCACCGGGGCCATCCCCGACACCCTGGACGCGGGTCAAAGCGGCCCCGGTTTCCCGATCGAGGTATTCAACGTCCTTGGCGCGGGCGACGGGTTCATGTCGGGTCTGCTGCGCGGCTGGCTGGACCGGGCCGACTGGCCGACCGCGCTGCAATACGCCAACGCCTGCGGCGCCTTTGCCGTCAGCCGCCACGGCTGCGCACCCGCCTACCCAAGCTGGGAGGAGTTGCAGTTTTTCCTGAAACGCGGCGTCGTCACCCCTGCGCTGCGCCACGACCAGGCGCTTGAACAACTGCACTGGTCGACAAACCGGCGCGGCGACTGGCCCGAATTGCGGGTTCTAGCCTTCGATCACCGGATGCAGCTAGAGGATCTGCCGGGGGCCACTCCCACCAAGATCGGCGCGTTCAAATCGCTGTGTCTGGACGCCTGTGCGCAGGTCGCCGACCACCGCCCCGGCTATGGCCTGCTGTGCGACTCGCGCCTTGGGCGCGATGCGCTTTTCAAGGCCGCCGGACAGGGCCTTTGGATCGGACGTCCTGTCGAATGGCCCGGCTCGCGCCCGCTGACGCTGGAACCTGAAATCGGCCCGGATTACGGCGGGCTGGCCGAGTGGCCGCTGGATCATGTCGTCAAGGTCTTGTGCTTTTACCACCCCGACGACACCGCCGCGATGAAGGCGGATCAAGAGGCGGCCGTGACCCGCCTGTTCCACGCCGCACGGCGCAACCGGCTGGAATTTCTGCTCGAGGTGATCCCGTCCAAGGCCGGCCCGGTCAATGACGCCACCACCGCGCAGGTCATCCAGCGCTTTTACGAAATCGGCATTTATCCCGACTGGTGGAAACTTGAACCGATGCAGACCGCCGCCGCGTGGGACGTGACCTGCGCCGCGATCACTCGAAACGACGCGCACACGCGCGGCATCGTTGTGCTGGGGCTCGGTGCGACCGAGGCGCATCTGGCCGCCTCATTCCAGATCGCTGCCCGTTATCCGCTGGTCAAAGGTTTCGCCGTTGGCCGCACGATTTTCGCCGAGCCCGCCGCCGCCTATATGGCCGGAACGCTGGACGGCGCAGCGGCAATCGCCATGATGGCAGACACATTCACGCGGCTTTGCGCCCTTTGGGACGACGCCCGCGCCAACGCCAAGGAACTTAGCTCATGACCAAAACCATCCGTCTGACCGCCGCCCAAGCGATGATGCGTTACTTGTCTGTGCAGACGACGCCCGAGGGTGAGCCGTTCATCGCCGGGGCCTGGGCAATCTTCGGTCACGGCAATGTCGCGGGCATCGGCGAGGCGCTGCACGGGATCGGCGATGCCTTGCCCACATGGCGCGGCCATAACGAACAGACGATGGCGCATGCGGCGATTGCCTATGCGAAACAACTGGGGCGCAGGCGGGCGATGATGGTGACAACGTCCATCGGGCCGGGGGCGACCAACATGGTGACAGCGGCGGCGTTGGCACACGTCAACCGCTTGCCCGTGCTGCTGGTCCCCGGCGACGTGTTCGCCAGCCGTGGCCCCGACCCGGTGCTGCAACAAGTCGAAAACTTTGGCGATGGCACGGTCACGGCGAACGACTGTTTTCGCCCGGTCAGCCGCTATTTCGACCGGATCAGCCGCCCCGAACACCTGCTGACCGCCCTGCCCCGCGCCATGCGGACGATGACGGACCCCGCCGATTGCGGTCCGGTGACGCTGGCCTTTTGTCAGGACGTGCAGGCCGAAGCATATGATTACCCGGCGTCATTCTTTGACCCGAAGACCTGGACGATCCGCCGTGCTGCCCCCGATCCGGCGGAAATCGCGGCTGTCGCGGCGGTGCTGAAATCCGCCAAGCGCCCGGTGATCGTCGCCGGAGGCGGGGTACATTTTTCCGACGCCTGCGCGGCGTTGCAAGCCTTTGCCGAGGCGCATCAGATCCCGGTGGTGGAAACCCAGGCCGGCAAATCCGCCCTGCCGTGGGACTATCCGCTGAACCTTGGGCCAATTGGCGTCACCGGCGCGGCCTGCGCCAATGCAACCTGCGAAACCGCCGATGTGATCCTGGGCATTGGCACCAGATTTCAGGATTTCACCACCGGCAGTTGGGGCTTGTTCAAAGACCCGAACCGGGTGCTGGTCAGCCTGAATGTCGCCGCCTATGACGCGATGAAACACGGCGCGATGCCGATCTGCGCCGATGCGCTGGTGGGACTCGAGGCGCTGGGTGCGGCGATCGACGGCCAGACATTCAAGGCACCCGCAACCACGCTGAAGACAGATTGGTTCGCTTCGGTCGATCCCCTCACCACTGCGCCCAAAGACGGCAACGCGCTGCCCACCGACATGCAGGTGATCGGCGCGGTGCAGCGGGCGGCTGACCCCGATACGGTGATCATGGGCGCGGCGGGGACGATGCCCGGCGAGTTGCACAAACTCTGGAAATCGCCCCGGCCCGGCGCCTATCACATGGAATACGGCTTTAGCTGCATGGGGTATGAAATCGCCGGGGCCATCGGGATCAAGATGGCGCAGCCGGATCGTGACGTGATCTGCATGATCGGCGACGGCAGCTATATGCTGGCGAATTCCGAACTGGCCACAGCGGCGATGCTGGGATTGAAGATCACCCTCGTTCTGACGGACAACCGGGGCTATGCCTGTATTAACCGGCTGCAAAAGGCGACCGGCGGCGCGCCATTCAACAACCTGCTGGCCGACGCGCGACAGGCGCAGCCGTCGCAGATCGACTTTGCCGCCCATGCCGCGTCGATGGGGGCCGGGGCAGCACATGTGACCAGCATCGCCGATCTGGAAACCGCGCTGACATCGGCCAAGTCAGCCAAAGGTCCGTTTGTCATCGTCATCGACAGCGACCCGAACCCGTCCACCGAACAAGGCGGCACCTGGTGGGAGGTGGCGGTGCCCGAAGTCAGCACCCGCCCCGCCGTCAACGCCGCCCGCACCGCCTATGAACGCAAACTGAAAGAACGCACATGATCCTTTACGGCACCAACCCGATCGCCTGGTCCAACGACGACGATCCCACTCTGGGCGGCCACATCACGCTGGCCCAATGTCTGGACGATACCGCGAAAATCGGTTTCGACGGGATCGAAAAGGGCAACAAGTTCCCGACCGATCCAGCCGCACTGCATGCCGAACTTGACCCGCGCGGTCTGCGCTATGTTTCGGGGTGGCATTCGCTGAACCTGCTGGTCAACGATCTTGAGGCCGAAAAGGCGGCGATGCAGCCCGCGCTCGACATGCTCAAGGCGATGGGAAGCTCGGTCATCATCACCTGCGAAACGTCGAATACGGTGCATGGCAACGACGCTGTCGCGCTGAACGACAGGGCCGTTCTGGCGACTGACCAATGGGCCGAATTCGGCGCCGGGATTGAGGCGCTGGCCGAATTCGCCGCCGCCCAGGGTATTCAACTGGTTTATCATCCGCATATGGGAACAGTGGTCGAAAGCCCCGCTGAATACGACCTGCTGATGGCAAACACCGGACCCGTGACAAAACTGTTGTTCGACACCGGGCATTGCTATTTCGGCGGTGGCAACCCCGCCGAGGTCGGCGCGCGGCACATGGCCCGCACCGCCCATATCCACGCCAAGAACGTCCGCCCCGAAGTGATGAAACAGGTCCGCGATCAGGGGCTTTCGTTTCTGGAAGGGGTGCGGCGCGGTGTCTTTACGGTGCCGGGCGACCCGGAGGGCGCGGTGGACTTTGCCCCGGTTCTGGCCAGTGCTGCGGCACATGGCTATGATGGCTGGCTGGTGATCGAAGCGGAGCAGGATCCCGTCGCGCGCAATCCGTTCGAGTATCAGTCCCTGGGCCTCAAGACACTCAAGGCAATGGCCCGCGCCGCCGGACTGGACAAGGCGTAACCGGATGACAGAGGCACCCTTTTGGCTGGAACAGGGCGATTGCGATCTGGCCGCGTTCGACCGCCTGACCGCGCAAACCTTGCGGCTCGATCAGGTGCCGCTGGCGACCGAGATTATCCGCAACGTCCCGGTTTACGACATGGCAGGGGTCGATCTGGGCGATCCGGCTGTGCGCCGCCCTTTGCAGGCAGAATGGGCGACCGGGATGCTGCACGGCGCGGGCGTCGTGGTGCTGCGTCGGGCCTATGCCGATACCGCGCCAATCGACCGGGCGACCAAGGTATTTCACGACCTGATCGCGCGGGAATCCGGTGGTGCCGACCATTTTGCAGCGGGCGGCGCCAACGACAGGGTCTGGAACAGCCTGCAAAAGCTGTGCCTTGCCGATCCCGAAACCTTTGTCGCTTATCACGGCAATCCGGCAATCGATGCCGTCTGCGAGGCATGGCTGGGCCCCGATTACCAAGTGACGGCGCAGGTCAATCAAGTGCGCCCCGGCGGTGCCGCGCAGACCGGACACCGCGATTACCACCTTGGGTTTCAGACGATGGACGGCGCGGCCCGGTTTCCCGGTCATGTCCATGACCTGTCGGCCACCCTAACGCTGCAAGGCGCGATTGCGCACGTCGCCATGAGCGTGGAAAGTGGCCCGACCAAGCTGCTGCCGTTCTCGCAAGCATTCCGACCGGGATACCTCGCCTATCATCTTCCTGCCTTTCGCGACCTGTTCGAATCCCGCTATGTGCAATTGCCGCTGGCCAAGGGCGACTGCGTTTTCTTTAATCCCGCGCTGTTTCATGCAGGCGGGGCGAACCGGACGACCAAGGTGCAGCGGTTGGTCAATCTGCTCCAGATCTCATCCGCCTTCGGGCAGGCAATGGAAACCATCGACCGCGACGCGATGTGCCGCGCCGCCTATCCGGCCTTGCTGGCGACGCCACCGGGGCTGCCCCGCGCCGCCGCAATCGCCGCCTGCGCCGAGGGCTATCCGTTCCCCACCAACATGGACACTGACCCGCCTGTCGGTGGCCTTGCCCCCGAAAGTCAGGCCGGATTGATGCGCCGCGCCTTGGCCGAGGGATGGACTTTCGCCGAATTCGACGCAGCATTGCAGACGCAAACCGGCAAAAGGCGGGCCTGATGGACAAGTTGCTGAACCTGCGCCACCCATTCTTTTTGCCCCTCTACCGACGCGTCCTGACCACCGCCGTCTGCGCCTTTTGGCTGCTGATGGAGTTGATCATGGGCGGTCCTTTCTGGGCGATGCTATTCGGGGTCCTGACCGCCTACTGCGTCTGGCAATTCTTTGTCGTCTTTGACCCGGCCAATTTTCAGGACAAACCCTGACGAGCCCGCGGTCACGAAAGATTTTCGGGCTTAACTTGAAACTTCCGGTGTTGGAATTCGCGTTCGAGCGGGGCTAGTGGCAGCGAATTGCGATTCCGTTGAATCTCTAACCACTCTACTTCTCTAGAGAACTGGAGTTTTAATGCACTGATAAGGCTATAAAATACGTCAATCTGTCAGTTTCGTAAAGCTTCATTAACGGACCCCGCAGCACTTCTTGGCCGTTTAGGTGCATGCTACTCGGTCCCTTTCAGTCCGGTGCAAGGTTGCGCAAAATCCTGCGTGTCGCCGCCGCTATTGTCGGCTCCACAGCCCCCAGCAGCGCGACCCGGTCAAAAACGTCCGGCGACGCCGCAAGGCTGTCACGCAACGCCTGTCCGAACACCTGCCGCAACTCGGTTCCGATGTTGAACTTGCTCACCAGTCCGGCCCGTGCAAGCGACTGGCGCTGCGCCACTGGCACGCCGGAACCACCGTGGATCACCAGCGGCACATCCGTCAGTGCCGCAATCGCGGCAAGCTGCGCCGCGTCCAGCCCGTCGCCCGCATCCTGCATCAGATGCACATTCCCGACCGACACCGCCATTGCGTCAACGCCGGTTTCGCGCGCAAACCGCGCCGCCTCGGCCGGATCGGTCCCCGCGCTGGCAGCGCCTGCGGCATAGCCGACGAAACCGATCTCGCCTTCGCAGGACACCCCCGCAGCGCGGGCCATTTCAACGGCGCGGGCGGTCAACGTGATGTTGTCGGCCAAGGGCAGGCGCGAACCATCAATCATGACCGACGTGAACCCCTGCGCGATAGCCTCGGAACACTCGTCCAGAGTTGCCGCATGATCAAGGTGGATCACCACCGGCACCGACGCCGCATCGGCCAGCGCCCCCAGCATCGGCCCCCAGACGCGCAGCGGCATATGCGCCCGCGCACCGGGGCCGACCTGCAAGATGACGGGCAGACCTTCGGCACTCGCGGCATCGGCATAGGCGCGGGCATCCTCCCAGCCAAGGCAAACCAGCCCGGCAACGGCGTGACCCTTGGCCGGCGCGGGCCCCAGCACCTCGGCCAGCGTCGCCCGGGTCATTTGAACTTGGCCACCATGTCCATGATCCCCGGAATCGTATGCAACTGGTCGGCATGGGACGGCTGGAAATACTGTTTCAGGCTGCGTTGACTCAGTCCGCCCAGAATGGTGAAATAATACATCTCGTATCCGGGCAGAACCGCGCAGGGGTGATAGCCCTTGTCGATACAAATGGTCGAGCCATCGACGATATGATAGGCATCACCTGCCTTGCCTTCTTCGCGCTGGAGCATCTGCAACCCCGATCCGTGCGCCGGACGAAAGCGGAAATTGTAGGTTTCGTCATGCCGCGTTTCGTCAGGCAGACGATCCGTGTCGTGCTTGTGACTGGGAAAGCCTGACCAACCGCCGGCCCCCACGGTGAACAGTTCGGACACCAGCAGCCGACCCACCCGGTCGTGGTATTGCGCCCCAAGGATATGCTTGATCTTGCGGTGCGTCTTGGTGTCGTCGGACCCGTATTGGACCCGGTCCAGATCGGCGACGCGCACCGCGAAAGGGGTCAGCGTTTCGGCAAACCGCGCCCCGGCGATGAAGACCTCGCAATCGGTGCGGGCGGTGATCCGGGCGGCGGTGTCTGTGGGGACATAGACGCCTTCGGGGTCACCGTCCCAGACATCGGCGCCGCGATTGCCGATATCGGTAAATGTCTGACCTGCCGCATCGACCGTTACCGTCCCAGTGGCAGGAACGACGCAGGTTTCATAGCCCGGCACCCGGTAGTCAAACGTCGCCCCGGCCTTCAGCTTGACGATATTGAAATAGGTCAGCGGCACGTGACTGTGGTTCACATCGACGATGGGTTGATTGTGGTTGTCAAAGGGGGGGATGTGCATGGGCCGGGCCTTTCAGGCAACGGGCGCGGAATGGTCGCGCATGAATTTTTCCAACTGATCGCGCGTCGGGCTGGCCGGGGCGCAGCCGACCTTGGACACGACGATGGCGGCACTGGCAGCACCGCGCTGCACCGCTTCGGCCAGTGGGCGCTTGTCGATCAACGCGGCCAGCAGCCCGGCCAGAAACGCATCGCCCGCGCCAACCGGCTTGATTGCCGTGACCGGGTAGATGCCGCATTCGACCTCACCGCTGGCATCAAGACAGATCACGCCCTTTTCGCCCATCTTGTAGATCACCGCACGCGCTCCTTCGGCCACCAACCGCCGCGCCGCATCAAGGCCGACGCCCGCCGACCCCGCCAGCACCGCAAATTCGGTGTCGTTGCCAACGATGATGTCGGACAGGTCGGCGACCCGCGCCGTGATCTCGCGTGCGGCCCCCGGATTTGGCCAGCTTTCGGGCCGCCAGTCGATATCGAACACCAGCGGCAGGCCCAGCGCCCCGGCGCGGGCGAAGGCCGACAGGGTCGCAGCACGCGCCGGTTCGGCCGCCAGCACGGTGCCGGTCGTGACCAGCGCGCCCCAGTCGGCAAAGTTCACCGCATCCACGTCGCGCTGGTCCATCGCCAGATCGGCGGCGTTTTGGCGATACAGCACGCGGCCCATGTCCATGCGGGTTTCCACAATGGCCAGACTGGTGCGCGTCCCGGCTCCGACCCGGCGCATGTGGCGGCGATCGATCCCATAGGCATCCAACTGCGCCGCCACGAAATCGCCCACCGCGTCGTCGGCGACACAGCCCAGCATCCCGACGGGCACGCTCTGCCGCGCCAGTCCGGCAGCGATATTGGCCGACGATCCGCCCAGCGCCGAAGTATATCGTTCGGCATGGGCAATTTGCGCCCCCGGCGGATCGGCATAAAGGTCCATCCCGGCGCGACCCATGACCAGAACGGGTTTGTCGTTGAACTGCATGTTTCCCCCTCGTTTCCACTGCCACGATAGACCTACGCGGGCACCGGTTCCAAGGGGCGGCGCGGCGCGGATTGTGTCATATCTGATAGATTCTGCATCAGGGGGCTGGCAAGGCGCCGGGCCGATGGCTAGCGTCTGCCGCGACAAGGGAGGCGTCATGCACATCGGGATCGGGATGATCGGCGGCGGTTATATGGGCAAAGCCCATAGCGTCGCGATGGCGTCCGTCGGCGCGGTTTTCG
>JBBQHC010000107.1:0-10701 GCA_038323615.1 Rhodobacterales bacterium | reverse complement strand
GGTCCGTCGCCTGCTGGAAAATGGCGCCAACTCGAGCTTTGTCAACCAGATCGTCGATGAGGATGTGCCCCCCGAAGTGGTCGCCGCCTGCCCGTTCGACGCTCTGACAAAAACGACCGCATTGCCAACCGGGCCGCAACTGTTCCTGCCCGAACGGATCAATTCGACAGGCTGGGACATCACCCACACGCCGACGTTGGCGCGTGTCGACGTGGGGCGCGAGCCATTCAAAACCGCACAATGGCAGGCCAATTCCTTGCCTTCTTTTGGCCAGAAATATTCAAAATCGAACCTTACCCCGGTCATCAACCCAGGAAATTCTGGCGATACAGTTGGCCAAGTCGGCAATGCCACGCCCGAAGTAATCGGTGCCGCCCTGACTGCCGCCGCCGCGTGGGACGCCCCCGTTGCAGACCGCGCGAAGGTGCTGAATGCCGCCGCTGATGCCTACGAGGCCAATGCGCCGGAATTCTACGCGCTGCTGGCCCGCGAGGCCGGCAAGACTTTGGCAGACGCGGTGGGCGAAGTGCGCGAGGCGGTGGATTTCCTGCGCTATTATGCGGCACAGGCGCAGACCGGCAACGGCCCCGCGCGGGGCATTTGGACCTGCATCAGTCCGTGGAACTTTCCTCTGGCGATCTTCACCGGCCAGATCGCGGCGGCGCTTGCCGCAGGCAACGCGGTGCTGGCAAAACCCGCCGAGCAGACGCCGTTGGTGGCGTTCCGGGCGGTGGAACTGCTCCACGCGGCGGGCGTGCCGACATCTGCGCTGGCCCTGCTGCCGGGCAGCGGCGCGGTCGGTGCGGCCCTGACCGGCGATGCGCGGATCAATGGCGTCGCCTTTACCGGTTCGACCGCGACGGCACTGAAAATCCGCGCCAACATGGCTGCGCATTGCGACCCAGGCACGCCGCTGATCGCCGAAACCGGCGGGCTGAATGCGATGATCGTCGACAGCACCGCCCTGCCCGAACACGCGGTGCGCGACATCGTCATGTCGTCCTTCCGCAGCGCCGGGCAACGCTGTTCGGCCCTGCGATGCCTTTACGTGCAAGAGGATATTGCACCCAAGCTGTTGAAAATGCTGACGGGCGCGATGGATGAACTGACCTTGGGCGACCCGTGGGATCTGGCGACCGACGTCGGCCCGGTGATCGACGCGCTGGCGTTACAAGGTATTGCCGACCACATTGCCACGGCGCGGACCGAGGGGCGGATCATCTATGAACTGACCGCCCCGACATCTGGCCATTTCATCGCCCCAACCGTCATTCGCATCCACGGTATCGCCGACATGACGCGCGAAATCTTTGGCCCTGTCCTGCATGTCGCGACTTTCAAGGCCGCCGATCTGGACCGCGTCATCGGCGCCATCAACGCGACCGGCTATGGCCTGACCTTTGGCCTGCACACCCGGATCGACGACCGGGTCGAGACAGTGGTCGAACGGGTGCAGGCAGGCAACATCTATGTCAACCGCAACCAGATCGGCGCGGTGGTCGGCAGCCAACCCTTTGGCGGCATGGGTCTTTCCGGGACCGGGCCAAAAGCCGGCGGGCCACATTACCTGCCCCGGTTCCGCGCCAGCCCGGCACCCGATGCCAGCGCGGCGTGGGGCAAGGCCGCAAGTATCGACGCCCTTGCCAAGGCTTTGAAAACGGCGCCCGCAGGCACCCCTGCACCGATCCGCGACATGCCGGGGCCGACTGGCGAGAGCAACCGGCTGGGCGCCGATCCGCGTGGGCCGGTGCTGTGCCTTGGGCCGGGGGCCGACGCTGCCGCCATGCAAGCCAAAGCGGTACGTGATCTGGGCGGTGTCGCGGTGCAGGCCGATGGCGATGTCGCCGCCGACGACCTGACCGGCCTGGCGCCGCTGGCCACGGTGATCTGGTGGGGCGATCCGACAACCGGGCGAACCTACGAGACCGCATTGGCGCGGCGTGACGGCCCGATCGTCGCCCTGATCACCGGCCAACCCGACGCCGCGCATGTCCTGCATGAACGCCACGTCTGCATCGACACAACCGCCGCTGGGGGCAACGCCGCCCTGTTGGCCGAGGTCGGGGCAGCTCACACACCCTGACCTGACCCGCGGATTAGCGGATGCACGATCGCGCAGCTCAGGTAAGGTGGGTTTCAACCTCTGCCGCGATCCAAGGTACCCGATGTTTCCGATCCGCGACCACAACCCGTCCGGCACCACGCCGATTGTCACCTATGCACTGATCCTTGCAAACGTGCTGGTCTTTGCGTTGAGCAACGACATGCTTTTGTCGGATGGCGCCCTGTCGCGCATCTACTACGACTATGCGATGATTCCGGCGCGGATTTCGACAGGCGAAAATTACAATGCTTTCGTTACGTCGATGTTTCTGCACGGCGGATTGCCACATCTGGCGGGCAACATGCTGTTCCTGTGGATATTCGGCGACAACCTCGAGGATCAGATGGGCAACGTGCAGTTTGGCCTGTTCTATTTGGCCGCAGGGGTCGGGGCCGGGCTGGCGCAATATCTGGCGGCCCCCTGGTCTGGCGTGCCGACCATCGGCGCATCGGGGGCGATTGCCGGGGTGATGGGCGGGTATCTGTTGTTCTTTCCCCGCGCGCGCGTCGATATCTTGCTGTTCCTCGTGGTCTTCGTGCGGGTCTTTCCGGTGCCGGCCTGGATCATGTTGGGGCTTTGGTTCGCGATCCAGCTTTTCAGCGGTTTCAGCATCGATGCCAGTCAGGGCGGCGTTGCTTATTGGGCGCATGCGGGCGGCTTTTTGCTGGGTACGATCCTTGCCCTGCCGTTCTGGCTGCGGCGTGGCGCGACCGGATACTGGCGCAAGACCGAGGGTCAGCCACCGCATCCTGCGGCGCAGTATCCACTGGCGATTTCCAGCGTGCCGACCGTGCGACGGCGGCGCTAGCGCGACGCAGGTTTCAACGGAATCTGAACCGCCTTAGACGGTGCGGATCACCTTGGCGAAAGCTCCAAAAATCGGCTCTGCCGCGCAGATCAGCGCCCCGTCGGCCAGAATGTCGCCCTGCGGCTTGATGGGCTCGATCAGCGCCCCGGCCTCGCGGGCGATGACCAGACCGGCGGCGATGTCCCAAGCGTGCAACTGGCGTTCCCAGTAGCCGTCATAGCGCCCGGCGGCCACATAGGCGAGGTCGAGTGCCGCAGCGCCGAACCGGCGCACCCCAGAACAAGTCGGCAAGATACGGGCGAGATCCTGGAGGGTTTGCGGCAGGTCGGCGCGGCCCGCAAACGGCAGCCCGGTGGCGAACAAGCATTCGATCATTTTCGACCGTCCCGACACCCGCAGACGGCTTTCATTCAGCCATGCGCCTTCGCCCTTTTCGGCGTAGAACATCTCGTCCTTGACGGGATCATAGATCACCCCGGCAACAACAATTCCCTTGTGTTCCAAGGCGATGGACACCGCCCAATGGCCAAGGCCGTGCAGAAAATTAGTGGTGCCGTCCAGCGGATCGACAATCCAGCGGCGGGTCGGATCTTCGCCGTCGATCATCGTCCCTTCTTCGCCCAGAAAACCATAAGTCGGACGCGCCGCCATCAGTTCCTCGCGGATCGTCTGTTCGGCCTGGCGGTCGGCGCGGCTGACGAAATCGCCGGGGCCCTTGGTCGAGACCTGCAACTGTTCGACCTCGCCGAAATCCTTGAGCAGGGCGCGCCCCGCTTTACGGGCGGTCTTCATCATCACGTTCAGGTTTGCGCTGCCAGCCATTGTGGCCTCCGGGTCGTTTTGGGGTGGGTCAGGCGGGCCGTATAGGCGGTCGATGCCGCCGCAACAAGGGCCGGGTGTTAACGCAATCTTGGGGGAACACGGGCTAGGTACGCAGGCGAAAAGGACGATGCCGCACATGCGACTGCCGACCCTGCGCCAAATCCGGCACGAGACCCGCTTTGTCATGCGGATTTCCGACCGTGACCTGCCGACGCGGGTCGCCACCGGGCTGATGATGCTGGCTGTCTGCTGGTGGGCCGGGGCGCAGACGATCGTGATCGCGTTAGCTATGATTCTGGCGTTCTTTGAACTGGCGGCCTACCTTGTCACCCGGTGGATGCCGCAGCGTGATGCCGACATCAGCGTCACGGCGGTGGTCGGAATCTGGTCGTTGAATATCACATCGGCGGTATTTTATCTGCTGCCGGGGCTGGTGCTGGCTAACCAGACATCGGTCGCCTTTCTGATGGCCGGCTATCTGTGGTTGTTCGGGGTCTATGTCTATATTTCCAACAGCTTTGCTGCGCTGCCGTTTTACAACTGGAGCCAGATGACACCGGCATTTGCCGCCGCGTTCGCAATGTTCTACCTGGCCTCGCAGACGACCCATTCGGCATCGACGCAAATGGAATGGTTAATCACCTGCGGGCTGATGATCGTCTATATGTTCAACACGACACAGACCATGGTCGCGCAAAAAGACACTCAACGTGACCTTCACCGTGCCCAAGAGGCGGCACACGCGCGGCTTCAGGCGTTAGAACATCTGGCGCGTCACGACAGCCTGACCGGGCTGGCCAACCGGCACGCATTCGATGAGGAACTGGCCCGATTGTTGGCAAGCCCGCAAAAGGCCGGGCAAATGGCGTTGCTGTTGATCGATCTGGACGGTTTCAAGCCGATCAACGACACCTATAGTCATGACGCGGGCGATACTGTCCTGACCGAAGTCGGTCGGCGCATTGCCATAGCCGCGAACAACGACCGCGCCATCGTCGCCCGGCTGGGCGGTGACGAATTCGGGGTCGTCTTGCCGGGGGTGTCGTCTGGCAAGGCGGCACTGCGTATTGCGCAACGACTCGCCACGGCCATCGCCAAGCCAATCCAATACGAGGGCAAGGAATTACGGGTCAGTTGCAGCATCGGCATTGATATGGCCAGCGACACGAACGTAACCGTCGCCGAACTTTGCGCCCACGCCGATCAGGCGATGTACCGGGCCAAAGCCGATCCCGGCAGATCGGCAATCCTCTATTCTGCAAGCAGCTTTCCGCATCGTGCGAGCCTTGAGGATCGTGCGATGTTGCTGACCGCGATGACCACGGGTTGGATCCGGCCCTACTATCAACCCAAGGTCTGTCTGGACGGCCTGCGTACCCGCGGTTTCGAGGCCCTGGCGCGGTGGCCACAACCCGACGGCAGCTTGCGCCAACCGGGCAGTTTCCTCCCGCAGATTAATGAACTGGGATTGCAGGGCGATTTCATGATGCACATGGCGCGCCAGGTGCTGGGCGATATGCAGACGTTGGTCGATGACGGGCTGAACCCTGGCCAGGTATCGGTCAACCTGCCGGAAATGGCGCTGGCGACCCATAGCGGGCGGACAGACCTGCTGCGCCTGATGGCCGGCTATCCGGGCCTGATCCGGCATATCACCTTTGAAATCACCGAAGATGTGTTCATCAACCGTTCAGCTGACATCATCCAGGCCAGCATCGCCCAGTTTCGCGCAGCGGGCGTGCGGGTCTCGCTGGACGACTTCGGCACTGGATTCGCTTCGTTCCAGCATCTGCGCCAGCTGGAGTTCGACGAACTTAAGATCGACACATCCTTTGTTGCCGATCTGGGCGTCGATCCCGCCGCCGAAGTGCTGATCGCCGGATTTCTGAGCATTGGCGCCGGTCTTGGGGTGCAGGTGATCGCCGAAGGCGTCGAGACCCCCGACCAACTGCGACACCTGCGCCGACTGGGGTGCAAAATTGCCCAAGGGTATTTGTTTGGCAAGGCAATGCCACTGGACGAAACCCGCATCAGGCTGTTTGCCGAACAGACAGGCGATTCGACCGAAACGATCAGGCGCGCTGCAATTTGACCGCTTCCTGGCGGGCCAGCCGGATCACATGGGCGATAAACGGGCGCGTAGTGTCTTCGTCACGTGTGGCAGCATAAAGTCGGCGGGTGATGCCGCCGGCGGTCAGCGGACGGGTGACATAATCGGCGCTGTAACGCACCTGCCGCACCACCCAGTCGGGCAGCACCGCGACGCCACGGTTGGACGCCACCAACAGCAGGATCACCGCTGTCAATTCGACCTGCCGCACCGCCGCCGGTTCGACCTTGGCAGGGGTCAACAATTGCGAAAAGATATCGAGACGGGCGCGATCGACCGGATAGGTGATCAGTGTTTCGCCGCGGAAATCTTCGGCCTCGATCACCGCCTTCTGGGCCAGTGGATGCTGCGCACTGGCGACGAAAACCGGATTGTAGTCGAACAGCGGGGTAAACGTGACGCCGGGCATATCCTCGGGGTCGGACGACACCACAAGATCGACCACTTCGCGGCGCAATGCCGGCAGGGCATCAAAGGCCAGACCGGGGCGGATATCGACATCGACCTCGGGCCAGGCCTTGCGAAAATGCTCAAGGACCGGAAACAACCATTCAAAGCAGGCGTGGCATTCGATGGCGATGTGCATCCGGCCGGCCTTGCCCGACACCAGCCCGGCAAATTCGGCCTCCAGTTCGGCGACCTGCGGCAGGATACTTTCGGCCGCTGCCAGCAGTCGCATCCCCGCCGCCGACAGTTTCAGGGGTTTCGAGCGGCGCACGAACAATTCGACCCCGGCCTGATCCTCGATCCCCTTGATCTGATGCGACAGCGCCGATTGGGTCATGTTCATCTGATCGGCAGCGCGGGCCAGCCCGCCGGTATCGTGGATTGCTTTGATCGTGCGCAGATGACGGAATTCGATGTGCATGTGAACGGAACTCATGATCTTGGTGAATGTTATGAATTTGTCTCACATCTCCAAGCCTGCGACAAGAGGTCAACCAGATACAGGAATCACGCCCATGCCCGCCGCCGTTTCATTTGAATTCTTCCCGCCGAAATCGCTTGAAGCGTCATTCCGCCTTTGGGATTGCGTCAACACGCTTGCCCCGCTCGACCCGGAGTTCGTCAGCGTCACCTACGGTGCGGGCGGCACCACCCGCCAACTGACGCACGATGCAGTCGAGACGATCCACAAGACGACGGGCCTGAATGTCGCAGCACACCTGACCTGTGTCGATGCCACCCGCGCCGAAACGCTGGCCATCGCCCAAGGCTACGCCGATGTGGGCGTCACCGACATTGTCGCCCTGCGCGGCGATGCTCCCAAAGGGACCGCGCATTATACCGCCCACCCCGACGGGTTCGGTTCGTCCGTCGAACTGATTGCGGCTTTGGCGGACACCGGCAAATTCAACATCCGGGTCGGCGCCTATCCTGAAACCCACCCCGATGCGGCCAACAGCCAGGCCGACATCGCCTATCTGAAACGCAAGATCGACGCCGGAGCGACCAGCGCGATCACCCAATTTTTCTTTCGGGCCGAGACGTTTTTCAGGTTCCGCGACGCTTGCGTCAAGGCGGGCATCGACGCGCCGATCATCCCGGGCATTCTGCCGATCGAAAACTGGGCCGGGGCGCGCAAATTTGCCGCCGCCTGCGGCACCAAAATCCCGCTGGTGATCAGCGATGCCTTTGAACACGCGACGCGCGATGGCACAACCGATCTGTTGGCCACCGCGCTGGCAACGGAACTTTGCGATGATTTGCTGCGCGGCGGCGTCGATCATCTGCACTTTTACACGCTGAACCGCCCCGAACTGACGCGCGACGTCTGCCACGCCCTCGGAGTCTCCCCCAGGGTCCGGCTGCAAAACGTCGCCTGACAGCGCCGCCTCTGGCAAGCGTCCCCGTGCCAGAGGCGCATTGCTGTGTTGGCGCCGGGTCAGTCCGGCAGCAGTTTGCGCAAACGGTGCCCCGCCAGTGTGGGATGCGCCATTTCGGACGGATCGCGGCCGATCACCCGGCGACGGCGCGACCAAAACAGTTTGCCCCAGCCGCGCCACGACCCGATCGACGGTGCCATCGGATCGCAGGGGAAACCCGTCTGCCAGCCCTCAGGCAAGGGCAGATCACAGGCCTCCAACCGTTCGAGCATCCAGACCAGCGCGATATTGGCCAAGGGTCGGGCGGGGGTGAATCCGCCCAACTGGCCGCCGACATCGCCGTGGGTGCCGCGAAACCAGACTTGCTGCATCACCCCGTTCCAGCCGGGCGGTTTTTGCCACAGTACCGGAGCATAGGCCTCGCGCCGCTCGTCGATGGCAAGAGCGTGAAAACCGTTCAACACATGATCGCCCAGCACCTGACTGTGAAATGTCTGGGCCGGCGGCGTCCAACGCCAGACGATCGGCAGGCGCAGGCCCAGCGCCTTGACCGTGTCCCAGACGCCGACTGCGTTCACCATCACCTCGGGGTGGGTATAAAGGGCGCGGAATTTGGCGGCATAAACGCTGCGCCCACCGGTGCGGTAGTGCCGATAGGCCTGCCGGATGACCCGTTCGCTTGCCTCGTCATAGCGCACAAGGCCGATCAGGTCGATGACCCCGGCCAGTGACCGCACCGCATAGGCACCGCGCGAATAGCCGATCAGGATGATCTTGTCACCGAGCCGAAACCGGTTGGCCAGCACGCCATAGGCGCGTTCAATTTGGTGGTTGATGCCCCTGCCGGTGATGACGCTCCACGTGCTCGACCAGTCGCGCCACTGCACCCCGGCTTCGTAATAAACCGTCAGGTTGGCGCGCCGCCCGGCCTCGCGCAGCAGCTTGAACGTCAGGCCGGCGTTGGTTTCCAATCCCGGTTCAAGGCTGGACATCGTGCCGTCAAGGATGATGACATGGGTCGCCGGCCCGCGTTTGCGTGTCGGCCCGTCCTCGGTCCGGGCGGCGCGACCAAACAGACCAAAGAACCAGTCGGCAATATTGGCCATGCACCTGCGCCCGTTCCGATTTTCCCTGGCGGCCAGCCTAGCGGGCCGGACGGCCCTGTCCAGACCGTGACGGATCGTATCGTCAGATGGTTAAAGCTGCGTGACCGGAACCGTCGTGCGCCCGCCATAGCCGTTGAACATGGTCGTGACCCCGTTCAGATAGGCCCCGGTCGCGCTGAAAACGATCCAGTCGCCAAGGCCCAGATCGGACGGCAATTCGACCCGCCCCGGCAGAACGTCCAGACTGTCACAGGTCGGACCATAAATGATTCGCGGCGTCGTCGCAGCACCGGCACGACCGACAATCCGAAAGGCCGGCACTCCCATCGACGGGAACTCCGAAAGGCCGCCGTAGACGCCATCGCTCAGGTAAACCCGTTCGCCGCGCAACGATTTGACCTGTACGGCATAGGCAAAGGCATCGCCGACAAGGCCCCGCCCGGGTTCGCAGACCAGTATGGGGCGGGTCGGGAAAGCCGCGACCGCCGCAGTGATTGCATCGAAAAACGGTTGCAGATCAACGCTCTGCCCGTCGCGCCCCGACGGAAATCCGCCGCCGACATTCAGCCGCGCGATAGTGACACCCGCGCGCGCTGCGATCCCGGCAGCGGCGTGAATGTAGGCCGTCCATGCGGCGGGGTCGCAACATTGGGTGCCGACATGAAAGGTCAGCGCCGGGCTCAGCCCGCGCGCCGCGACCGCCTGCAAAAGCGCCACTGCGTCGTCAGGTTCCGCACCGAACTTGGCACCAAAGTTGTAGGCCGCTCCGGCGACAGACAGCTTGAAACGCACCGCCACCTCGGTTCCCGGCGCGATCCCGGCCAGCTTGTCCAATTCGCCGATGTCGTCCACCGACCAACTGACAACGCCAGCCGCGATTCCAGCGGCAATTTCGGCACCACTGCGCACGGGATTGTTATAGTGCAACGGCGCACCGGGGCAGAGCGTCGTGATCAGCGCGATTTCGGCAGGCGAGGCGACGTCGAACCCATGCAGCCCCCCCGCCCAAAGCTGGGCGATGACCTGTTCGGCAGGGTTCGCCTTGACGGCATAAGTGACCAGCCCCGGAAACCCCGCACGAAACTGTGCCAGTCGATCGGCAAGGATCGCGGGGGCGAAGAAATGCACCGGCGTATCGGCCGGGGCAGTCGCCAGATAGCGATCGACGGATTGCGGTATTATCGGAAGCAGTTGCATGGGAAACCTCGCCTGTTTTTTGAAGGCTACGCAGGGATCGCGTCGAATCGTAGCGGCAACTTGCGCGAAATGACTCGCGATATCGGCATAGTGCCGATATGTGTGGCACTATGCCTGATCTGGACGATACCGACCGCGCCCTGTTGGCCCATCTTGGGACCAACGCCCGCCTGCCCGTCGCGACCTTGGCCAAGAAATTGGGACTGGCCCGCACCACCGTGCAGGCCCGGATCGAACGTCTGGAACGCACCGGGGTGATCGCGGGCTACACCGTCAAACTGTCCGATGCCGCCCGCGCGGGGATGATCCGCGCCACCGTTCTGATCCACCTGACCCCGGCCGCCCAGACTGCCGTTCTGACCCAGTTGAAACGTCTGCCTGCGGTCGAACAGGTCCACACCACCTCGGGCCGCTTTGACCTCGCCTGCCTGCTGCAAGTTGCGACGACCCTGCAACTGGACGAAACGCTGGACCGGATCGGCGAGATTGATGGGGTGATCGCCCTGGAAAGTCTGATCCACCTGTCCACTCGGATTGACCGGGCGCTCTAGCCCTTTCCCTTGGCCCGCCCCCGCGTTATCTGATCCCGCGACAAAAGGGACCAGCCAGATGCCGATGGAAAAGACATTCGACGCCGCTACTGCCGAACCGCGAATTTACGCCGCTTGGGAAAAGGCCGGGGCGTTTCGCGCCGGGGCGAATGCGTCGCGTGGCGAAACATTCAGCAT
>JBBQHC010000106.1:0-10810 GCA_038323615.1 Rhodobacterales bacterium | reverse complement strand
GTCGTCGTCGCTTGGCTGTGAAGCTTGATCAGCATGTCGCTCTCCCATCCCGCGCCTCGGTCAAAATACAGCGTGCCATGAAAAGCGCTGATCGACGAGGGGCTATGTGATCATCCGGGATGGAACACTTAGGTAGTGAAGTAAACGTAAACTAGGGGATGTGAACGATGAAAACTCAATACAATTTCAGTAGTACGTTGTCCGTGAAGAAAATTGCCGTCGCGTCAATCGCGATCTGGTTGACAGCCGGCGCGGTACAGTCAGACGGGCTTAACCTCGGCGTCGCAAGTGCCAGCATTGGCGTAAACGATGGTCTATCGGCCAATGTCAGCGTCGGGTCAGGATCTTCGCCTGCGGCAACTGCTTCGGTCAATATCGGCTCGCAGGATTCAATCGATGTCTCGCTTGGCCTTGGCGGAACCGGATCTCCCGGCGTTGGCACGCCGACGACGACATCGGCCGCACTGTCTCAACCGACGCCTGGCGGACAGACTGCAGGTGCGCGGATGGATCTCTTGCAGCTTATCGGCAACACGCTCGTCTCGTCAGACGGCAGGACGCTCGCCATCATAACGGCAGCACGGTACGCCGCGAATGGCAATGTCGAGCTTGATCTACAGATCAGTGCCGCGCTTGGCGTGCCAGTCGACAGAACGACAATTCAGCTTCCGACGGCCACGCCAGTTCGCAATGCAATCCGCATCCAGATGAATGAACGCCAGTTCGTCGACTTCATTGCGTGAGGCGTTTCAAAAGGTGTCCGGGCCCGATCATTCAGGCGCCCGGACACTGACCTGACCGGTCTTTCGTTACCTGCAAAATTATCCTAAGACGGCCTGAAATCCAGACCGAAGGACAAAAGATGCAGGAACCGCCGATCACCCCCGACCTGATCGCGGCGCATGGACTGAAACCGGATGAATACGCGCGATTGCTGGATATCATTGGGCGCGAACCCACGTTCACTGAACTCGGTATCTTTTCGGCGATGTGGAACGAACATTGTTCCTACAAGTCGTCGAAAAAGTGGCTGCGCACCCTGCCCACCAGCGGCCCGCAGGTAATTTGCGGCCCCGGCGAAAATGCCGGTGTGGTCGACATCGGCGACGGTCAGGCGGTGGTGTTCAAGATGGAGAGCCACAACCACCCCAGCTATATTGAACCCTATCAGGGCGCGGCGACGGGCGTAGGCGGTATCCTGCGCGACGTGTTCACGATGGGTGCGCGTCCGATAGCGGCGATGAATTCGCTGAGTTTCGGCAGCCCCGAGCATCCGAAAACCCGCCAGCTGGTCGCAGGCGTAGTCGCCGGTGTCGGCGGCTACGGCAACTGCTTTGGGGTGCCGACCGTCGGTGGCGAGGTCCGCTTTAACCCCGCCTATAACGGCAACTGTCTGGTCAACGCCTTTGCCGCCGGGTTGGCGGACGCCGACAAGATTTTCTATTCGGCGGCCTCGGGGGTCGGCATGCCCGTCGTCTATCTGGGCGCCAAAACCGGGCGCGACGGCGTCGGCGGCGCAACGATGGCAAGCGCCGAATTCGACGATACCATCGAAGAAAAGCGCCCTACCGTGCAGGTTGGCGACCCGTTCACCGAAAAGCGGCTGATGGAGGCCTGTCTGGAACTGATGGCGACCGGAGCCGTGATTTCGATTCAGGACATGGGTGCGGCGGGCTTGACCTGTTCGGCGGTCGAAATGGGCGACAAGGGCGGTCTGGGCGTGCGCCTGAACCTTGACGCGGTGCCGCAGCGCGAAACCAACATGACGGCCTATGAAATGATGCTGTCGGAGAGCCAGGAACGGATGCTGATGGTCCTGCGCCCCGAGCTGGAATCCGAGGCCCGGGCCGTATTCGACAAATGGGATCTGGATTTCGCCATCGTCGGCGAAACCATCGCCGAGGATCGGTTCATTGTCATGCACGGGGGTCAGGTCAAGGCCGACCTGCCGCTTGCCACCCTCTCGGGCTCTGCCCCCGAATACGACCGCCCCTGGGTGCCGACGCCGCCCGCCGCGCCCTTGCGCGATCCGCCCGCGATCGACCCCATCGCGGGCCTACGCGCCCTGCTTGGATCGCCGAATTACGCCGCCAAAACATGGGTCTACGAACAATACGACGCGCAGGTGATGGGCGACACGGTGCGCACCCCCGGCCTTGGCGCAGGCGTTATCCGGGTGCACGGCACCAACAAACTGCTGGCCTTTACCAGCGACGTGACCCCCCGCTATGTCTTTGCCAACCCCGAAATGGGCGGCAAACAGGCGGTCGCCGAGGCCTATCGCAACCTGACCGCCGTCGGGGCAATTCCGCTGGCCAGCACCGATAATCTGAACTTTGGCAATCCCGAAAAGCCCGCGATCATGGGGCAATTGGTCGGGGCAATCAAAGGGATCGGCGCGGCGGTGGCAGCGCTTGATATGCCCATCGTGTCGGGCAACGTGTCGCTTTATAACGAAACCGACGGCACCGGCATCCTGCCGACGCCCACAATCGGCGCGGTCGGGCTGATTGCCCATATCGACCGGATGATCGGCGGCACGGCCAAGGACGGCGATCTGGCGATCCTGATCGGGACAACCACCGGCCATCTTGGCCAATCGGCGCTTTTGGCCGAGGCTTTCAACCGGGCCGAAGGCGACGCGCCACCCGTCGATCTTGATGCCGAAAAGGCGCATGGCGATTTTATCCGCACCAACCATGCCCATATCCGCGCCTGCACCGACCTGTCTGACGGCGGCCTCGCCCTCGCCGCCTTCGATTTGGCCGTCGCAGGCAATACCGGCGTCACCCTCGACACTGCCGACACTGCGACGCTATTTGGCGAAGATCAGGCCCGGTATCTGATCGCCTGCACCCCCGAAAACGCCGCGTCCTTGCTGGCAGCCGCCAAATCCGCCGCCATCCCCGCTGCGCCGGTGGGCCATTTCGGCGGCACTGACTTTACCTGCGGCACAGCGACCGCCCCCCTCGCCGACCTGCTGACGCTCTACAATTCCGCCTTCGCCGACGCCGTCGCTTGACCCGCCTTGAAGCGCCGCCGCCAACCGCTTACCTTATACAGCATCCAGACGAGGGCCCCAGATGCCAATGACCGCGCAAGATATCGAAGACCTGATCCGCGCTGCCTTCCCGGCCGCGACGGTGCATGTCGAAGGTGACGACGGCGCGCATTTCGCCGCCGAAGTGATCGACGAAAGCTTTCGCGGCCAAAATCGCGTGCAGCAACAACGCGCCGTCTATGCCGCCCTCAAGGGCAAGATGGATGGCAGCGCCGGTGAATTGCACGCGCTGGCCCTGACGACGAAGGTGCCGGATTGACCGGGTTCCAACTGATAGTTCTGGGCGTGCTCGTCGGCGGTTTCGTGGTAGGGTTCGTTGCGATCTGGCTATCGAGAAACACTCGATATGCACGTGGCACCGAATCCGGCCAAGGCGACAATTTGCACGTTGTGGACATGGTCACCCAATATGGCCAACACCAGCTTTCAATCATGCGCACCCCAAGGGGCCCTCAGGCCTACACCCGGATGATGACGCCGAAAGGCAAAGGAACCAAAAAATGACTGCCGAAACCAAGATCAAAGACGCCGTGACCGCCAACGATGTAGTGCTGTTCATGAAAGGCACCAAGACGATGCCGCAATGCGGGTTTTCGTCCCGGGTGGCCGGGGTACTGAACTACATGGGCGTCGAATTTGCCGATGTGAACGTGCTGGCCGATGACGAGGTGCGGCAGGGGATCAAGGACTATTCCGACTGGCCGACGATCCCGCAGCTATATGTCAAAGGTGAATTCGTCGGCGGTTGCGACATCATCACCGAAATGACCCTTTCGGGCGAGTTGGATGCGCTGTTCGAGACCAAAGGCATCGCCTTTGACAAGGCAGCCGCTGAGAAGATCCGTGAAAGCAACGGTTAAGCGTCAGCCATTCGCGGCGCAATCCTGCAGTACCACGGTTTCCGACCCAACTGCGCCGTCGCGCCAATACAGCGTGGCGGCATCGCCCTTTGTCCACCAGATATAGTGCGACCCGTCCGACGGAAAGCCATAGCGCGCCCCGGATGCCGCCGGTTCGCGCCACAGCGTCATCTGCCGCCCGTCCAGCACCAGTACCGCGACGGCCCCGGCGTCGGGGTCATCCGACATTTCCGTCAGATAGACCACGGGCACCTGCACGCCGCGTTCGCAAGTATAGGTCTGCTGATTGATGTCGAGCGTTGCGGCGGCCGCCAAGGGCAACCAGATGAACGCAACCGCCGTCAGGACGGAGCGGATCATCCGGCGGCCCGGTTTTCGACCTCGTCGGCCAGCGCCTCGGCCCGGGCGGCCAATTCGGCAAGTGTTTCAGTGACTTCGGCAGGCACGACCGGCACCTCGATACGCTCGGCAACAGGTGTGCCACGGGCGGCGATGTCGGTAAATTTCGCCTCGGCGCTGTGCATCCTGTCTTCCAGCGCGGCGGTCTTGTCGGCCAGCATCAGCCCCGCCATCAACAGCATCTTGGCTTCGGGCAAGCGACCGACGGCACCGGCAAGGGCGGTCGCTTCGGTATCCAGCATCGCGGCGGCCGCGTGCAGGAACGGTTCTTCGCCTTCCTGACAGGCCACCTCGAAGGTGCGCCCGCCAATCATGATCGCGACCTGTGGCATTAGCGGGCCTCCTCAATGATCGGGGTCAGGGCGTCGATCATCAGATCGACCTCGGCGGCGTCAGCGGCACGCAGGGCGCGCAAGGCGTCCAGTTCGGCCGCCATCGCCTTGTTGATCAGCTGCGGTTCGGCGACTCCCTCGGTCAGCGCCTCGCGCAGTTTGATGTTGTTGGCCCGCAGTTCGGCATTGGCCTCGCGCAACTTCTGAATTTCGCGATCAACACTGGCAAGCCTTGCGCGGCCCTGTTCTTCGCGGGCTTTCAGGTCGGCCATCTGGCCGTCCTGGCGATCCTTCAGCGCCCGCACCCGTTCTTCGAGCTGCGCCGTCACTGTTTTTTCCTCGGCCAGTTGGGCCAGCAATCCGGCAACCTGCGGATCGTCGTCAGTCTGCACCGGTTGTGCGCGACCCGCACCCATGGCGCTAACTCCGGCCCTGATCCGGTCAAGTGCTGCGGTGATCCGGCTTTCCAGTTCGGCAATTTCGGCCATCTGCGTCGTCCTCCTGCCCGTCTGCGGCACCGGTTTAGCGAATCGTGCCTGCTTTCTGCCAGCCTATGCGATCCCCTGCGCCCCCGCAAATGCCCTGATCCGTTGGCGAACAATGGCTTAGACCACGTGCTTGATCTTGGCCCCCGCCCTGTTATGACGCGAGGGAGCCGTTCATTCCCGCCGATAAGGATGCAGACCTTGGATATTGCCGCATTGCGCAAAGCCCACCCCGACCATTGGATGCGCGCCGCCGCAATCCGCACCCTGACGCTGGATGCCGTGGCAGCCGCCAATTCGGGCCATTCGGGGATGCCGATGGGCATGGCCGATGTGGCAACGGTGCTGTACCAGAACCACCTGCGTTTCGATCCCGCCGCGCCGAACTGGCCCGACCGTGACCGATTCATCCTGTCTGCCGGGCATGGGTCGATGCTGCTTTATTCCGTCATGTATCTGACCGGCTATGCCGATATCACTTTGGACGAAATCAAGAATTTCCGCCAATGGGGATCGCGCACCGCTGGGCATCCGGAATACGGCCATGCCGCCGGGATCGAGACAACGACCGGCCCCTTGGGTCAGGGGATCGCCAATTCGGTCGGTTTTGCCATTGCCGAAGAATCCCTGCGCGCCCGCTACGGGACCACGATTTTCGACCACCACACCTATGTCATGGTCGGCGACGGGTGTTTGATGGAAGGCGTCAGCCAAGAGGCGCTTGCCTTGGCAGGCATGCAGGAACTGGGTCATCTGATTGTGTTCTGGGACAACAACAACATCACCATCGACGGCAAAGTGAGCCTGTCCGACAAGACCGACCAATGCGCCCGCTTCGCCGCCTCGGGGTGGCACGTGCAGGACATTGACGGGCATGATCCGATTGCCATCGACGCCGCGATCACGGCGGCTAAGGCCGATTCGCGCCCGTCGATGATTGCCTGCAAAACCCATATCGCGCTCGGCCACGCGGCGCAGGACACATCCAAGGGCCACGGCGCCCTGACCGATCCCGCCCAGTTGCAGGCGACAAAAGACGCCTATGGCTGGAAAAGCGGCCCCTTCGAGGTGCCCGCCGTTATCAAGCAACAGTGGGAAGCGATGGGGGATCGCGGTGCCGCCGCGAACAAGGAATGGGCCGCCCGCGTGGCCAAACTCTCTGCCGCCAAACAAGCCGACCTTCTGCGTATTTTCGGCAATCAGGCTCCGAAGAAACTGGGCGGCGTGATCCGGGCGCTGAAACAGCAGGCCTCGGAAAGCAAACATGCGGTCGCGACCCGGAAATCGTCAGAAATGGTGCTTGAGGTCGTCAACCCGGTGATGCGAGAAACCATCGGCGGCTCGGCGGACCTGACCGGATCGAATAACACGAAAACCGCCGATCTGGGCGTTTTCAACCCCGCCGACCGCAACGCGCGTTACGTCTATTACGGGATCCGCGAACACGGTATGGCGGCGGCAATGAACGGCATGGTCCTGCACGGCGGAGTGCGCCCCTATGGCGGCACGTTCATGTGTTTTACCGATTATGCCCGCGCCGCGATGCGGCTGTCGGCGCTGATGGGCGCGCCTGTGATCTATGTGATGACCCACGATTCCATCGGTCTGGGCGAGGATGGCCCGACCCACCAGCCGGTCGAACATCTGGCGATGCTGCGGGCGACGCCCAACATCAACGTGTTCCGACCAGCCGATACGGTCGAAACCGCCGAAGCCTGGGAATGTGCTCTGCTCGCTGACAAGACACCGTCGGTGCTGGCCCTGTCGCGCCAGAACCTGCCGACCGTTCGGGTCGAACATAAATCGGCGAACCTGGTGTCGAAAGGCGCCTATGTGCTGGCCGAGGCGGAGGGCAAGCGACAAGCGATCCTGATGGCATCGGGGTCCGAGGTTGAAGTGGCGATGGCCGCCCGCGATCTGTTGCAGGCCGACGGGATCGGCACCCGCGTGGTGTCGATGCCATGCATGGAACTGTTTGCCGCGCAGGACCCGGCCTATCGCAAGCGGGTGCTGCCGGGCGGCGCGGTGCGCGTCGCGATCGAGGCCGGGGTGCGCCAGCCGTGGGACCAGTGGTTGCTGGGAGAGCGCGGGCGCGAGGCCAAGGCGGGGTTCGTCGGGATGGACGGGTTTGGTGCGTCGGCCCCGGCCGAGGTCTTGTATGAAAAGTTCGGGATCACCGGGCCGGATGTGGCGGACAAAGTGAAGGCGCTGCTGAATTAAGCCGAAGACTTTTTCAAAAGTCTTCGGAAAATCCTTGCAAGGATTTTCAGCAGATTTGCCGTATCTACGAATTGTTGCAGAAAATGACGATCTGTCCCGCGTTTTCGACGGCGTGAAAGCCACGTCTGCGTAATTCAGCTTCGAAAGCTGCACGTCCGGCGTATCGTTCGACATCTCGTGCTGCCCGCCTCACGACGCCACCAGAAATCGCTGCTTTGCAGGCAAAGATGCCGTATAGCCATGCATCGGGTTTCATTGCAGCGGGCATCATGTTCATGCCCCCAACCTGCCCCGATTCTGCTTAATCCGGCCTTAACGCGAACCGCCCCGATCCGGCGACGGCCAACGCCAGACAGCCGCCCGCAATCGCCCAGTTCTTGACGAAAATCGTCATTTGCCACGGATCAGCGGGGATAAAGTGAAAGATGCTGGTGAACCCGCAATAGGCGGCCAGCAGTAACGCAATCGGGCGCACCCCGACCCCCGCGATCAGCGCCAGCCCCGCCAGCGCATCGAGCACCAAAGCCGGCCAGACCAACACCGCAGGCATCCCCAGCCCCATCAGCAATCCTTGCGCATCGCCGGGGCTGACCCCCTTTTGCACCGCACCACCGACAAACAACGCCGCAATCAGTAACCGCGCAACCAACAGGATCGCGTTCTGGCGCCTCACGCCCTGCCCTTGAATGCCCAGGCCCAGACCGGGCCGATCACCCGTGTCGCCAGCGGGATCAGCAGCACGCCCAAGGCCAGCCCGAACACACCGTCCAGTGCTGCGGTGACGGTCCAGCGCACCGTCCCTTCGGCGCGGCCGACCAACACGACGGCATCCTTGGCCCGATCACTGATCCAGTCGTAGATCAGTGGAAACCCCAATGTATCGGCGCCGTGAATCACGATATTGCCGCCCACCCACAGCATCGCGGCCGTGCCGATGGTCAGCAACACCGCCAACATGCCCGGCATCCCCGCGACAATGCTCCGCCCGACAATCCGGGTGACGCGCAGACGCCCGGCGCGGGCCATCAGCATCCCCAGATCGTCGGCTTTGACGATCAACGCGACGGCGCCATAGACCAGCGCGGTGATCCCTACCGCAACGACCGCCAGCGTCGCCGCCTGCAACCAGATGCTGCCCGGGGGGATCGCCGCCAGTGCGATCGTCATGATCTCGGCGCTGAGGATGAAGTCGGTCTTGATCGCCCCGGCGACGCGGGTTTCTTCCAGCTTTTCGGGATTGGTGGGGGTCATGTCAGCCGCCACCTTGGCGTCGGCATGCGGAAAGAGCTTATGAAATACCTTTTCGGCCCCCTCGAAACACAGATAGGCTCCGCCTAGCATCAAAAGTGGTGAAATCGCCCAAGGCGCAAAGGCCGACAGGGCCAATCCGGCGGGCAGCAGGATCAGCAGCTTGTTGCGGATCGACCCCAGTGCGATCCGGCCCACAATGGGCAATTCGCGGCTGGCGTCAAAGCCGTGGACATATTTCGGGGTGACGGCGGCATCGTCGATCAGCGCCCCAGCCGCCTTGGCCCCCGCTTTGGTCGCCTGTGCGACGACATCGTCGACGGACGTTGCCGCGACCTTGGCAATCGCCGCGACATCGTCCAGCAAGGCCAACAAACCGCTCATCTTTTCCCCCTATATCAGCACCACACATAGCGGACCGGGCCCGCGCTGCAACCTCTGGCGCTGGCGGAACGGCGCGGATAACCTGCCGCTATGACCAACCTTCTTGCCGTCTGGCTGTTCCTGTTCGTCGTTGCCGCCATTGTCGCCGACCTTTTTTTCGGTTGGGGCGGCACATTGTTCTTGCTGCGCAAGTTCGCCGACCTCGTCGAATGGACGGCCTTCTGGCGCTAGAGCGTTTCAGGTTTCAACGGTATCGGAATTCGCAGGCTCTGGTTGACCTTTGGCAATAAATCGCAATGGTGACGGCAAAACCGCCGTCCGCATTCATGAGGGTGGCCGATCATGGCAAAGGAAGCATCATGGCCGTCAAAGTAGCAATCAACGGATTTGGCCGTATTGGACGCAACGTGTTGCGGTCCATCATCGAATCCGGGCGCACCGATATCGAAGTTGTTGCGATCAACGATCTGGGTCCGGTCGAAACCAATGCCCACCTGCTGCAATTCGATTCGGTCCACGGGCGGTTTCCGGCCGATGTGAAAACCACGACTGACACCATCGACGTCGGTCGCGGCCCGATCAAGGTCAGTGCGATGCGCAATCCTGACGACCTGCCCTGGGGCCATATCGATATCGTGCTGGAATGTACCGGCATCTTTACCGACCGTGACAAGGCGGCGATCCACCTGCAGAACGGCGCCAGCCGGGTGCTGGTCTCTGCCCCGTCGGGCGGCGCTGATGCGACCATTGTGATGGGCGTCAACGACGATGTGCTGACCGGCGACCATCTGGTCGTGTCGAACGGATCCTGCACGACCAACTGCCTGGCCCCCGTCGCCAAAGTTCTGAACACCGAATTCGGGATCGTCACCGGGTTCATGACCACGATCCACAGCTATACCGGTGACCAGCCGACGCTGGATACGATGCACAAAGACCTCTACCGCGCCCGCGCTGCGGCTTTGTCGATGATCCCGACGTCGACCGGCGCGGCCAAGGCGCTGGGACTGGTTCTGCCCGAACTCAAGGGCAAGCTGGACGGCTCGTCGATCCGGGTGCCGACGCCCAACGTCAGCTGCGTCGATCTGTGCGTCGTGGTGCAAAAAGACGTGACCGTCGAACAGATCAACAACGCGATGAAGGCGGCGTCGCAAAAGGGCCGGCTCAAGGGCATCCTCGGTTATGAACCGCGCCCGCTGGTGTCCTGCGATTTCAACCACAACCCGGCCTCGTCCACATTCGCGCCCGATCAGACCAAGGTGCTGCCGGGCAATCTGGTACGGATCCTGACGTGGTATGACAACGAATGGGGCTTTTCCAACCGGATGGCGGATACCGCCGTGGCGATGGGCAAACTCATCTAGTCAACCAACCAGCCGAAAACAAAGCCGCCCTCTTAAAAGGGCGGCTTTTTTGTGGCCGTCGTCATGCGCTGTTTGCATACCTGTTAGCGGTAACTGTGCCTTGCGCTGCACCGCGGCATTCCTAGATTGGGGGCAACAGAAACGGCTACCAAGAAAGGAACATGCCATGACTGTCATTGGACAGGTTCGCAGCGCCGTCGCTAAATGGATGCAATTTCTGGCGACCAAACGGGCGTTGGAAAATCTGCCTCTCGATGTCGCACTCGACCTTGATATCTATCGCGGCGACGCCCGCCGGATCGCGACGCAGGCGGTTTACGGCTAAACCGCTCTCCACGAAAACGACCCAAGCCGCCCCCCGAGGGCGGCTTTTATTTGGCAAATTTCTCCGCCAGCGCCACCTTGACGGACGCGGGCACGAATTTGGTGATGTCGCCACCCAGTCGGGCGATTTCCT
>JBBQHC010000105.1:0-10899 GCA_038323615.1 Rhodobacterales bacterium | reverse complement strand
GCCGAATTCATAAATCCGGTCGATCCAGACCTGCAAGGCGGCGGCGTCGCTGACCTGTTCATAGGCGGCGGGATCGAACGGCACGTCCTGCGCCGGTTCGGCGGGCGCGGCCCCCTCGGGCGTGGTGTCGGTGATCGCCGGGGCGGCCACCCCGAGCTTTTCGGCGATCCGTTTGGAGATCGTGCGAAACTCCATTTCGGCCAGAAACCCCATCAGGGTGTCCACATCGGGGTCGCGCACCTCGAGGTCGTCCAGCGTGAAATCCAGAACCATGTCACAATCCAGCTGCACCAGCCGTTTCGACAGCCTGATCTGCGCCGCGTTATCGATCAGCGCGGCGCGGCGTTTGGGCTGGCTGACCTCGCCTGCGCGGGCCAGCAAAGTCTCCAGATCGCCGTATTCGTTGATCAACAGGGCCGCTGTCTTGATCCCGATCCCCGGCGCGCCCGGCACGTTGTCGACCGAATCCCCGGCCAGCGCCTGCACATCGACAACTCTTTCGGGATAGACCCCGAATTTGGCGAAGACGCCGTCGCGGTCGATCCGGGCGTTTTTCATCGGGTCGAGCATATCGACGCCGTCACCGACCAACTGCATCAGGTCTTTGTCCGACGACACGATAGTCACGCGCCCCCCGGCGTCGCGCGCCTGACAGGACAGAGTTGCGATGATATCGTCAGCCTCGAACCCCTCGACCTCTTTGCAGGCGATGTTAAAGGCGTGGGTGGCGGTGCGGGTCAACGGAATCTGCGGGCGCAGGTCTTCGGGCATCGCCTCGCGGTTGGCCTTGTAGAGGTCATACATATCGTTGCGGAACGTGTGCGATCCCTTGTCGAAAATCACCGCCACATGGGTCGCCGCGTCAGGCCCGTTGTTACCGTCCACATAGCGTTGCAACATGTTCACGAATCCCGACACAGCCCCGACCGGCAGGCCATCGGATTTGCGGGTCAGCGGTGGCAGGGCATGGTAGGCGCGAAAGATGAACGCCGATCCGTCGATCAGGTGCAGATGGCAACCTTTGCCGAATTCCGTCATCGTGTCGTCCCCCGTGCTGCGCCGGGGTTATGTGGCACGATCCGGGCGCGGGTGCCAGCGTTCGGGCCGACCAAGACCGCGCATTTACCCAGTCTTGGCCTTTGCGGTTTTGGCCGACATGGTTTCGTGAACATAGCGGGCGTCGCAATAACCGCATTCGACCCAACCGGTGTCATGCGGGATCGACAGCCAGACGCGCGGATGGCCCAGCGCCGCTTCGCCGCCGTCACAGGCAACGCGCCAAGCGGTGACAATCTTGGTTTCCGGGGCGGGTCTGGTCATGCGGTGGCCTGTCTGTTTGGTTGGCCCGTTATGGCGCGGCCCGCGCTGGTGGTCAATTGGCGGGGGGGAGCATCCGGCCCAGTTGCTTGCCGCCCAGAATATGCATGTGAAAATGCGGCACATCCTGCACTCCGTGGGTGCGGGCATTGGCGATCGCGCGAAAGCCGTCCCTGACGTCGGCAATCCGGCACACCTCGGCCACGGCGGCCATGAAACCGACCTGTTCGGCGGGCGTCGCATCGCGGGCAAAGTGGTCAAGGCTGACATAGGCGCCTTTGGGGATCACCAGCACATGCACCGGGGCCTGCGGGGCGATGTCGGCAAAGGCCAGCGCATGATCGTTCTCGAACACTGTCCGATTGGGAATTTCACCGCGCAGGATGCGGGCAAAAATGTTATCCGGGTCATAGGTATATTCCATTGCAGGCCTCAGTCGGTGAACAGATGCGGGGTTTCGGCAATGCCTAGTGCCACCTCTGTCGGAACCGACAGAAACTCGCGCAACACCAAGGCGTTTTCGGCGGGCGAGACGGCTTCGCGCAGGCGCAGATGGTTCGGAAAATTGGCGTCGCGAATCCGGTCGCTTTCAAAAACCACGTCATAGCGGATCGTCGGCAGCAGTTGCGACAGCGTGTCGGGCGATGTCTGTTCGCCCGCCAGACCAACCCGTTTGGCATGCCCCGACAGATAGGCATCGGTAAAGTTGCACTCGACTTCAAGCAGCCGGGTCGTGGACCGATCCGAAAAGAAATCCTGCATCAGGTCGATGTTGGCGGTGTCCAGACAGATGATCAGACGGTCGGTTTCGTAATAGTCGAACAGCATCCGCATCAGGGCGCGGCGATGTCGGGTGCGTTTGCCAAGGGTCGACTGGATGCCGCCCAGATCGGGCAGTGCGGTGTGTTCCTCGTTGAACAGATAATCAATGGCGGGAATGTTGGTGTGATGCTTGACCGACCCCAGCAGACGTTTGGCGACGTGCCATTTCTTGCAGGCGACGATCAGCAGTTCGCGTTCGCGGCCCAGACTGGTTTCAGTCTCCCAGAACCGCGTCGCGAACCGCCGCCCGATCCGGCCCCGCCCGGTCAGGAATTTGTACAGCCCCCGCCCCTCGTTCGAGGTTCTGAAATCGGTGCGGTCGCTTGCATAAAGCCGACCCAGCCGCTTTTTCAGCTGTTTCGCGCCGGCGCTGATCTTGCGGGCGAACAGAGCGTCCTGGCTCAGCAGCAGATCGTAATGGTCGTTGTAAAACGTCACCGGCATCCCGTAATCGGTGAACATCAGGAACGTCAGGGTGCGGGTATCGATCTCGTCCCCCGGCACCAGATGGCGCACGAGGGTCTGGAAAAACGTCTCGTCCGGGATCCATGTGGTGCGAAAAAACCGCATCACGTCGCCGCGCCTTTTGGCGAAATCAAGGATCCATTCGACCGTGCGCCGTCGCAGGCACCACCATTGGCTGCCGATCATGATCTGCAGATCAGACGGAATCGCACGGGTCAGACCCAGCCGACGCTGCAGCCAAAAGGCGTTGTAGAACAGTTTTTTCTGCGTGCGCTCGTTGAAAAAATGCCGATAAATCAGGCGTTCCTCTTTGAACCCGGTCTTGATCCAGTCGCTGTCGAAATAGTCGAAACTTTCGATGAAATCGCGGTCGTTGGCGTCAAGGAAATCATGGGCATATCGGGCTGATTTGATTGCCATGCAGTCGCCGGACACCATGTAGAAATGGGTCGCGCGGGGAAATGCGGCGACCGCGGCCTGCACCGCGAACAGGGTCGCCTGCACAAGGCTCCATGTGCCCCAGCCACATTTGATACGCCTGCGCGCAAAGGTCACATTGGGGCTGTCGGCCAGTTCGGTCCGGATCATGTCGATCGCCGCCTGCGGCGCGCGGGCGTCGAAATGGATCGAAATGTAATCACCTACGGCAGTCAGCTGCCGGGCCTGCTGTATGATGGCCTCGGGGTCTTTGTGACACAGCAGGATGAAAGCAATTTTTGCCATTGCAGAAACGATTAGCCCTTGGACCTTGGTATTGTTGCACTTAATAACGTGAACAGGTGTTGAATAGACAGACTTTGTTTGCATTTTTGTGGAATGTTGGCAGCAGGCCGCGCACTACCAGTCAAGATGCGGCACAGCAGCGGAGGCGCGAGAGTATGGGTTTTCCCGGCACCTGGATGACCGAGAGCGAGAGTGTGGTTTACCGCGTGGTGCCCAAATGCGCCTGTTCGACCATCGGCCAGGTCATGTTCTATGCCGATCACGGGCGATTTTTCGATGGCGACGTTCACGATTCCACGGCCGGACTGCACAAATGGGCGCAGGAGGACAGCCAGCAACTGATCGCCGCCAACGTCAAGGCGCACAAAAGCTATTCGTTCACCTGCGTGCGCAATCCCTACACCCGGATCCTGTCGTCGTTTTTCGACAAGATCTGCGGCATCCAACGGAACGGCAAACGCTATCGCGGCAATCTGGTGCCGCTGCTGATCCAGAAATACGGGGTCGAGGTGGGATCGCCCGAGGATGGCTTTGAATTCGACCAGATCAAATCGTTCCGCCGGTTTTTGCTGTTTGCGCGCGACACCATCCGCTGGCGTCGCCCGATGGAACCCGACATTCACTGGTCGGCGATGTCGGGGCATATCAGCACGTTCATCGTCAACGGTGGCCAGTACGATCACATCTTCTGGACCGAAAAGTTCAACGAGGGCATGCAGGTCGTCCTCGACAATACGCCTGTCGCCCACCCCATTGACCTGTCGACGATCCCGCGATTCAACGAAAGCGAAGGGCACGGGCCGAAACGCGCCCATCCGGTCGAGGATTACTTCGACGATCTGTCGATGCACCTGATCTACGAAATCTACAAAAAGGATTTCAACCTGTTCAAATACGATTTTGCGAACCCGGCCAACAAGATGCCCATCGGCGAGATCGACCTGGCAGAGGTGCAGGCCAAGCTGGGCGAGTAACATGGCTCAGGACGTCTTTGACCGACAATGCGCGGGGCGCGGGCAGCCGCGACGATGACCGCCGGTGTGAACCCGGCGTCGTGACCTGCCAATATCGCTCTGCGCTGGCCAGACTTGCACCGCGTCCTATCTGTCGTGACAGCCGTCAACGAACGGTACGGAGGGAATAATTGTCGATCGTCCTGATCCTTGGCAGCGCGCCAAACGTGATCGCCGCAAGACTTTGGTCGGGCAGTTTGTTCGACCGCATCGTCGCAATCAACAACGCCTGGGCGGTGCGCAGCGACTGGACCGACTTGATCTATCCCGAGGATTTCCCGCCTGACCGACGGCCGCTTTACCCCGGTCCGCTGCAACGGTTCGTGACCGCCGCCGATTTTGTGCCTGCGCAAAACGCACTGGGCGGGTTCGTTTTTGGCGGCGGCACGATGGCCTTTACCGCAGGCTACTGGGCGCTGATGGCGCTGCGCCCGTCGGTCATCGCCTATCTTGGTTGCGACATGATCTACCCCGAATCCGGGCCTACCCATTTCTACGGCACCGGCGTGCCGGACCCGCTGCGCCCAGATGTCACGCTACGCTCGCTGCCCGCCAAATCGGCCCGGTTGCTGGTTCACGCCGCCCTTCAGGGCTGTGCGATCGTCAATCTGTCGCAAGACGACAGTCAGATGGTGTTTCCGCGTGCCAGCGTCAGCACCCTGGCCAGTGTCCGCCCGGTCACGCCCAACCCCAACGGGCTGGCCGACGCACGTTTGCTGGAAAATCAGGCCGCCTATATGGTGCCCTCGGGCCGCTATTGGGAACCGGGAAACAGCTTTGATCCGGTGGTCATCGACCGGATCGACGCCGCATGGCTGGCGGCCTTGCCTAACTCAATTCGGCCGCTGCAAACATCGCCCTGAGGTCGGCGCGCGGGCGCGGGCCGATGTGGCCGATCACCTCGGCGGCAGCCATGACACCCATCCGCCCGCAAATATCCAGGCTGCGACCCGTCGCCAGCCCGAACAGGAACCCGGCGGCAAACTGGTCGCCCGCGCCCGTTGCATCGACCGGAACCACCGGCGTCACCGCCGCTTCGGCCCGCTCGTCGCCCCGCCGCAACAACACCGATTTGCCCGACCTCGTGCAGATCACAGTGTCGCAAACCGCGCTCGCCTGATCCAGCGCCGCCATCAGATCGTCGGTCTGATACAGCGTCGTCCATTCGGCGACGTTGCCGATGACGAAATCCATTTCTTCGGCGATCAGGCGCTGGAAATCGGCGCGGTGCCGGTCGGCACAAAACGGATCCGACAGGTTGATCCCCGACAATCCGCCCGCGCTGTGCATCAGTTGCGACGCGGCGGCAAAGGCGGTCTTGCCCTCGGGCTTGTCGAACAGATAGCCTTCGAGGAACAGAATCTTGCCGCCCGCAAACACATCTGCCGGCACGTCGCCAGACCCGATGTCGGCCCCCGCTCCCAGATAGGTATTCATCGACCGCTCGCCATCCGGCGACACGAAAATCATCGACCGCGAGGTCGGTGCAGTCGCACTGGCAACCGGCGCGTTGGGAAATGCGGTGCCGGCATCGGCCATGCCCTTGGCATAGAACCGGCCCAGCGCGTCGTCCTTGACCTTGCCGATAAACGCCGTCTCCAACCCCAGACTGCCCAGACCGGCGATGGTGTTGGCGACCGATCCGCCGGGCGTTTCGACCCGGTCGCGCATCGCGGCATACAGCACTTCGGCCCGGTCCCGTTCGATCAGCTGCATGATCCCCTTTTCGATCCCCATCTGGTCCAAGAACATATCGTCGGCAGATGAGATCACATCGACGATGGCATTGCCGATCCCGATTACGTCATAGGAAGTCATAGATTTTTATCCTCATAGGGGCACAGATCGCGGATCAGGCAGGTGGCACATTTGGGTTTGCGGGCGGTGCAGGTATAGCGCCCGTGCAGGATCAGCCAGTGGTGGGCGTGGTGTTGAAAATCGGCCGGAACGTGGTCTTCGATGGCGCGTTCGACGGTTTCCACATCCTTGCCCGGCGCAATGCCGGTGCGGTTGCCGACGCGGAATATATGGGTGTCAACTGCCTGCGCGGGGTGGTTCCACCACATGTTCAGGACCACATTGGCGGTCTTGCGCCCGACACCGGGCAGCGATTGCAGGGCAGCGCGCGAATTGGGTACCTGCCCGGCGTAGTCAGCAACCAGAATCTCGCTCAGCCGGATGACGTTTTTCGCCTTTTGGCGGAACAGACCGATGGATTTGATCGCCTCGGTCAGCCCGTCCAGCCCCAGCGCCAGCATCTTTTCGGGGGTATCAACCACGGCAAACAACGGGCCTGTCGCCCGGTTGACCCCGGCATCGGTCGCCTGCGCCGACAGCGCCACGGCGACCAACAGCGTATAGGCGTTCAGATGGTGCAATTCGCCTTTGGGCGCGGGATCGGCCGCCTTGAAGCGCGTGAAAATCTCGCGGATCGTATGGTAATCAAGCTGTTTTGCCATGCGCCCTCGTATGCCCGCCCCGGCAACGCCCTGCAAGGCGGCGGATGCGCAATTTCCGGGTCGCCGTGGCCCGCCGGCCCGATTAGGTTTCGGGGTATGGAACACGATGACCGCTACCACTTTCACGTCATGCGCCGCGCGATCAATGCGATCGACGCGCAGCCTGACACGCCATTGACCCTCGACGCCCTCGCGGCCGAGATGCAGATGAGCCCGGCGCATTTTCAGCGGGTGTTTTCGCGCTGGGTGGGGGTGTCACCCAAACGCTATCAGCAATACCTGACGCTGGGCCACGCCAAAACTCTGCTGCGCGACCATTTCACCACGCTGGCCACCGCTGACACCGTCGGCCTGTCGGGGGGCGGGCGGCTGCACGATCTGTTCCTGCGGTGGGAGGCGATGAGCCCCGGCGATTTCGCCAAGGCGGGTGCCGGGCTCACCGTGTTCTGGGGCTGGTTCGACAGCCCCTTTGGCCCGGCACTGGTCATGGGCACCGAACGGGGCATCTGCGGAATCGCCTTTGCCGCCGAAACCACGGATGAGGCGGCGATGGCGGATCTGACCGGACGCTGGCCGCTGGCCACATTCGTCGAAGGCCCGGCATTCCTGCGCCCTTGGGTGCAGACCGCATTCGGCGCGACGCCGACGGCGGACAAGGCGCCGCTGTTCCTGATCGGCGCACCCTTTCAGCTCAAGGTCTGGGAAGCGCTGCTGGCGATCCCCTCCGGGCAGGTGACAACCTACGGCGAGATCGCCAGCGCCATCGGCAACCCCCGCGCGGTGCGGGCGGTGGGCACGGCAGTGGGGCGCAACCCGGTCAGTTGGCTGATCCCATGTCACCGTGCGCTGCGTAAATCGGGGGCTTTGGGTGGCTATCACTGGGGCCTTCCGGTCAAGCGGGCGCTGCTGGCCTGGGAATCGGCGCGGGCCGAGGCGTGAGCCTGAAAAAATATTTATGTTCGGCGGAACCGTGCCGACTGTTTCAGTGTTATTGGATAGCATCGCCGTCAGTGCGATAAGCTAACGACGATGCGCAGCTGCTGCGCCCAACAACATGGAATCACGTTATGATCATTACCAAAGTCACATTGGCTGTCGCAGCCACGTCCATTCTGGCGCTGACCGCCTGCGAACCGTTGCAAGACCCGAACAATCCGAACCGACAGACCCAGACCGGGGCGCTGGTCGGGGCTGGTGTCGGCGCGTTGATCGGGGCCTCGACCGGGGGCGACAATTTGACCGAGCGGCGGCGCGGTGCCTTGATCGGCGCGGCAGTGGGTGCCGGTGGTGGCGCACTGATCGGTCGCGAGCTTGACAAGCAAGAGGCCGAACTGCGCCAGCAGATGGGCAGTAATGTCGGCATTGTGAATACCGGCAACCAGCTGATCGTGACGCTGCCGCAGGACATCCTGTTCGCCACCGACAGCGCCTCGCTAACCGGCGGATTGCAGAATGACCTGCGCAACCTGGCGTCGAGCCTGAACCGTTATCCCAACACGACCGTCAATGTGATCGGGCACACCGATTCGGATGGCGCCTCGTCCTACAACCTCGATCTGTCGCAGCGCCGCGCGCAGGCGGTGGCGTCGGTCCTGATCAACTCGGGCGTCAGTTCGGGCCGGATCCGGGCGATTGGTCGCGGCGAGGATCAACCGATCGCGTCGAACCTGACTGCGGCCGGCAAACAGCAGAACCGCCGGGTCGAGATCATCATCACACCGAACGGGTAACTTCGTCGAATTGGACGATGACAGGGCCGCGCCGCTTGCGCGGCCCTTTTGCATGGATCACAAGAATTGTGGTTTCCTGCCGTTGGTCATATCTTTTGACCAATCGCAAAAGGTGCTGCCATGCCATTCGAAAAAGTCACTCAGGCCCGCCTGTCACACGCGGTGGTCCGCCAGATCGAGGCGCTGATCCTGCGCGGCATCCTGCGCCCCGGTGAACGCCTGCCCTCCGAACGCGACCTTGCCACGCAAATGGACGTCTCGCGCCCCAGTCTGCGCGAGGCGCTGGCCGATTTGCAGACCCGCGGACTGCTGACCAGCCGGGCCGGGGCCGGAGTTTTCGTCGCCGACGATTTCGGCAGTGCATTTTCGCCCGCCCTGATCGGCCTGTTCGCCACCCACGAGGCGGCGGTGTTCGACTACATCGCGTTCCGGCGCGATATGGAGGGGCTGGCCGCCGAACGCGCCGCACGATCGGGCAGCGACACCGATCTTGCGGTCATCGACGCGGTCTTTGCCAAGATGGAACTGGCACACGTCAAACGCGACCCTGCCGACGAAGCCCGGCTGGACGCCGATTTTCATCTGGCAATCATCGAGGCGAGCCATAATGTGATCATGCTGCATATGATGCGGTCAATGTATCAGCTGCTGCGCGAGGGTGTTTTCTATAACCGCCAGATCATGTTCAAACAACGGATGACCCGCGACAGCCTGCTGGACCAGCACCGGGCGATCAACGCGGCCCTGCAAGCCCGTGACCCCGATGGCGCCCGTGGCGCGGTTGCGGCACACCTGAATTTCGTCGAACGGGCCCTGCAAGGACAGCAAACCGCCGAACGCAACGAGGCTTTGGCGCTGCAACGATTGGAAAACGAGGCGCGTCGCTAAAGCGGAACGACTTTCATTTGAATTGCAATTCGCTTTCAATCGCTTCGCGCAAACGCGATTTTCGATCCGGCGGGTGTTTCCACGTAGGCCTGAACCGCGTTAATGCAGCTTTGCACCCACCGTCGCGATGCCTTCGTCGATCAGCTTGTTGCCATCGGCAGCAGTCATCTGCTTGGCCATCACGTCGCGGGCGGCGGCGACGGCGACGGTGATCGCGGTATCGCGAATTTCGCGGATCGCGGCGGTCTGCGCGCTGGCGATCTGGTCTTCCGCAGCGGCCAGACGGCGGGCGACCGATGTGGCGATGTCGGCCTTGGCCTGTTCCGCAGCCATTGCGGCCTCTTCGCGGGCTGTCGCGACAATCCGGTCAGCCTGCGCCTGCACGTCCTTTTGCTTGCGCTCGTAAGACGCCAGCAGCGTCTGCGCCTCCTCGCGCAGTGCCTTGGCTTCGGCCAGATCGGCGCGGATGCCATCCGCCCTTTTATCCAGCAGGCCGGCAATCGTGCCCGGCACCTTGAAATAGAACAGAACGCCGATGAACAGGATGAACGCAATCAGAACGACGAAGTTCGTATTTTTCAGTGAAAAGAACGGCTCGACCGCAGCGAAGGCGGGCGAAGCTGTCAGGACCAGTGCGGGGATCAGAAACTTTTTCATCGCACTAACCTTTCATCCGGGCGGTGACTGCGGCGTTCACCGTTTTGGCGTCAGCCGATCCGCCAAGCGCGGCCACCAATGCGGCGGCGGTATCCTTGGAAACCTCGGCCACGCTTTTGACCGCACCAGCGCGGATTTCGGCAATCGCCTTTTCGCTTTCGGCGGTCTTTTTGGCGATCCGAACGTCGGCCCTTTTCAGTTCGGCGTCAAGACCGGCCTGAATGTCGGCCTTGGCTTCGGCGACGATTTTGGCCGCGGCCACCCGGGCGTCGGCAAGCGCCTTGTCATAGGCGGCCTCGGCATCCAGCGCCTTTTGTTTCAGCTCTTCGGCAGCGGCGATGTCTTTGGAAATCGTCCCGGCCCGTTCGGCCAGAACCGCGCTGATGCGCGGCAGGGCGATGCGGGACAAGATGAAATAGATCGCGACGAGGGCGACCGCGAGCCAGAAAATCTGGTTTGCGAACCAGTCACCGCACAGTTGCGGCAGACCAATCGCCTTGCCTCCCGCTTCGACGCAGGTGCTGATCGATTCTACAGGGTCGGTTGCCATGTCATCCTCCGCCGGAGCCTTTGTTTATCCGGGCACGCCCCGCAGGGCGCCCCCGAACCGCAAGGAAGCGAACTGATTCAGACCGCGAACATCAACAGAAGCGCGACGAGGAACGAGAAGATCCCCAGTGCTTCGGCGAACGCGATACCGATGAACATCGTGGCCGTCTGGGCTGCGGCGGCTGAGGGATTGCGCAGTGCGCCGGCCAGAAAGTTGCCGACGACGTTACCCACGCCGATCGCTGCACCGCCCATGCCGACGCTGGCCAGACCTGC
>JBBQHC010000104.1:0-10971 GCA_038323615.1 Rhodobacterales bacterium | reverse complement strand
CAAGAGGTCAGGGGTTCGACCCCCCTAGGCTCCACCAAAACCACTTTTCCTGCTCTGATGGGTTTCATTTGCGCGGTCAGTCTGGCCTGGCCCCGGTTTCGTAAGTTGCCAACATGCGGTCGATCGTGTCTGTTTCGGCGGGCGTGAAAAGGGTCTGGTCAGCTGCCGTTGTCAATTCCTTGAGCAAATACCACTCTGTGTCATTCTTCAGTTTCCCGCGCCGCAATATCTTGGCGGCTAATTTGCGTGGATTCGCGACATCGCTGAAATATTCGCGCCCGTCATGGCGGTTGCTGTAGAAGGTCGCGAACCTCTGGACCAGCGACCCGCCATTGCTGGCGTCTGCTACTAAGGTAACATTGAAATCGTTGATGGCCTGCTGTGTGCCCGCAATGATCTGGCCAAGCGTCGCTTGACCTTCTTCTACCCATTCAAGCATCCGCTCACTTGAGGTGACCATATCAAAGATAAACTGGTCCTCCGGCGGCATCAGTGACCTCTGGAAAGCGACTGTCGTTTCGAAAACTGCGTAAAAGCCAAGAAAATCGGCGCGCAGATCCTCTTTTGATCGTTTTGCCATCAGTAGTCTCTAATCATCCGGCCGCCGCATCGTCTCTTTCTTTCATACCACGAAAGTTTACGTCAAGTTTGCGAAACCGAAGGAATCGCCATTTCGTCCCTGCACGTTTTCCCCATAGCCCCCGTCCTGCCAACCCCGTAGAACGACACAAAACCGCAGCAACCGGGCAGGACCACCGTTGAAACCCATCCGCCTTGTGTCAGGCTTTGTGACTGTCGGATTCTGGACCCTTGCCAGCCGCCTGCTGGGGTTCGTGCGCGACATCATGATCGCCGCCTATCTGGGCACCGGCCCGGTGGCCGAGGCGTTCCTGATTGCCTTCAGCCTGCCAAACATGTTCCGTCGCTTTTTCGCCGAGGGCGCGTTCAACATGGCCTTTGTGCCGATGTTCTCCAAAAAGCTCGAGGCCGATGACGGGGCGCTGGATTTCGCCCGCGACGCCTTTGTCGGGATGACGGTGATCCTGACCCTTGTGTCGATCCTGGGCATCATCTTCATGCCGGCCTTGGTCTATGCGATGGCGTCGGGATTCGCGGGCGACGAACGGTTCGATCTGGCGGTCGAATATGGCCGCCTGACGTTCCCGTATATCCTGTTCATTTCGCTGGCGGCCCTGCTCTCGGGTGTGCTGAACGCGACGGGCCGGTTCATGGCCGCTGCTGCCGCGCCGGTGCTGCTGAATCTGATCTTTATCGCCTCGATCCTGATCAGCGTGGTGCTGGGCCGCCCGGCGTCGGACGCGCTGGGCATGGGGCTGGATCAAGCGCTGGGCCTGCGCGTTGGCGATAGTCTGGCCCTGTCGGTTCCGCTCGCCGGGGCGGCGCAGATGGCGCTGGTCTGGTGGGCGGCGGCGCGCGCCGGATTCCCGCTGCGGTTCCGCCGACCCCGGATGACGCCCGAGTTAAAGCGGCTGGCGATCATCGCCGCGCCCGCTGCACTGGCCGGAGGGGTCGTGCAGATCAACCTGCTGGTGGGCCGGCAGGTGGCGTCGTTCTTTGACGGGGCTGTTGCATGGCTCAACTATGCGGATCGTCTGTATCAACTGCCGCTTGGCGTCGTCGGCATCGCCATCGGGATCGTCCTGTTGCCCGACCTGTCGCGTCGGCTGCGCGCAGGGGACACCGCAGGCGGGCGGGATGCGTTCAACCGGGCGATGGAGCTGTCGCTGGCCCTGACCGTGCCTGCCGCCGTGGCCCTGATGGTGATGCCTGTGCCGCTGGTGTCGGTCTTGTTTGAACGCGGTGCGTTCAGCACCGACGACACCGCCGCGACGGCGATGGCGGTGGCTGTCTACGGCTTGGGCCTGCCTGCCTTTGTGCTGCAAAAGGCCCTTCTGCCACTGTTCTTTGCCCGCGAAGATACCCGTCGACCGTTTTATTACGCGCTTGTCGCGCTGGTGGTGAATGCCGGGCTGGCCATCGGCCTGTCGTCATATATCGGGTTCATCGCGGCCGCGCTTGGCACCACGCTGGCGGGTTGGGCGACCGTGGCGCAACTGGCGTGGGGCGCGCGCGGCATGGGTGACGCGGCCCGGACCGACGCACGGTTCCGGGGCCGGTTGTGGCGGATCGTCCTTGCATCTGTCCTGATGGGCGTGGTGTTGGCGGCGTTGATGGTGCTGCTCAACCCGTTCTTTGGAATTGCGCACCTGCGCTACGCCGCGCTGGCCCTGCTGATCCTGCTGGGGGTCGTGACCTATGGCGTCTTTGGGCAGATGTTGGGCGCGTTTCGATTGGCCGATTTCCGCCGGGCGCTGCGCCGCTGACCAAGTTCGCTTTCAGGCCCAGCGATAGCCATTGGCGCGGAACGTGGCAAAACTCGCGTCAATCTGCGCCGGGTCATATTCCGTCGTCAGCCAGTCACGCATGCCGATCGGAGCGCGGGCGTTACGCTGTTCGTAAACGTTCAACACGTGATCCATCACCCCGGTGCGCCCGCGCCGGAAATGCAGGAATCGCCGGCTAAGTTGTTGACGCGCCTCGGCCAGCGTGCCGCCTGCGATGACCATGACGTAAATCGCCGCCGCCAGTCCGGTGCGGTCAGCCCCCGATTTGCAATGCATCAGGAACGGGCGCTCCATCGTGTCGTAGGCGTCAAGCAAGGCCATGATCGACGCATGGGGTGGCGCGGCGCGGGCCGACATCGGAATGTCAATCAGGGTCAGGCCAAGGCGGGCGCAGGTTTCCTCCTCGAACAGCCACGACGCCGTCCTGATCTTGCCGCGCAGGTTCAGTACCGATCTGATCCCCTGCTCGGCATAATCAGAGAAACGGTCGTGGTTGGGGTGGTTTGACCGATAGGCCCCCGGCGCGATCTCGGCAAAGTTGTGCCAGCGCCGCCGCAGGATTCCATGGTCGAGCCAGTCGACATGCCATGCCGAGCGTTTGCGTTCGTCCGGATCGGTGATGTCGCGTCCGAACGACCGCCGCCACGCCTTTTCGCGCGTGCCCAGATATGTCCAAAGCCTTGCCAGCATACGAGTCCCTTTCGCCGCGTGACATGCGACAAGGGCGGCCGAATTGCAATGCTGGACGCAGCGGCGTAAAAGCCGACGAAACGCAATTCATGGGGTAAATGATGCAGATCGCAGGGCGCAAAATCGGGCCAAAGGAACCCCCCTTGGTCATCGCCGAAATCGGCATCAACCACGGTGGCAGCCTGGATGTCGCCAAGAATATGGTGCGCCTGGCCGCCGGGGCCGGATGCGAGATGATCAAGCACCAGACCCACATCATCGAAGACGAGATGACCGAAGAAGCCAAACAGATTTTTCCGCCCAACGCCGACGTGTCGATCTGGGAAGTGATGGCCCGCTGCGCCTTGTCGCTGGACGACGAGGCCGCGTTGAAACGCTATACCGAATCGTTGGGTATGATCTGGATTTCGACGCCGTTTTCCCGCGCCGCCGCGGATTTCCTCGAAACGCTCGACGTGCCGGCCTACAAGATCGGGTCGGGCGAGGCCGACAACCTGCCGCTGATCCGCCACATCGCCCGCAAGGGCAAGCCGGTGATTATGTCGACGGGGATGCAAAGTATCGACACGATCCGCGCGTCGGTGGCGATACTGGATGCGGCAGGCATTGAATATGCGTTGCTGGAATGCACGAACCTGTATCCGTCGCCGCCCGAAATCGTGTCGTTACAGGGCGTGACCGACTTGAAAAACGCGTTTCCCAAGGCCGTGGTGGGATTCTCCGACCATTCGATCGGGCCGGACATGGCGCTGGCGTCAGTGGCGCTGGGCGCTTGCATCCTGGAGCGCCACTATACCGATACCCGCTACCGGATCGGCCCCGACATCATCAACTCGATGGACCCAGCCGAACTGCGCCACATCATTGACCGCAGCCGCGAAATCCACACCGCGCTGATGAATCCCAAACAGCGCACCGCCGCCGAAGAACCGGTCTACCGGTTCGCCCGTGCGTCTGTGGTTGCCGACAAGGATCTGCCTGCCGGGCACGTTATTGCCGAAGCCGACATCTGGGCCCGCCGCCCCGGTTCGGGCGAGATCGCAGGGTTCGATTTCGACAAGGTGCTGGGCAAACGCCTGACCCGTGCGGTGACACGCAACACACAGTTGAAATGGGCCGATCTGGATTGATCCGGCTGATACGCGTTCGCAAATGAAACGTTAACAATATTTGGAAACAGGTCTTAGCGTATATAAATCAAGTCACTACGTCTCTACTTCTCTAGAGAAGTAGAGACAAGTTCCAGCGATTTCAGTCGGTCGTGACCGCCCCTGGCGTCGCGTTGAAAACCCCGGTCGCCGCTCTATTCGACCGCCCGAATCAGCTTGCGCTCGAGCACCCGCAGAACTTGCCGCAGGTCATTGCCGCGCTTCAATATCTGCCCATCCATGCCCACCACAGCATATTGCCCCTGACGGCCGCGCAGGTTTGGCCGTTTTTCGATCCGATACAGCGGGTTTTCCGCGGTCCGCCGGAACACCGCGAAAACCGCCAGATCGCGCAGGCAGGAAATACCGTAATCGCGCCATTCGCCGACGGCGACCATGCGGCCATATAGCTGCAGAATTTCGGACAACTCACTGCGGTGAAACGCCACCTGATCAGGCACGGTAGCTTGAAACGGAACGGGTGGTTGCACTGTCATGGCGTCAGATTTGCGCCAAAGGGGCGGCAAATCAAGCCTGCCTTGCAAATGCCCCAAAATGACCGCGTAACTGTCACCTTTGCGCTGAACCCTTGCCGCAATCGCCCCCGATACTCATTTCATAGCCAAAAGCTACCCCGGTGTGGCAGTTCAGAGCCCCCACCCAGTCTGCCGCGCCGGGGATCTTGGTTTTTCTCAATTCATCCGCAATAAATGCGCCCGATGCGTCCCGTCTCGGTCACTACGAAATTGATCCGTTCAGCTCTGAAATCCATTGTGACCGCCATGCCGGGCCGGATCACCCGAACCGGTCCCAGCAACATCACCCGCTCCAGTGCCGTCGCATCCTGCCCGATCAGGGCCGACTGCCTTGCCGCGCCGCAGGTATCTTCGGCCGCAGGCGGTACCGCAGGCCCATCCGTCGGCAGGTTGGTGCAGGCGGCAAGCGCGATCAGCAGGGGCAAAGCGAATTTCATCCCCCGACAATCCGCCACTTTGCCCCATCGCGCAAGTGGTTGCGTTCGTGCCCGGTTCCGCGCAATTCTTGGCCGAACATTCTGGGAGGAATACCATGCGCACCCGTGCCGCAGTCGCCCTTGCCGCAGGCAAACCGCTTGAAGTCATGGAGGTCAATCTGGATGGCCCCAAGGCGGGCGAAGTTCTGGTCGAGATCAAGGCGACCGGGATCTGCCATACCGACGAATTCACCCTGTCAGGCGCCGATCCCGAGGGGATGTTTCCGGCCATTCTGGGCCATGAGGGCGCCGGCGTGGTGCTCGAGGTCGGGCCCGGCGTCACCAGTGTGAAACCGGGCGATCATGTGATCCCCCTTTACACCCCCGAATGCCGCACCTGCGAGTATTGCCTGAACCCGAAAACCAACCTCTGTCAGGCGATCCGCAGCACCCAGGGCAAGGGCGTCATGCCCGACGGCACCAGCCGCTTTTCGATGCTGGATGGCACCCCGATCCTGCATTACATGGGCTGTTCGACGTTTTCCAACCACACCGTCCTGCCCGAGATCGCGCTCGCCAAGGTTCGCCCTGACGCGCCGTTCGACAAGATTTGCTACATCGGCTGCGGTGTGACCACGGGCATCGGCGCGGTGATCAACACGGCCAAAGTTGAAATCGGCAGCCGCGCGATTGTGTTCGGCCTTGGCGGCATTGGTCTGAACGTCCTCCAGGGGCTGCGATTGGCGGGGGCCGACCAGATCGTCGGCGTCGATCTGAATCCCGGTAAGGTCGAGATGGCGACGCGGTTCGGGATGACCGACTATGTGAACCCCAAAGACGTAAAGGGCGATCTGGTCGCCCATCTGGTCGATCTGACCAAGGGCGGGGCCGATTATACCTTTGACGCCACCGGCAACGTGCAGGTCATGCGTACGGCGTTGGAGGCAGCGCACAAAGGCTGGGGCGAATCGATCATTATCGGGGTGGCACCTGCGGGCGCCGAGATCAGCACGCGCCCCTTTCAATTGGTGACGGGCCGGTCATGGCGTGGAACGGCGTTCGGCGGCGCCCGGGGCCGCACCGATGTGCCGAAAATCGTCGATTGGTACATGGACGGCAAGATCGAGATCGACCCGATGATCACCCACACGCTGGCCCTTGAGGACATCAACAAGGGGTTCGATCTGATGCACGCGGGCGAATCGATCCGGGCGGTGGTCGTGTATTGACCGACAGCGGCCTCGCCGATCTGGCGCGGTCGCTGATGCCATTAGGTTGTCGCAAAGCGCCCTAGGTCAGCACTGCCGCAGGCCGGACATATCCGCAGACAACATCGCGGCGGTTCGGTAGCGGCGCGTTCAGCCGCGCCTGTGCTGCCGGGTGCGCAGCATCCAACACGCCCAGTTTGACGAGAATCGCCGCCATCGCGCACTCGCTTGCCCGGGTCGCCCCATCGACGATCTTGAGCGCGACGCCCAGACGTTTTTCCGGGATGATCGCGACATAGACGCCTTCGGCCCCGGTCTTGATCGCGACCTTGCCGTCGGTTGCGCGCATCAGTTCGGTGTCGGCCTTGCCCTCGCCTCCGACCAATTCGGGGAAGGCCACCATTGCCTGTACCAGCCGTGCTGCAGCGGTTGACCGGGTGTCGCTGCGGTCTTGCGCCGAGGCGAAAAAGCCCATCGCGCGGGCAAAGCTGTGCAGGGTTGTCGCAAAGTTCGGCGCAGAGCAGCCGTCGATACCATAGCCGGGGCTGGTTTCGCCGGTCACTTCTTCGAACGCGGCTTTCACGGCAACCTGCACGGGATGGTCGAGCGCGATATAGTCCGGTCCCGCCTTAAGATGCCGGTTCAAGGTCAGGAAACCAGAATGTTTGCCCGAACAGTTGTTGTGCATCTGACAGGGCTTTTCGTCGGCGCGGATCAATCCGTGCGCTGTTGCCACGTCGTAGGGCAGATGCGCCCCGCAACGAAAATCGTCGTCGGACAGGCCCAGCGTTTTCAGCCATGCCGCGACCCGTTCGGTGTGAATCGCCGCGCCCTGATGGCTTGCACAGGACAGAGCCAACTGTTCGATCCTCAGCCCCGCCGCATCCGCTGCCCCGCTTTCGATCAGCGGCAGGGCCTGAATCATCTTGCAGGCCGAGCGTGGAAAAATCACCGTTTCGGGGTCTCCCCAGGCCTGCACGATCTGTCCGGTATCGTCGCAAACCAGGCCATGGCCGCGATGGACACTTTCCAGAATATCGTTGCGCCAGACCTCGACCAGATCGACAGCTTGTCCCATTGCAGACCCCCATTGCCCATACCGGCGGCAATCCGCGCGGTTTTGTGACCCTTTGGGGCTTTCCCCATTGGGCGATTTCTTGCTAATGTGGTGCCTATCGGGTTGAAACCGTTCCCGCCAGACGAAAAGGTGCCGCCAGAATGCGCCGTTGGCCGGAACATCCAGAGGCAAGAACAGCTTGGAGGCTGTAAACATGATGTCACGAATTTTCCGCATTGCCGGAACCGTCACGGCGATCGCGCTCGCCAGTTCTGTCATTGCACAGGAATCGTCGAACCGGGTCGCAGCCAACACCGACTGGAGCGTTTTTGTCGACAGCAACCCGACCGAATGCTGGGGCGTGTCGGCCCCCAAGGAATCGGTGAATACCAAGGACGGTGCGGTCGTCGCTGTGCGGCGCGGCGATGCCTTGCTGTTCGTATTCTACCGCCCCGGAAGTGCTGTGCAAGGGCAGGTCGCCTTTACCGCCGGTTATCCGTTCGCCGGGGGCTCGACCGTGGCGATGGACATTGGCGGCACCGCATTTCAAATGTTCACCGAGGGCGAGTGGGCCTGGCCTGCCACCCCTGAAGACGACGCCCGCATTGTCGCTGCGATGAAACGCGGATCTGAGGCCACCCTGACCGGGCGGTCGGGTCGTGGCACCGTCACCAACGACAAGTTTTCACTGTCCGGGTTCACCGCGACGGTCGAAGAGGCCCAGCGCCGCTGCGCAAGCTAAACGTCTGGGACGGCACTTCGGTGGGGTTTTACACACCGCCACCGCATTGCCGCTTCGGCAGCCCCTTGGGCTTTGCCGCGCTTTGCGCTATGTGCCGCCCTTGAACCGCAGCACAGCCCCGAGTCCCGTCATGCCCGCTACCGCCCCGATCACGCAGGATGTCCACACCATCCCGCGCAAACCGCCGCAAGGGTTGCCCAACATCGTCGGGCTGACCCGCGACGCGCTGCGCGAGGCCCTGATCGCCGTCGGCACGCCGGAACGGCAGGCCAAGATGCGCGTCGGGCAGGTCTGGCAATGGGTCTATCACTGGGGCGTGCGCGACTTTGCCCTGATGACCAACCTGTCCAAAGATTTCCGCGCCCTACTGGCCGCCAATTTCGTCATTGCCCTGCCCGAGGTTGTGACCAAACAGGTCAGCGACGATGGCACCCGCAAATATCTGGTCCGGATCGCCGGGGGGCACGAGGTCGAGGTGGTCTATATCCCCGAAACCGACCGTGGCACGCTGTGCATTTCGTCGCAGGTCGGTTGCACACTGACCTGTTCGTTTTGCCACACCGGCACCCAGAAACTGGTCCGCAATCTGACGGCGGCCGAGATCGTCGGGCAAGTCATGCTGGCCCGCGACGATCTGGGCGAATGGCCGGTGCCCGGCGCGCCCAATAACGAAAACCGCCTGCTGTCCAACGTCGTTCTGATGGGCATGGGCGAGCCGCTGTATAATTTCGAAAACGTCCGTGACGCGATGAAAATTGCGATGGACCCGGAAGGGATATCCCTGTCGCGCCGCCGGATCACCCTTTCAACCAGCGGCGTCGTCCCCGAAATCGCCCGGACGGCTGATGAAATCGGCTGTATGCTGGCAATTTCCTTTCATGGCACGACCGATGAAATCCGCGACAAGCTGGTCCCGATCAACAAGAAGTGGCCGCTGGCCGATCTTCTCGCCGCCCTGCGTGCCTATCCCAAGGCGACCAATGCAGAGCGGATCACGTTTGAATATGTCATGCTGGACGGCGTCAACGACAGCGACGAAGACGCCCGGCGTCTGGTCAAACTGATCGAAGGGATCCCGGCCAAGATCAACCTGATCCCGTTCAACGAGTGGCCGGGCGCACCTTACAAGCGGTCGTCGAAAAACCGGATCCGCGCCTTTGCGGATATCATCTATAACGCCGGCTACGCCTCGCCGATCCGCACCCCGCGCGGCGAGGACATCATGGCCGCCTGTGGTCAGTTGAAATCGGCCACCGAACGCGCCCGCAAATCCCGCGCCGACATCGCCGCCGAAACCGGGCATTGAGGCAAGGCAGGGTCGCGGACCGCGTCCCGTCGATCGAGGTTAACCCAGGCTTCACCAGAATCAGGTCAAGGTGGTGTCATGAAAAACATCATCCCCTTCGTCCGTATCACCCCGCCGCTCAACGCAGCATTGCTCGACATCGTTCGCGCCGATGCCGTTTCGGTCGATGACTTTGTCGCCGCCGCGCTGAACCGTGAAATAGACCGCCGCAGACGTATTCAGGCGGCACTGCGGCGCAATCGTCTGGCGGCCGTGTTTCCCGCACTGGCAGTTTAAAGTGGAATGACTTTTAGTTGAATCGCAATTCGCCCGAAGACCGGGCAAGTTGCGAAAGCGCGGTTTCAATCCAAAGTCATGCCGCGCGAGATGGTCTGCGCCATCGCCGCCGTCCTCCATGGCGAAACGTCGCCCTCGCGTTCGACGCACTCGCCCCATTTCGATGCCGTCGCGGGTATTGCGCCAACCGGAATTCCGGCGGTGGGTTCACGCTGAACGGCGCATGGCATGGGTTCGCCGTCGCATGATCTTGACGGCAAATCGGTCATCGCAATGCCCATCACTTGAGCGATTATCGCCCCGGTATCGCCTCGCGCCGCTGCCCCGCACCGTCCCACGTGCGGATCGCCTCGACCGCCTCTTCGGCGGTTTCGACGAACCGGAACAGGTCAAGGTCTTCGGCGGAAATCGTTCCCGCTTCGGCCAAGGCATCCCAATTGATAATTTTTTCCCAAAACGCCCGCCCGAACAAAAGGAACGGCACCCGCGCCATTCGGCCGGTCTGGATCAGCGTCAGCGCCTCGAACATCTCGTCCAGCGTGCCGAACCCGCCGGGAAAAATCATCACCGCCTTGGCCCGCATCAGAAAGTGCATCTTGCGAATGGCAAAGTAGTGAAAGTTGAAACACAACTCGGGCGTCACGTATTTATTCGGCGCCTGCTCATGCGGCAGCACGATGTTCAGCCCGATGGATTTGCCTCCGGCGTCCTGCGCCCCGCGATTGCCCGCCTCCATCACACCGGGGCCGCCGCCGGTGACGATGACGTTTTCCAGCCCGCCGTTCTGCAATGAGGTTTCGGTCATCATCCGGGCGAATTTGCGGGCTTCGGTGTAGTATTTCGACAGATCGGCCAGCGTTTTCGTCCGCGCCGTGTCTTTGTGCGCCGGGTCGGGAATCCTTGCGCCGCCGAACAGCACAATGGTCGACACGATCCCCGCCGCATCCATCGCCATCTGCGCCTTGAGCAGTTCAAGTTGCAGGCGCACCGGGCGCAATTCCTCGTCGCACAGGAAATCGGGATCGGCAAAGGCAAGGCGATAGGTCGGCGATCGGGTCTGCGGGGTGTCCGGTATATGCCGCGCCGTCTCGCGGTCCTGCCCGGAATGGCGCATCGGGTGGCGGCGATTGTCGTCCTTCATCTGCTCGTCCTTTGTTGCGCCTTTGGCGTTATTGGGGCTAGAACCCCGCGTAACGTCAACCGGGAGTGATCTGATGTCAAACGCC
>JBBQHC010000103.1:0-11216 GCA_038323615.1 Rhodobacterales bacterium | reverse complement strand
AAAAGCAGCGCCTCTTCGGGCTCTGTCGTGGCATAGACAAATATGCTACCCGATTTTTCAAAGATCCGGGGGATCTCGGCGCGCAATTCCTCACGTAGTTTGTAGTCGAGGTTAGCCAGCGGCTCGTCCAGCAGGACGAGGTTCAAGTTCGATTTCGGCGTTATCGGCTGTTCGGCCATCGATGACGACGGCGACGTCCTCGATTTCGACATCCAAGAGGTCGGGGTCAGCCGGACCATCCTCGAACGCACCCGCCACTCGATGCTTATCGCCGACCACAGCAAATTCGAACGAACCGCCCCCGGTCGCATCGCCTCGCTAGCCGAGGTCGACGTGCTTTTCACCGACCGGACCCTCGCAGACTCCATCGCGCGTCGCTGTCAGGAGTGGCAGACTGAGGTGGTTGTCAGCCGCTGATAGCGGTATTCTTGTCGCGATGCGCCACGGCCATTTTTTCCGTTCACGGTGCCAGTATGTTCCCCCCGCGCCGTCCGACCGCATCCGCCCATGGCCTGAGCTGACAGTGCCGTCTGGAGCGGGCTCGCCCTCAAAATGGAGGAGGAAACAGGCCCCGGGTCATCGTGAAAGTCCCGCAGGCATCAACCTCGGCGGTCGTGCCGTGATCCAATGCGACATGGTTTTGGGGTGGTCGGACCGTGCAATGAAAGCCAGAAAAGGTTCGACCCCAGTCGCGTTCCCTCCGCCACCCGAACGACCCTGAAATCCCAACTTGTTCAACCATCACGGTCGAACCCGGCATCACCGCCATGCCCGAGGATCTGGTCCATGTCGTCGAACACGGCGCTGATCAGGGGTGGCAATCGAATGGATTTCCGGTTTTGCCAGAAGCGGTTGATGGTGTGGTTGTAGCTGGACCACCAGTCGGCTTCGGGGCGCTCTGTATGAATCAAACTGGCCTCGGGGAATGCGACCGACAGTTCATGCGAGAATACGGCGCCGGTTTTCGCGCCAGCGTTGCGCGAACCGGCAGTCTGGACGCGGTTTGTCCAACCGGAACGGTGACGCCGATATATGCCTGCGGCGAGGCCGGGTCTCAGGAAGTTTTTGCTTCGCGTGGCGTTGTTCTGAAAAGGCAAACGGAGCGACCTGTGCGGTCGCCCCGTCATCTGCAACTGTCAGATCACTTGGTGGATTCCAGCCATTTGTCGACCTCTCTGCGGACGTCCTCTTTGGATTTGCCATACCGTTTCTGGATGGCACCTTCGAGCTGTTCGCGGTTGCCTTCGGCTTTGTCCAGATCGTCGTCGGTCAGATCACCCCAGTTTTCCTTGGCTTTGCCTTTGATGATTTTCCATTGGCCTTTGACTTGGTCCCAGTTCATGCGTTTGCTCCTTCGATTACGGAATGTGGTGGTCAAACGCGGCGGCGTTGAATTTGTTCCATACAAACACCTGCGGAACCAAACCGCCGTCCGGGCGTTTTTGTGGCGAACCGTCAAAAGGAGTCCGCCATGTCAACCGTCATGCAAACCAAGCCCGCCGCCGTCGCCGTCAAGACCGGGGTCGGTGATCCGAAAGCGGTTGCCAAGGCATTGGCCGACGTTCTGGCCGACACCTACAGCCTGACGATCAAAACCCAAGCGGTGCACTGGAATGTCGAAGGTCCGATGTTCTATGCGGTCCACAAGCTGACCGAAACGCAATACGAAGAATTGTTCGCCGCCACCGATGTGATCGCCGAACGGATCCGGGCGCTGGGCCAACTGACCGCGACCTCGGCCACGACGATGTTGGCCGGATCGGTGGTCGAGGAGCTGAAAAACGCGACCGACGCGCCGTCGATGTGCGAAGGTTTGGCCGAGGATCACAGCAAGGTTGCCAAGCGGTTGCACAAGGTCATCACCGCATCCGAAGTCGCAGGCGACCCGGTGACCGCCGATATGTGCACCGGGCGCGCTGCGTTTCATGAACAGGCGGCATGGATGTTGCGGGCGCTGGCCAAGTAGAGCTGCGTCGCACAATTAACGAATGATTTTGACGCAGGACGGGTGCCGTAAACGGTGCCTGTCCTGCTTTCCTTTGTCGGCGTCGGCAGTCAGATCAGCGGCCGTACGGGTTCGGCCTCGGGATCGACGCCTGCGATAGCGGCCAGGCGGCGAAAGCCGGGCAAACGCAACACGCCGTCTTTCCACGACAGCAGCCCGGTCTGGCGGAAAGCGCCCAGCGTCTTGTTCGTATGGACCAGCGACAGGCCCAGCGCATCGGCCAGATCCTGCTGGCGATAGGGTAGCGGCACCCCGTCGCCATCACGGAGGTCGAGGGCGCTCAGGTGGATATACAGACGCACCAGCGCCCAGGCCACCCGTTCGGACCCGGTGCGCCGCCCCAATGACGCAAGGCTTTCGCCCAAAAAATGTTCTTCGATTGCCGCAACCCATGTCAGATCGAACGCGCGCTGCGGTTCGTCGCGATACAGCTGCCACAGGGCGGAGCGGTCAAAAACACAGAGGACCATCGCGGTCGTCGATTCGACCGAATGTTGCATCTCGCCCATGACGCCCGCTTGGAGGCCGATAAAATCGCCGGGCATGACGAAACTCAGCACCTGGCGTTCGCCATTTTCCAAGGTTTTATAGCGCAGGCCCATGCCCCGCAGCGCGGTATAAAGCTGGGGCGTGCTCGACCCTTCGGACAAAAGCGGCGTACCCGCATCGACGGTCAGTTCGCCGACCTTGAACCGGGTCATGAAATCGAGGGTATTTTTGCTGAAATCCTTGAACAACCGCTTGGGCCGCAACGGACAACGGGTGCAGGGCGTCTTGACGCCTGCGGCGGCTGACGTTGTGTCGTCGGTCATAACGACTTTTTGGTTTGTCGTCCCTGCTCCAACCCTTGCATGAACGACACAACGACCAGTTGCGCCGGGGTCAGAGCGGTCGGGGGCTGCATCGCGTGAACCGGCGGTACCACGGGGCGGCGCGGGCTGCGGTCGACGAGTCCGATGGCCAGCAAGAGGGCGCCAAGGGCCAGATAGACCAACCCGATGATGGTCGCTGCGAACAGCGCCGAATTCAGTTCGACCAGATATATCCATGCAGCTACAGTTAAAAACGCGATTCCGACTGACGCCAGAACCGCGCTTGCACTGACGATGCCGGCCTTTCGGACGGCATCGCCTACCTTTTGTTCAATGCCGAACATTACCGGCGTGTCGCCAGCAGCCCGACCAGAAAACCAACACCTGCTGCGATGCCCACGGCGGCGGCCGGGTTGGCGCGCACCGCTTCTTCGGCATCAGAATAGGTCGACTCAGCTTTGGCCCGAACCGCCTTGGCTGCGGCGGTGCCGGCATCCGCCAGACTGGCGGCCTGATCGGTGGCACTGGCCTTGAGGCTGGATGCCTGCGCCTTGCCGTATTGGGCGACGGCGGCGGTCAGGTTGGCGATGTCTTCACGCAGGATCGCCATCTGCTTGGACATGTCGTTGTTCAGTTCGGCAACGTTACTTTTGATGGATTCAGCCATGACAGACTCCTTTTGTTCACATTCGATCCAATAACCGGGTGCCCCCGCAAAGGTTCCGGTATTTCGCTTCAGATCGCCTCGATCGCGGCGCTTGAGGCAAAGAACATCGCCTGACTGACTGCGGATTGGACCTGATCCTCGGTGTAGGGCTTGGTGATCAGGAACGCCGGTTCGGGGCGCTCGCCGGTCAGCAGCCGTTCGGGGAAGGCGGTGATAAAGATGACCGGGATATTGCCCGCTTCGGCCAAAATCTCGTTCACGGCGTCAATTCCTGACGACCCGTCGGCCAGCTGGATGTCGGACAGGATCAGGTCGGGGCGGTTGGCGGCGGCAAGGCGCACCGCTTCGGAGTGTTTGCGGGCGACGCCGGTGACGTTATGACCCAGTTCGGTAACGATCTTTTTAATGTGCAGGGCGATGATCGCCTCGTCCTCGATCACCAGAATGTCGCCCGCCACGGATTTTTCCATCTCGTCCATCGCCAGCCGCAACAGATGCGTCACCTCAGACGTATCGACCTGCATGATTTCGGCAATTTCGGCGGTGGTGAAGCCCTCGATTGTGTTCAGCAACAACGCCTCGCGGGTGTTTTCGGTCAACCGCGACAGGTGCGCGATAGCCGACGCGCTCAGCCCGGTTTCGCCGCTCTCGACCGGGGTGCCAAGGCTGGACCAGATTTTGTGAAACGCCCCGAACAGCGCAACTTTGTGGCTGGAGGCACTCTCGAAAATGCTGCGGTCTTCCAGCAGCGCCTCAAGCGTCATAGCGGCGAAGCGGTCGCCGGTTTTCTGCGATCCGGTCAGCGCGCGGGCATAGCGGCGCAGGTATGGCAGCAGGTCGGCGACGACACGGCTCAGATGTTGCCCGGGGGCTTGGCCAGAGGCTTGGGTTGACATGGTGTGTCCCTTTTTTCTTGATCATAGTGGAACCAAACCCGGCTGCGACGGTTTAGTTCCGCTTGGGATACTACAATGGGCGCAAATAAGAAGGCCAAGGCATGCAAAAAGACAAGCGGGAAGGGCAAGGACCGCGCGAAAACCTGATCAAGGAAAACATTCGCCGCGCTTTTGTCGAAAAAGAGGGTGAAGCATTGCCGCCCGATCTGCTGAACCTGCTTGCGCAGTTGCGGGCGCAGGATGATTCTGATGGCCCAAGGTGATGCGGCGGCGGACCTTGATCCGCGCGACGAACTGGTCACGCATCTGGGCGCTTTGCGTGCCTTTGCGTTAAGCCTGTGCCGCAACCCGGCGCTGGCTGACGATCTGGTGCAGGAAACCGTCATGAAAGCCTGGAAAGCGATGGCCGGTTTCACCGTCGGCACCAACATGCGCGCCTGGCTGTTCACGATCCTGCGCAACACCTATTATAGCAGCTATGCCAAGTCCCGCCGCGAGGTGCAGGACAGCGATGGCATCCTCAGCGGGCAGTTGTCCGTCAAACCCGAACATGACGGCCGGATGGCCTATACCGACTTTCTGGCCGCATTTGAACAGTTGCCCGATGACCAGCGCGAGGCGCTGACCCTCGTCGGCGCGTCCGGTTTCGCCTATCACGAAGCGGCAGAGATGTGCGGCGTCGCCACCGGGACGATGAAAAGCCGGGTCAACCGGGCCCGCCAGAAACTGATCGAATTGCTCGATCTGTCCGCCGACGATTCCCTTGAACTCACCGATCGGGGGACGATGGCGGTGCTGAACGCCCGCCCGGCAATTCAACGCCGCTGATCATGGTCACCGGGCCGATCGAGGTTCTGGTGACGGCAAATGTGGCCTACCCGCGGTTGGAATCGTTGTTTCTGACAGCGAAATCCGACGTCCGCATGGGGTTTCGCCTGTTCGACCCGACGACCCGGTTGCATTCCCAGGCCGGCCTTAAGGTTGGCGCGGTCTGGGCCGATCTGATCGTGGATACCCTGAACCGGGGCGTCGCCGTCGATCTGACCCTGTCGGATTTCGACCCCGTCATGGCCAACGACATGCACGTGCAGGCCTGGGATTTCGTCGCCCGCTATCTGGCGTTGAACGAAATCACCCGGCCCGGTGCGGCGCGGATGTCGGTGCGGGCCCTTTTGCATCCCGCCCAGGGCGGGATCGTGCCGCGCCTGACATTTGCATATCGCACCCGCACTGCACTGGCCGACGCCATCGCCAGCCTGAATGAAAGCGACAACCCCGCCCGCGCGCTGCGGTTCGCCCCCGGCCTGCGCGATCTGGTCAGACTGGATGGCAAGACGGTGATAAAGCGTCGATTTGCCCTGCCACGCCTGAAACCCGTCACCCTGCACCACAAATTGGCGGTTATTGACGGGAAAACCACCTATATCGGCGGTCTGGATCTGAACAACCGCCGCTATGACGACAACGACCATGACCAGCCTGCGCAGGTTACCTGGCACGATATTCAGATCGTCCTGACCGACCCCGACATTGCCCGCGATGCGACGGCGTTTCTGGCCACGATGGGCGCGGTCATTTCCGGCGAACGCCCACCGGCGCCGCGTGGCCCGGCATTTACTATCACACAGTCGCGGCGGCGCCGATTTCCGGTGTTTCACCTCAGCCCCAAGCCCTTGGTCAGTGGCCTGCGCGACAGCCACATCGACCTGATCGGCAAATCCCGGCAGTTGATCTATTTGGAAACCCAGTATTTCCGCGACCGCCATATCGCTGCCGCCCTTGCCACGGCGGGGCGACGCCACTCCGATTTGACGCTGCTGGTCCTGCTGCCTGCCGCGCCGGAAGAAGCGGCATTTGACGATGATCCCAGTCTTGACGCGCGGTTCGGCGAATTCTTGCAGGCCCGCGCCATTGCCCAGGTTCATCAGGCCTTCAACGATCGGTTTCTGGTGGTCAGCCCGGTGCAACCCCGTCGACCCCGCGCCAGCGACGACACCAGTCAGAGAGCGACGCTGGGCGCGGCCCCCATCGTCTATGTCCATGCCAAGGTGTCCATGTTCGACGATGATGCGGCCATCATCGGGTCAGCCAATCTGAACGGGCGCAGCCTGTCATGGGACAGTGAGGCAGGAGTGATCCTGCGCGACCGGGGCCAAATGGCCGGCGTACGCGACGCGGTGTTTCGCCATTGGCTGACCGATGCCGCAGGGGCGGCGTTCTATGATCCTGCCACAGCCTTTGCGGCTTGGCGCAAGTTAGCCTATGACAATCTGGGTCGCCCGCCCGAGCAGCGGCAGGGGTTTATTCTGCCCTATGATCTGCGCCCGGCCGCCACCCAGAGCCAGCCGTTGCCCGGTGCCCCCGAAGATATGGTCTGACTGCCCCGTCGCGTCACATCGGGAACCAAAGCCCGCCATAAGGGTTGGTATGCAACAACGACGCCTGTCACTTATTCAAAGGAGAATGAAATGCTTGGTTGGGCCCTTACCTTTCTCGTGATCGCCCTGATCGCCGCCGCACTTGGGTTTGGCGGCATTGCCGGGGCATCAGCGGGGATCGCACAGATTCTGTTTGTCGTCTTCCTGATCTTGTTCGTGGTGGCGATGATCGCCCGCGCAGTCCGGGGACGTCCGCCGGTCTGAACGATCTGCGACGGTTCCAAGACACAGATCCATCACACGGGCCGCAGGGAAACCTGCGGCCCGTTTTCGGTTTCCAGGGCTCAATCCTTGGCCGACAATGGTTCGATCGGAAATATCACACCCAGCACATAGGTGCCGTCGCCGTCGGTTCGGGTCAGGGTGCCGCCCAGTTGCATTGAAAAGGCCTCCAGCAGCTCGGTTCCCAAACCGCTCGACTTGTCGGCATCGGGCGGGATTGGCGTCGTCGGCAGCGTGTTGATGATCTTGAGTTCGGCGTGATCGTCCGGCTGGGCCGCCAGACTAACCGTCAGCTTGGGCTTGCCTCTGTCGGGCGCTCCGATGTATTTCAGCGCGTTTGTCATCGCCTCGGTCACCAAAAGGGCAAGCGGCACCGCCTGATCGGGGTTCAGTTGCAGCGCTGCGATGTCGGTGTGCAGATTGATCGCGGCGGCGTCTTTGCTGACCATTCGAACCGTCTGCTGAACGATGGTTTCCAGTAGTTCGTCGATCCAGACATCGGCCTGTCCCTTGGTCTGGTAAAGCCCCTTGTGGATCGTCGCCAGACTGTTGATCCGGTCCTGTAAACTGCGCAGCAGGCTGACCACCTCGGGCGATTCGGTCTGGCGCATCTGCAAGCTCATGATCGACGCGATCAGTTGCAGGTTGTTTTTGACCCGGTGATGCACCTCGCGCAACAGGATGTCCTTTTGGCGGGCGATGTCTTCCAGCTCGGCCTCGTCGTGCAGGATCGTCTCGGTCATGTCGACAAAGGCCAAACCGGCGTCCATGATTTCAATCGGAGCGTTGTTGAATGACAGCTTCTCGGAAATCTGGCGCGAGCGTCCGAAACGGCGCATCGCGTGGCGCAGATTGCGGACGTGGCGGGTGACGAACAGTTCGGACGCGAACCAAGCGACGGCCAGACTCGCAAGCCACATCAGCGCCGAAAAGACTGCCGGATCGCTGAATTCCAGACGGCTGGCAGTATTGGGCGTGTCTGGCCAGGTGCCAAAGCCGTAAAGTTCATCGGCGATGATGGCTGTGATTGCATAAGCACGGATGACGCCGTCGCGACCGGGCCGCACACCACTGCGCGGAATCGTGGTCATCGTATCTTTGGCGCCCAGTATCGGCAACATAGATGCCGCAACATCCAGATCGCCGGGCGCTGTCAGCACCGTCCCTTCGGCGTCAAACGTCAAGAACGTCGCACCATCGGATTGGCGCCGGTCGGAATTGCGCAGGGCATTGTGCGGGATTGAAATGGCCCCAAACCCCACCAGCGTCCCCGCCGAATCGAAAACCGGCGTCGATACGATCAACACCGACGTGCCCGAGATCTGCGCGTCCTGATTGACACGGACTGTTAGTTTGGGGTCGGCGATCAGGTCCATCAGCCCCTGCGTCTTTCCGAAACTGAAGGGTTCTGGGGCGCTGGAACAGGGGACGTCACCATTCAGGTCGTAGAATCCGATGAAGGAAAACACCGATTCCGCAATCCATTTCTGCATGATGGCCTGACAGGTGTCCGGGTCGATCATGAGCTGTGGCAGGGTGCGACCAAGGGCTTGAACCGCCCCTTTGGCGGTGTCGATCAAAGTCACCTCGTCGCGCACCGCCCGTAGGGTTTCGCCTGCCAAGGCCGCCTGCGATCGCGCCCGTGCTTCGGTCACGACGGCCTGCGACCGGATGATCGACACGATCAGCAGCGGCAACAGCGCGATCGCCAGCATCAGCGCAAGGCGAAACCCCAGTTTGTCGAAAATCGCACGCAGCCGCAGCATGTCTGACCCAATCCTGTCACGTCGAACCGGCGGCCGTGGCCGGACCTGTCGGATCACAGTATGGCATGCAAACTGGCCAAGGCCAGTGCTGTTGGACCGTTAGTCTGTCAGGCAGTCATGCGGTCAGGCGGGCAGGCGATCGCAATGATGTCATCAGATCCGAAAGGCCGATGCAGAACGGGATAGGGGCCAGAGGAGCCAAATTCTTCAGCCGCGTCGCCGGTTAGGATAACCCGTGCCCCGGTTTGATCCAGCCGGACAGCCAGTGCGCTGCCGATAAAATCATCTGGCGCAGCGGTCACAAAGGCGACGCGAACATACGCGACGTCACACAGGTCGAGTGCTGCGTGAACCGTCGGTGCGGATAGGCCTTGCCACGCCGGAAACGCACCCGTCAGGACAGCCATCATATCTTGCAGGACAATTCCCGACTGACCGACAACCAAATAGGCCGATTCCGAATCTTTCAATTTTTGCATCCCCAGAGAGTTGTGCGCATTTAGCACGCGGGAATCATCTCTGTAATTAATCTATGACATAGCTGCTCAACCTTTGGGATCACCCTTGGCTAGGCGTCCCTACCCTGCGCTGTGGCGGAAAGCCGCGACTCAGGTCACCCGGCTGGTCTTTTGATACGCCGGATCGTCCCACAGCCGGTTGTCGATCACATCGGCCAGCACATCGACGGCCTGCGCGATGTCGCCCTCGTCCAGATAGAGCGGGGTAATCCCGAACCGCATGATGTCGGGGGCGCGGAAATCGCCGATGACGCCGCGCGCGATCAGCGCCTGCATCGCGCCGTAGCCGTGGCTGAACCGGAACGAAACCTGACTGCCGCGCTGCGCCCCGTTGCGTGGACTGGCCAACGTCAGGCCGGGGCAACGGCGTTCGACCTGGGCGATGAACAGGTCCGACAGCCGGATCGCGGCGGCCCGCAGATCGACCATGTCGACCCCGTCCCAGACGGCCATTGCCGCCTCGAGCGCGGCCATCTGCAACACCGGCGGGGTGCCGACGCGCATCCTTTCGATGCTGGCGGCGGGGCGATAATCGCGGTCAAAGGCGAATGGTGCGTCGTGCCCCAACCAGCCCGACAGCGCCGGGCGCACCTGTTGCGCGAGATCCGGGCGGACGTAGATGAACGCCGGCGCGCCGGGGCCGCCATTGAGGAATTTGTAAGTGCAGCCGACAGCGAATTCGCAGTTGGATTTTGCAATATCCACCGGGATCGCCCCGGCGCTGTGGGCCAGATCCCAGATCATCACCGCCCCGGCGGCGTGCGCCCTGGCGGTAATTGCGCCCATGTCGTGCAATCGCCCGGTGCGGTAATCGACCTCGGTCAGCATCACCGCAGCGACGCTTTCGTCGATGCCATCTGCGACGTCCTCGGGATCGACGATGCGCAGGTCATAGCCCCGGTCCAGTGACGCGATCAGCCCCTGCGCCATATAAAGATCGGTCGGAAAGTTGCCGCTGTCCGACAGGATCACCCGGCGGTCGGGGCGCATCTCAAGGGCCGATGCCAGCGCCTGATAGACCTTGATCGACAGGGTATCGCCGATCACAACGCTGCCCGGTTCCGCCCCGATCAATCGCCCGATGGTATCGCCGATCCGGGTCGGCTGATCCATCCATCCGGCATCGTTCCAGCCCCGGATCAGCATCTGGCCCCATTCGGCACTGACCGTCTGCGCGACCTTTGCGCCGACCGATTTCGGCAGCGGCCCCAGCGAATTGCCGTCCAGATAGATCACGCCCTCAGGCAGATCGAACAGGTGTTTCATCGGCAGGGTCATCACAGGTCTCCGCGCAGGTGCCACAATTCGGGGAACAGCTCGACCTCGAGCATTCGGCGCAGGTATTGCACGCCCGACGTGCCGCCGGTGCCGCGCTTGAACCCGATCACCCGTTCCACGGTGGTGACATGGTTGAACCGCCAGCGGCGAAAATAGTCTTCGAGGTCGACAAGTTTTTCGGCGAGGTCATACAGGCTCCACCATTTTTCCGGCGCCCGGTAAACCTGCGTCCATGCAGCCATGACGGCGGCGTCAGGTTGGTGCGGCGTGTCCATGCGGAACACTTCGGGCGCGAATGTCGCCCCGGTTTGCGCCGCCAGCGCCCGCAGCGCGACGTGATACAGCGACGGGCGGGCCAGTTCTGCGGTCAAAAGCCCATGCAGGTCGGGCCGGTGTTCATGAACCTTCAGCATTCCTCGGTTACGGTTGCCAAGGGTGAATTCGATCAGCCGGTATTGGTGCGATTGAAACCCTGACGATTGCCCAAGGGTTTCGCGGAATGTCGTGTAATCGCTGGGCGTCATCGTACGCAGAACGTCCCAGGCGCTGTTCAACTGTTCGAAAATTCGCGCCACCCGGGTCAGCAATTTGAACGCCGGGGCGAAATCCATCGC
>JBBQHC010000102.1:0-11243 GCA_038323615.1 Rhodobacterales bacterium | reverse complement strand
AGATATTCACGGGCGTGACTACATTGACCAAATCGACGACGATGAGAATCCGCTGTTGTTCGTCACCCGCAATTGACCCCACCCCCTCCCCTTTGATCTAACCACCCCCAAGGGAGCCCCGACAAGGACATCGCCACCCGCGTCTGGAACCACAAGTGGAAGATCGACCCCATCGTGCGGTCGCTTATCGATACCGATTTCTACAAACTGCTGATGTGCCAGTCGGTGCTGCGCAACCGGCCCGACACGCACGTCACGTTCAGCCTCAACAACCGGTCCAAACACATCCGGCTGGCCGATCTGGTGGACGAGGGCGAGTTGCGCGAGCAGCTTGACCATATCCGCTCGCTCTCGCTGTCCCGTGGCGAATCCACCTGGCTGCGCGGCAATACGTTCTACGGCAAGCGGCAGATGTTCACCCCCGATTTCGTTGGCTGGTTCGAAACCCTCAAACTCCCCCCCTACCACCTGACCAAACGCGACGGCCAATACGAACTGACGTTCGAGGGCAACTGGCCCGAGGTCATGATGTGGGAAATTCCCGCCCTCGCCGTGCTGATGGAACTGCGCGGCCGGGCGGTGCTGCGCGACATGGGGCGGTTCGAACTACAGGTGCTTTATGCCCGGGCGATGACCAAGCTCTGGGAGAAGGTCGAGAAACTGCAACCGCTCGCCAACCTGCGCCTTGCCGATTTCGGCACCCGGCGGCGGCACAGCTACCTGTGGCAGGACTGGTGTGTGCAGGCGATGACCGAGGGGCTGGGCAGCCATTTCGCCGGCACCTCGAACTGCCTGATCGCCAAGGAACGCGACCTCGAGGCGATCGGCACCAACGCCCACGAACTGCCGATGGTCTATGCGGCGCTGGCCAAGGACGACGCCGCGCTGGCCCGCGCCCCCTACGACGTGCTGGCCGACTGGCACGAGGAACACGAGGGCAACCTGCGGATCATCCTGCCCGACACCTACGGGACGCCGGGGTTTTTGAAGCGGGCGCCGGACTGGCTGGCCGGCTGGACCGGGATCCGGGTCGATTCCGGCGACCCCGCGACCGGGGCCGAGGTGGCGATTGCCTGGTGGAAAGCGCGCGGCGAAGACCCCCGCCAGAAACTGGTGATCTTTTCCGACGGGCTGGACGTGGACAAGATCGTGGCGCTACAGGCGCAGTTCGAGGGGCGGGTGCGGGTCTCCTTCGGCTGGGGCACGATGCTGACGAACGACTTCACGGGGCTAGTCGAGGGCGACGCACTGGCGCCGTTTTCGCTGGTCTGCAAGGCGGTCTCGGCGAACGGGAGGCCCACGGTCAAGCTGTCGGACAACCCGAACAAGGCGATGGGGCCGGAGGCGGAGATCGCCCGGTACAAGCGGGTGTTCGGGGTGGGCGAGCAGGTGGGGGTGGAAGTTGTGGTTTAGCAGCTAACGCTGTTCCGCAATATCAAAGCTTATCGTCCCCATATAGTCGTCAACTATCCCCTGAAAAGTGCTTGGATCCCTAACTCCAAAACCATCGAATACTCCCCTTAGATCAAAGTCCTTATCGACCCGGCCCGGATCGAGGAAAGTTGCCCAAATTTCTCTTATGGCTTTGACAGGATGTGAGCCCTCGGCGATACTCTGATCGGTGATGGAAAACGCCCTTAGAGCATCTACCAATCTCAGGTTACCATTTAGTGCCTTGTCAAATTCCGATGGGGCCAATACTCGCATTAGAACAAGGCCGCATATCGTCATCCGATAACCGGGAAACAGTCTCTCTACTACAACCTGATTCTGCGGAATTAAAGTGCAATATGAAAGAATCTTGTCAACGTCCCTAAGTGAAATTTCAACAGATGTCTGCATCAGCTTCAAATAGAAATTTACATCTGAAATCACCTTCTCCTTTAAGCCCATTTTTGGTGCCATTGCAAGAAAGTACTTTCTTGAAATTTGTGCTTTTTCGTGACCTCTAAAGTCGCGCTGTGGAAGCGTCATAGAGACAGAAATAGATTTCTGTAAATATCTAGATGCATCTGTTTGAATGCCGTATCTTGCGCGAACACTATTCTCCAATTCTTTCATATTCACACCAAGAACGAAATGTACATTTGGAACCGAAAAGAAGTGCTTGAGAATTTCCAGTAGCTGCAATGCATAATCGGGGCGGCAGCGATCTAATTCATCAATTACGATCACAATTTTCGAGCCGTCGGGACCGCTAAGTTGAGAAAGCGCCTCATGAAATTGACTCATAGCATGCTGCTGGCCCGCCGCTCTAGACCAGACTAATTCAAGCTGCTTTTCTATTTCATCGCTAGTTGCAGCAGCTACGGCGTCACCCAGACTACCAGCGACTTCACTCACACCGGATGTCGCTAAAGCGAGACTAATTCTGGATAAGGGGCGCCACAAATAAGTTGCAGCCTTCTTGAGCTTCGCAACACTGGTGTTTGTCTTTTTGTCAGTCGGTAAATGGGTCTCTATAGCTGACACCAACGATACAAGTGGTTCTTCGAGGTAGTCACTTTGAAAGGCATCAAAGTAAATTGTTCTAGCTTGACCTCCCAATTCGTTTTGATGAGCTCCAACCCAACACTTCAAAAAGAAACTCTTGCCGCTACCCCATGCCCCATCGAGCGCAATAACGAGCGGTTCATCGACAGAATCAACAAGATTAGTTAAATTCTTGCCGATACGTGACCGATCCAATAAGTCATGCTTAGCAAAACCGTCATTATACAGGTCAATGTCAGGTTGGGGAACTGTGATACGCGCCATAAGGACCTCTTAACGTCTAGAAATTACAAGTATGAGCCTATTGAAGTCCGCCAAGTCCACAAGGCGCAACTTTAGTGGGTCAAAGTCAATGTATAGTGTACTACTTTCGCAAATCGTCTGACCGCCTTGGTGCGTGCAAATTGTGTACCCCTACTCCTCCCCCACACTCCCCCGTAACGCCTTCACCTCGCTCCGCACCCGTTTCGCTGCCACCCGTTTGCGTTTCTGGTTCGCCGATACCTTGGTTGCCACCCGCCGTTTCGGCACCCGTGTCGCCGCCAGTACCAGTTCGGCCAGCCGCGTCCGCGCGATCTCGCGGTTCCGCGCTTGGCTTCGGGTGTCCTGCACAAAGATCACCAGTGCGCCCTCGGTCGTCCACCGCGACCCGGCGAGCCGGCGTAGCCGTGCCTTGACCGCGTCGGTCAGCGCCGGGGACCGTGCCGCCTCGAACCGCAGTTCGACCGCCGTCGATACCTTGTTGACGTTCTGCCCGCCGGGGCCAGAGGCGCGCACAAAGCTCTCGGTCAGCTCCCAATCGGCGATCTCGATGGCGTCATTCACGCGCAGCGGCATACCCGCCCCCTGCTATAGAGTTTCTATCCAGCGTCTATATCGGGTCTATCTCCCAAAACCCCAATGAAAAAGGGCCGCCCCACATGCGGGACGGCCCTTCCTAAGTTCAGGAGGCGGGGTCGGTTAGATTTCCCATCTGCCGCGCACCTTGTCCGAAAATCGAAAGGCAATTTCCGGGATGCGCTGGGTCCCACCTGGGTTTGACGAAACCAGGGGCTGCCCTAGCTGCGCATCCCCCAAGCTGTCCCGACCGCATTCTCCAATACCTTATGAGACACTGGATCACCTCCTTTCAATGGGTTTCAACTGAGGTGAGATTCGCACAGATATGGTGTATGTCAAATTAATAATCACACGCCCTAGCGATCATTTTTGTGATTGCAGCATTCGTCCAACAAACAGGCGGAACGGGAGCAGGGCGACGAGAGCGACCGCCAGCTTGACCCCCCAGTCGGCGACCGCCAGTGACACCCACAGCGGCGCGTCGGGGCCACGGGTGAGGAACGGCACGACGTTCCAGGCCCAGGACACCTGATCGTTGGCGGCCTGCCCGAATACCCCGAAAGTCATCGAAAACGCGATGGAAAAGAACAGGATCGTGTCCACCGTCGAACTAACCAGCGTGCTGACCAAGGGCGCCCGCCACCACGAACCCGCCCGCAGCCGGTTGAACACCGCCACGTCCAGCAGTTGCGCCGCAAGAAAGGCGACGGCCGAACCTATTGCGACGCGGATCGCCACCGCCGGACCGTATTCCAGCATGATCTGCGACCCGACCAGCGAACTCGCGATGCCGACGACAAACCCCGCCAGCACCACCCGCCGCGCCGCCTGCGCCCCGTAAACGCGGTTCATGATGTCGGTGACCAGAAACGCGAGCGGATAGCTGAACGCCCCCCAGGTCAGCAGCCCGTCCAGCAGCAGGAACTGCACGAGGATATTGGAGGCGACGACGACGAGCGCCATCGCGGCGATGCCGGGAACAAGGTATTTCATCAGATTTTCCGTTTTGACAAGGGTGCGGCGACTTGGCCCCGAGGGACGCCGCCACGTAAACCCGTGCCCTTAGTCGGTCAACCGATATTCGACGATATCGGTGCGCTGGATCTCCAGAAAGTTGTTGTCGCTGATCATGGTCAGCCGGATTGCGCCCGTATCGTCACGCCAGACCGACAGCCCTTCAAGGTTGCCGAACTGGCCGATCCCGGTTTCCAGTATCTCGGCTTCGTTGCCGCCTGTCAGATCGAACCGCCGGACCCGGCTGCGAAACCCGACGCCGTAGAAATCCCGCTCGAGGATATAAAGAAGCCCGTCCGGCCCCACATCCGCCTCGGTCGGTAGAAACGAGCCGCGGCGTGGGATGCTGAACGGCATCGTCCAGCCGTCGCGGTAGCGATAGACCTGAAACGGCCAGTCGGCCCGCCCGGACCGTTCCGGCAGCGTATAAAGCGCACCATCTGGCCCGATGGTCAGCGATTCGAGCGATGCGTTTTTCTGCATCTTTGCGAAATCGGGATGCGTGGGCAGGGGTATGCCCGGCGCGTCAAGCCCGGCATAGGCCCGGATTTGCGTCTGGCCTTCGAACGAGACGTAGACCCGTCCGTCGACGGCAAGCGCCAGCCCCTCGCTGTCGCTAAGCCAGTGGCGCAGCGGGCGGTTGTGATCGTCGCGCAAGGCGCTGACCTGAACGTCGCCGATCCCGGTGATCTGGTCGCCGTCGCGCTGCACGGTGCCGGTGAAGAGATGCCCGCGATCCGACATCGCCATGATCCGGGTGCCGTTATCGGTGATCGCGACGCCCGAAAGACCGCCGAAACTGGGGTCGTCGTAATACCACTGATAGGCCCCGATAAACTGCGCCTCGGCCAGCGCGGCGGGTGCCCAGAGGCACAACAGAACGGCCAAAATGCGCATCAGGTGTCAGTTCAGTTGGCAGCGACAGCGGCGCATTGGCCAGGCAGTTGCGCCATCCGCAATTCTGCACGCGGCGGGGTCCGGGGCGCGTTCGGGTCGGCGGGACGCGGGTTCAGGATGTTGTTGACCCAGTCCTGCGCATCGGCGCAGCCATCGCCCGGCGGCGGCGGGGTCTGGACCTCGCAATTTGCATCGCCCGGCGGGCAATTCAGCCGCACATGAAAATGCGTGTTGTGGCCAAACCACGGCCGGACCTTGTTCAGCCATGACCGGTCGCCTGTCGCATTGGCGCACATCGCGACCTTGGCACCGGGAAAGACGAAGATCCGCGCCACCCGTGGGTCTGACGCGGCGCGCCGGATGATCGCCTCGTTCTGCGCCGACCAGTTGCTGTTCACATAGGCGCCGCTGCTGCGCTGCATATCGATCGACGAGATCGCCTCGCGCTCTGCCGCCGACAGGTTCAACCGCTGTGCCGGGCGCATCCAGATATCGACATCGAGGCCGTTCTGGTGGCTGATGTGGCCGGTCCCGGTCGGGCCGCCGCGCGGTTGGCTCATGTCGCCGACATAAATTCCGGCCCAGCCCGGCAGGCTGGCGGCAAAGGCGCTGAGGTCCTGCACGAAACTTGCCGTCACCGGCTGGGTCCAGTTCCGGTTCCGGCTGAGCCGCATTGCCTGCCATGTCGGGCCGGTTTCCGGCAGTTGCACCGCACCTGCCTGACAGCCGCGCGAATAGCCGCCGAAGGTTTGTGTCGCCTGACGGGTCGGGTCGGCAAAGCTGCGGAATACCTCGCTGGCGATCCGGGTGTCGTTGCTGTTCTGGGTCGACACCGTGGCAAACGTCACGCCGTCCTCGTTCGCGGACGTGCCTGCGCTGTCCTGTTGGCAGGCCCCCAGTATTATCGCCGCAAAAAGGGTCGCTACTTGGCGGATCATACTGCCCGATCTCCGTCTTTGTTGACGAACCTTAGCAGATAAAGACCGATCAGGAAAAGCAGGATCACCGGGATAAACCCCAACTGGTTGCTGCCTGTCGCCTTTGTGAAGATAAATATGCCCGCCGGGGCCAGAAACGCGGTCGCTTTTCCGGTCAGAGCAAACAGGCCGAACGCCTCGGTAGGCCGGTCGGGGTCGGAATGGCGCACCATCATCGTCCGGCTGGCCGCATAGATCGTGCCGCCCGCGCCGCCGATCACCGCGCCGCAGATGTAGAATATAACGTCGGGGATCATCGACCCTGCGGCCAGCGGGATGCCAAAGAAACTGGTCCGCGACATGCCGACGATGATCGAACAGACCACGATCAGCGCCCAGATCGCCGCCTTGATCACCGGCTTTGGCCCAACCCGCTGATCCATCAGGCCGCCCGCCCAAGTGACCACGGCGGCGGTGATCGCGCCTACGATCCCGAACACGCCGATCTGGATGATCGACCAGCCCAGAACCAGCCCCGCGTAAAGGCCGCCGAAGGCATAGACCGCGTTCAGCGCATCGCGATACAGCATCGAGCTGATCAGAAAGTTCAGCAGGCTTTTGCGCTGAAAGACCGACCGCAGCGTCGCCATCAGATCGCCCCAGACCTTGCTCACCGGATCGGCCCTTTTGATATGCGCCGGGTCGTCACGGACCCACAAAAAGAAGGGGATAATAAAGATGAAGTACCAGATCGCGATAAACGGCCCGACCGATCTTGTGCCTTCGCGCATCGCCGGGTCCAGTCCCAGCATCGGGTCGATCCCGATCAGGGTCGTGCCGCTGTCGTTTTCCGCGAACAGCAACAGCATGATGAACAGCGACACGACCCCGCCCCAGTAACCGAAAGCAGAGCCTGAGCCAGAGATGCGCCCGACCTCATCCTTGGTTCCAAGGCTGGGCAATATTGCGTTGACGAAATTCAAACCGGATTCGGCGGCGATGAATCCGATGTAAAAGATCACCAGCGTCCAGATCAGCATCGACCCGTCCGGCGTCAGCCCCCACAACATCCAAGTGGCGACAAGGTAGATCACCGAAAACAAGGCGATCCACGGAATTTTGCGCCCCGAACTGTCGGCCCAAGCACCCAGGAATGGTGCGCTGAGCGCGATGATCAGGCCCGATATGGTCTGTCCGGCGGACCAGAGGCTTTGCGCCTCGGCACTCGCGGCAACACTGTCCAGCCCTTGCCCAATGTAATAGCCGGCGGCCACGGACGCGAAATAGGGGCCAAAGATGAACGTCAGACCAAGGGTATAAAACGGCTGCTGGGCCCAGTCATAGAACATCCAGCCCCAGATGCGCCGCTTCCTTGAAATCGCCATGCCCTGCCCCCGGTTTTTGGGCAGATAAGACAGGCAAAGCATCAATCAGGCAAGAAATGCTTTGGCCCCTGAGTCGGGCACTTTAGCCCTGCATCGGGGGCCAGGGGCGCAGGGCGTCGGCATCGGTCCATGCCTGCGCCCAATCAGGCAGGGCGGGGGATGGCGTGGTGACACCCATCTCGGCGGCAACCTGCGACGGCGGCACGATTCCGTTCGGCCCCGGCACGGCGGACCGGATCAACACATGACCCGCACATTCGCCGCTTTTCTTCCACATCGATTGTTCGATGTAGAAAAACCGATCGTCCCAGCCAAGGCCGCGACTGCGCATCGTGATCGTTTCGAACGCGGTGATCCGGCGGCGATAACGGGTCGTCGATCCCGCCACGGTCAACCCCCAGCCGCGCCGTTTCAGCGCCGTCAGCAACCCAACCCGCCGCCCAAGTGGAATCCGCCCCAGATCATACAGGGTCAGGGTGCGCCCGTTGTTCAGCTCCATCCAGATATCCAGATCCCACGGCAGGCACAGATGGGTGGAGACATGCGTGTCGGTGAACCTCAGCGGGGCATCGTTGCGGTGTTTCCACAACTGCCAGTACATGCGCACAACGGGATACATGGGGAGGACTCCTTTGGCGCAGGTCTCGCCCCGGTTGACGTTAGGGTCAACCGTGACGCAAGGGAAAGGGATTGCGTGGCCGACGTTCGCCCCTTACCTGTCCTGCGACGCTTTTCAAAGGACCGACCATGTACGCTCTTTACCAGACCCTCGACCTGATCCTCAGCGTGATTTTCACGATCATGCTGATCTACATCATCATGGGCTGGCTGATCAATTTTCAGGTGCTGAACGTGCGGCAACCCTTTGTCTATCAGGTCTGGACCGGGCTGAACCGCCTGCTTGAACCGATCTTTCAACCGATCCGCCGGATCCTGCCCGATACCCACCCCCTCGACCTTGCGCCGCTGGTGGTATTCATCGCGATCATCGCGCTGCGCCGGATCATCCTGCCCGCGATTCTGCTGGGCTGAGGGGCGGGGCCGCCGGGGGGGCTTGTTCGCCGATTCCTAACGTGAGATTGTCAGAGTAATCGAGCAATAAGATACAATCTGACAGGTTTCCCTTGGGCGCTGCCACGCTGCTACGCGACGTATTCGGCTTTGATGCTTTCCGTCCGGGTCAGCAGGACATCGTCGATGCCGTGATGGCGGGCCAGAACACGCTGGCGATCATGCCCACGGGTGGCGGCAAATCCCTGTGTTTTCAACTCCCCGCGATTTCCCGCCCCGGCGTCACCGTCGTCATTTCCCCGCTGATCGCCCTGATGCGCGATCAGGTGCGGGCGTTGCAGGCGGTGGGTGTGACGGCAGGCGCGCTGACCTCGGGCAATACCGAGGAAGAAACCGATGCGGTCTGGCAGGCGCTTGAGAACAAAACGCTGAAGCTGCTCTATATGGCCCCCGAACGGCTCGCATCCGGCGGCACCCAGCGGATGCTGTCGCAGGCCGGCATCACCATGATCGCGGTGGACGAGGCGCATTGCGTGTCAGCGTGGGGTCACGATTTCCGCCCTGATTACCTGCGGATCGGTGAATTGCGCCGCGCACTGAACGTCCCGCTTGCGGCCTTTACCGCCACCGCCGACGCCGAAACCCGTGACGAGATTGTCGAGAAACTATTCGATGGCGTGCCCCCTGCCATATTCCTGCGCGGGTTCGATCGGCCCAACATCCATCTGGCCTTTGCCGTCAAGGACAGCCCGCGCGACCAGATCATGAATTTCGCCGCTGCTCGCAAGGGCCAGTCGGGGATCGTCTATTGCGGCACCCGGGCGAAAACCGAAACCCTGGCGCAGGCGCTGAACCAAGGTGGCCACACCGCCTGCGCCTATCATGCGGGCATGGACGCCGAGGCGCGGCGCGAGGTTGAACGCCGGTTTCAGCAGGACGATGGGCTGATCGTTGTCGCCACCGTCGCCTTTGGAATGGGCGTCGACAAGCCCGATATCCGCTGGGTCGCTCACGCCGATCTGCCGAAATCGATCGAAAGCTACTATCAGGAAATCGGCCGCTCAGGCCGTGATGGTGCCCCCGCCGAAACCCTGACCTTGTTCGGCCCCGACGACATCCGTTACCGCCGCCAGCAGATCGACGAAAGCCCGGCACCCCCCGAACGCCGCGCCGCCGATCATGGCCGCCTGAACGCGCTGCTGGGTCTGGCCGAGGCGCTGGGCTGTCGCCGCCAGCACCTGTTGCGCTATTTCGGCGAAGACCCGGAACCCTGTGGTTATTGCGACCTGTGCGACAAACCGCCCGAGGTGTTCGATGCGACAACCCCAGTGCGGATGGCTCTGTCGGCGGCGCTGCGCACCGACGAATGGTTCGGTGCGGGGCATCTGATCGACATTCTGCTGGGTGCCAATACCGACAAGATCCGCGAACGCGGCCACGCCAGCCTGCCGACCTATGGTGTCGGCAAGGAATACGACAAACGCCAGTGGCAGGCGATTTTCCGGCAGATGATGGGGCATGACCTGATGCGCCCCGACCCCGAACGCTATGGTGCGCTGCGGATGACCGACAAGGCGCGGCCCATTTTGCGCGGCGAGGCGACGATCACTCTGCGCCGCGACCTGATCCGCGCCGCCAAGGGATCCGGCCCCAAGGTGCACGTGCTGGTCAGCGACGAAGACGCGCCGCTGCTTTCGGCTTTGAAGGCAAAGCGACGGGCACTGGCCGAGGCGGCGAATGCGCCCGCCTATATCATTTTCACCGACAAGACTCTGATCGAAATGGCGGAAACCAAGCCGCAGACGCTTGACGACATGGCACGGATCGGCGGCGTCGGAGCCAAGAAACTGGAAAGCTATGGCAAGCTGTTCCTCGAGGTGATCGCAGGCGCGCAACCCGACATCCACCCGCAACGGCGCAAGCTGGCCGGACGTGATGCGGGCAGCGTTTACGACCGCCTGCTGGCAGCGCAGGCCGACCTGAACCGGGGCGCGGATGGCACCGGCAAGCCGATGACCTGCACCGCCTCGCAACTGGCCAAGGTGGCGCAACTGCGCGGGGCGGATGCGGCAATCATCACCCGGTTGCTGGGTGATCTGCACGCCGCGCGGTTCGGCGCGGCCTTTCTTGAGGTATTGCAGGAAACATTCGCCTGAGTGCTTTCCAAGAAAATCGCGCGGCGATCCGCCGACCTGCCCATCACAACGGCGGCAAAGTTGATCATTGCGGTTGAGATTGTAAAGGCCGAGGCCTATCTGCCACCGACACGCGCAAGGCATCGCTTTGCCAAGGAATCACTTTTGAAAAGAACAACATGTCGACCCAATCCCAAGATGTTTCCGATACGCTGATCGACGAGCTTGTCTCATGGCTCAGACGTGCCGCCCTTGGTGGTATCGAGCTCGAAACCTTGTGCAGCGGCACGTTTGAAAGGCTTTCTGCGGCGGGTATGCCACTGGTGCGCGCGCATGTCGGATTTTCCATCCTTCATCCACTTTACGATGCGCTCAGTTTCACATGGAAACGCGGGCAGGGCATCGAGGTTGTCGGGCATCAACTGGGTGGCACCCCTGCCGAACAGGGCCGCTATGAAAACAGCCCGTTCTTTTTCCTTCTGAAGAACGATCTGGACCATTTGCGCCGCAAGCTTGATCCGACCCTCCCGCCAGAGTTTCCGGTTTTCACC
>JBBQHC010000101.1:0-11303 GCA_038323615.1 Rhodobacterales bacterium | reverse complement strand
CAGTCCCTGCTTGGCCATCCGCCGATACTCCAGCGCCCGGTCCCTTGCCTGGTGTAGCGTGACGATGTCCGCGCCACCCAAACCGAAGTCCGTCCGCAGCGGCGCACCCAGCCTGTTCCGCTGCCCCTTGACCGTGACCCGCACGATCCAACGCCGCGCCCCGGACGGATCAACGACCAGATACAGCCCATTGCCATCGCCGTGCCGCCCAGCGCCAAGGTTCTCAACCAGCTTCTTCGTCAGCTTTCCCGACAGTGCCGCCATAATTAATACCACATCCCATACCACACAGGAAAACAATACGGGTATAATCGAAAGAAATCCAGCGAAGACCTAAAGGCCCAGAAAATCCAGTAAAATAAGGGTATATCATCATCCAAAGCGGTCAAATCAAATCGATAAGAATGGTGGGGTGGCGGAGGCGGTGGGATTCGAACCCACGGAACGGTCTCCCGCTCGCTCAGTTAGCAACCGAGTGCTTTCGGCCTCTCAGCCACGCCTCCGACAGCGTTCGTTTAGCAATCCATGCCATAGGGGGCAAGAGGGGAAAACCGGAACGGTGTCGTTTGGGCGTCACCCTTTGCCGTCCTGAACTGCGGGTTTATGTTCGCTTGTTGACGCAGGGTTCCCTGGCCTTTCATCCGGCCACCCCGTCGCGCGATTGGCGCTTACCGCCGCGCTACATTCTGTCGCCATGTTCTGGCGGCAGGGGTCGGCTTTGCCGCGTTTTGGCAAATTTTAATCGCCTGAAGTCGCTCAGGTATTGAACAAAAAGTGCAGCACATCGCCGTCCTTGACGGTATATGTCTTGCCCTCGGCCCGCATCTTGCCGGCCTCTTTGGCCTGAGCTTCGCCACCCAGACTGACGAAATCGTCGTAGGCGATCGTTTCGGCCCGGATGAATCCGCGTTCAAAGTCGCCGTGGATGACGCCGGCCGCCTGCGGGGCGCTGGTGCCTTCCTTGATCGTCCAGGCGCGGGCCTCTTTCGGGCCGACGGTAAAGTAGGTTTGCAGGTGCAGCAGGGCGTATCCGGCGCGGATCAGCCGGTCCAATCCGGCCTCCTCCAACCCCATTTCGGTCAGGAACATCGCCGCGTCTTCGGCACCGAGCTGGCTGATCTCTTCCTCGATCCGGGCCGAAATCACAACTGCGGCGTTGCCCTGTTCGGCCGCCATCGCAGCGACGCGGGCCGACAGGGCGTTGCCTGTCGCAGCAGCGGCTTCTTCGACGTTGCAGACATACAGCACCGGCTTGGCGGTTAGCAGTTGCAGCATCCGCCACGCCTTGCGGTCGTCGGCATCAACGGCCACGGTGCGGGCCGGGCGACCGGCGTTCAACGCCACCTGCGCGGCCTCCAACAGGCGCACCTGATCCACCGCCTCTTTGTCGCCGCCGCGCACCTTGCGGGTCAGGTTTGTCAGTCGGCGCTCGATGCTTTCGAGGTCGGCCAGCATCAGTTCGGTTTCGATGGTATCGGCGTCCGACACCGGATCGACGCGCCCTTCGACATGGGTGATGTCGTCATCCTCGAAACAACGCAGCACATGGGCGATGGCATCACATTCGCGGATGTTGGCCAGAAACTGATTGCCCAGCCCCTCGCCCTTGGATGCGCCTTTGACCAACCCGGCGATGTCGACAAAGGTCATCCGGGTCGGGATGGTTTGCTTGGATTTGGCGATATAGGCCAGCCGGTCGAGCCGCGCGTCGGGCACCGCCACCTCGCCCACGTTTGGCTCGATCGTGCAGAACGGAAAGTTCGCCGCCTGCGCCGCAGCGGTCTTGGTCAGCGCATTGAACAGGGTCGATTTGCCGACGTTCGGCATGCCGACGATACCCATTTTGAAACCCATGACGCTCTCCAGTGATGCGCGGGCATCTAGGGGGTGGCAGGGGTCGGGGTCAAGTCAGGCGAATGCAAGTGCTGCAATCGGCGGCAGATTGGCCGAAAGCTGGGCCCACTTTTCGCCCTCGTCATCGCTGACCCACAAATTGCCGGTGGTCGATCCCATCGCCAACTGTCGCCCGGTCCCGTCACCGACAAAGGCGTGACGATAAATCAGGTCGTAGCTGGTCCCTTTCGGTAACCCTTCGGACAAGGTGCGGAACGTCTTGCCGCCATCATCCGTGCGAGTCACAACCAGCCGCCCGTCGACAGGCACCCGACATTCGTCCTTGACCGCAGGCGCGAACCACGCGGTATCGGGCAGGGTCGGATGGGCGACAACGGCAAAGCCGAAATTCGACGGTTTGACATCCTTCACCTCGGTGAACGTGCCGCCAAAATCGGACGACACGTAAATGCCGCAATGATGCTGGCACCAAACCCTGTCAGGGTGGGCTGCCGAGGCATGCAGCAGATGCGGATCTTGGCCGACCGGATCGGCGGCCTTTTCGGGGGGCAGGTATTCGGCCATCATGCCGTTGCCGACGACCTGCCAGGACTCCCCACCATCGGTCGTCAGCCACGACCCGGCACAAGAAATCCCCAGCAGCATCCGCGCACTGTCGCGCGGGTCGACAATGATTGAATGGATGCCCGCATGGTCATAACCGCCACCGAACCATTCGGGGCGCGACGGCTGGTTCCACAGGGCTTCGTTCAACACCCAATTCTCGCCCCGGTCGTCCGACCGGAACAGCCCGCCCGGAATCGTGCCCGCCCAGATCGTGCCGGGCTGATCCGCCCCACCCGGCGCAATGGTCCAAATCATCTCGAGGCTTGGGGCATCGGGCGCGTCGGATTTCGCATATGCAGGCGTCGGCAATTCTTGCCAGGTCGCCCCACGGTCGGTTGAGCGATGGAACTTGCAGCCGAAATGGCCGTGCTGGATGCCGATGTAAATCGTTCCATCGCGCGGATCGTCCAGAACGGCCGTCACCGGCTCCGCCAGAAACGCTGGTGCCCCGGCCTGTTCCCAACCCTTGCCGTTGCGGGTGAACCGGAACAGGCCCTTGCGGGTGGCGACGTGCAGATTTTCCATGGTCTATCCTCCTGACAGGGCTTGCATCACATAGATGTCGGCATCGGGGGCGACTGGATCGGACAGCCGCAAGCGATCCGCGATCATCGCCCCGTCGATGAAAATGTTAACGTGTTTGCGCAACCGGTCCTGATCATCAAGGACATAGCCGCGCAACAGCGGGTCGTCGGCCAGCCCGGCCTCGACCACCCCGCGCACCGTGTCGCCGGCGGCATCGATTGCCCGCGTCTCGCGGTGCTTTGCCAGATTGGCGGTAAAGCGGATCGTCGCCATGCGGGGCCTCGTTTTCAGCGCCAAGATTAGCGCGATTCGGGCAGCCGGCGGGAATCATTTGATCGGTGCGGCGGCGAGGCGCACAATGGCCCGAGAAGGAGATCGACCATGCCCAAAGCGACGCCCTACCTTTTCTTTCGCGGCAACTGCGAAGAAGCTCTCACCGCCTACGCCGATATATTCGACAGCCCGCCGCCCACGATCATGCGCGGCGCCGATGCGCCCGACAGCGCCAATATGCCGGCCGGCAGCGACAAACTGGTCATGCACGCCGATCTGAAAGTCGGCAGCGGCAGCATTTTCGCCAGTGACGATGTCAGCGGCGATGCCCCGGCGATGGCGGGCTGCAATGTCCACGTGGGATTTGCATCCTTTGACGAGGCCAAAGCCGCCTTTGATAAACTTGCCAAAGGTGGCGAGGTCCGGATGCCCTTCGCGCCGACATTCTGGAGCCCCGGTTTCGGGGCGCTTTCTGATCGTTTCGGCATCCGCTGGATGATCGACGTCAATCCGCAGACCTAAGTCGCGACCGCCCAGGCCCGCCTCGGGTCACAGTGGGTCTTGACCCGCCGCCCCGCTTTGGCGCACACGGGCGCGACGGATCAGGGGATACGCATGACACGGATCGACGCCACCTTCGCCGCACTGAAAAAGGCCGACAAAAAGGCCTTTGTCGCCTATGTCATGGCGGGCGACCCGGACTATGACCGCAGCCTTGACATCGTGCGCGGCCTGCCTGCGGCGGGGGTCGATATCATCGAACTGGGGGTGCCTTTTACCGATCCGATGGCGGATGGCCCGACGATCCAGCTGGCAGGGCAACGCGCCCTCGGGGGCGGGATGACGCTGGCAAAAACCCTGCAACTGGCGACCGAGTTTCGCAAGACGGATAGCACCACCCCGATCGTCCTGATGGGTTATTACAACCCGATCTATGCGCGCGGCGTGGATCGATTCCTGACCGACGCGCAGGCCGCCGGCATCGACGGCCTGATCGTCGTCGACCTGCCCCCCGAAGAAGATGACGAGCTTTGCATTCCGGCGCAGGCGGCGGGCCTGAACTTTATCCGCCTCGCCACCCCCACGACCGACGCCAAACGACTGCCCAAGGTGCTGCAAAACACCTCTGGCTTTGTCTATTACGTCGCGATCACCGGGATCACTGGCGCCGCAGCGGCGCAAAGCGATGATGTCGGCCCCGAAGTTGCCCGGATCAAGGCCAGCACCGCCCTGCCCGTCATCGTCGGCTTTGGGATCCGCACGCCCGAGGCCGCGCAGGCCATCGCATCGGTCGCTGACGGCGCCGTTGTCGGGTCGGCCATCGTCGAACGGATCGCCAAGGGCGACAGCGCCGCAGATGTGCTGGCCTTTGTCAAAGGCCTGGCCGACGGTGCGCACCGGGCGTGAACGCCTACCGCCCCGAAATCGACGGGCTACGGGCACTGGCGATTGTTCCCGTCGTCCTGTTCCACGCCGGATTTGCAACATTTTCAGGCGGATACGTCGGGGTCGACGTCTTTTTTGTAATCAGCGGCTACCTGATCACCTCAATCATCCTGACCGAACGGGCCGACGGCACCTTCTCATTTCGCCGCTTCTATCTGCGCCGGGCCCGCAGAATTCTGCCCGCACTTTTCACCGTCGCGCTGACGGTGATACCTTTCGCTTTTTACCTGCTGCCGCCCCCCGCCCTACAGGATTTCTTCCAAAGCCTGCGCTATGTGGCAACGTTCACCGCAAACACGCATTTTTACAAAACCACAGGCTATTTCGACACGTTTGCCGACCTCAAGCCGCTGCTGCATACGTGGTCGCTGGCGGTCGAAGAGCAGTTCTATCTGATCTTTCCGCTTTTGCTGATCGCTGGCCTGCGTCTGGGTCATCGCTTGCCGCTGATCGGTCTTGTGGCACTGTCTGTCGCCAGTTTCGGTACCGCCGAATGGGCCTTGCGACATGACCCGGCAGCAGGGTTTTTCTTGCTGCCCGCCCGGTTCTGGGAATTGGGAATTGGGGCGCTCGCGGCACTTTATGTCAGCCGAAATGGGGCACCTCGTGGCCGTGCTGTCCCCGCGCTGGCCGGTCTGATCTTGATCGGCGGATCGGTGTTCCTGCTATCTGCAACTACGCCTTTTCCTGGGTTTTATGCCCTGCCACCAACTGTCGGCACCCTGCTGCTCATCCTCTTTGCGACAACCGATACCGTCATCGGCCGCCTGCTGGCGCTCCGCGCCCTCGTTGCGATCGGACTTGTCAGCTACAGTCTTTACCTCTGGCATCAGCCTATTCTGGCACTGGGCAGGGCGCAATTCGGGCCCGACCTTGGCACGCCGCTCGTTTTCGCCGCCATTACGATTTCCGTCCTTCTCGCAGTCGGCACCGCGTGGTGGATCGAAAACCCCGTACGCCGTCCGCACGACGGGTTCTTCGCTAAAACCCCGCGTACCGTCGTGCTGATGATCGGCGTCGCCTTGGTCCTGATCGGCATTGGGGAATATGGCAAGGACCGCGACGGTTTCCCCGACCTTTACGCCGCCCGCTATCTGCCGCGCGATCAACTTGACACCTACCGGCTGGTGCAAGCCGCAAGAAACAATAATTTCGAGACAAGCATTGTCGATGACAGGTGCACCTTCTGGGCCAAGACCCCCGATCCGGCCTTTGTTGCCCGGTTCGAAGCATGCGCCGCACAACACGGCCCTGCCGTGATCGTCCTTGGTGATTCTCACGCGATTAACTTGTTCAATATCGCCGCTAAATCATTGGCGACACCCTTTTTGGTCGGCCTGTCCCAAGGCGGTTGCCGCCCGGCAGACGCCGGACCAGCCTGCCAGTATGTTGCATTCGACACCTTTGCGCGGGCCCATCGCGAAACCATCCGTGCCATCCTGTTCCACCAGTCGGGGGCCTACCTGATCGCGGACGCAAACGGCAACGTGGACAGTGCCGCCGCCTTCGTCCCAGGCGCACCCAACAGCATACCACAGGCCGGAATTGACGCGATCACGACCTATCTCGCCGACCTCGACAGCATTGCTCCGACCCTCTGGCTGGGCCCGACTCAAGAGGCGCATGCCAACTTACAAGATCCCGCCGCGCCGGTTTATCACGGTGCTTTTCGAATCGACACGGATGTGATCGACACGTTCCGAAAACTCGACACTGTTATCGCAGGCACAACCACCGCACCTTATGTCTCACTGATGGACGGCTTTGCAATCACCCCCGATTTCCTGCGGCGCGGCAACTGCATTACTTATCGCGATAACGACCACTTCAGCGATTGCGGCGAAAACCTGCTGGCGCAAAAATGGTCGGCCATCCTGAACGCGGCCCTGACCCGCCTGCGGCTCTAAGCCTTGCGCGAAACCACCCGGATTGGTAAGCAAACCTAGCCAATTCGTCCTGAAAGGTCGCGCCGATGCCTGTCATCACCACCATCGAAGACCTGCGCAAAATCTATCAACGCCGGGCCCCGAAAATGTTCTACGACTACTGCGAAAGCGGCAGTTGGACTGAACAGACGTTCCGCGAAAACTCGTCCGATTTCGACAAGATCCGCCTGCGCCAGCGGGTTGCCGTCGACATGACCAACCGCACCACCGCCAGCACCATGATCGGCCAGCCGGTGGCGATGCCCGTCGCCCTTGCCCCGGTCGGGATGCTGGGGATGCAATCGGCGGATGGCGAGATCAAGGCGGCGCGGGCAGCCGAGAAATTCGGCGTGCCCTTCACCCTCTCCACCATGTCGATCTGTTCGATCGAGGATGTGGCGGAACACACCACCGCCCCGTTCTGGTTCCAGCTTTACGTCATGCGCGACGAGGAGTTCGTCGACGACATCATCGAACGTGCCAAACGCGCCGGTTGTTCGGCGCTGGTCCTGACCCTCGACCTGCAAATCCTCGGCCAGCGCCACAAGGATCTGAAAAACGGTCTGACCGCGCCGCCCCGCCCGACCCCCGCAAACATCCTGAACCTGTCGACCAAATGGCACTGGGGGATGGGGATGCTGCGCACCAAACGGCGCACCTTCCGCAACATCGTCGGCCACGCCAAGTCGGTCGAGAATATGTCGTCACTGCATAGCTGGACGAACGAACAGTTCGACCCCAAGCTGAACTGGGACTCGGTCGCCAAGCTGAAAGAGAAATGGGGCGGCAAGATCATCTTCAAAGGGATTCTCGATCCCGAAGATGCAAAAATGGCAGTCGAGGTCGGCGCCGATGCGATCATCGTTTCCAACCACGGCGGTCGCCAGCTTGACGGTGCGATCAGCTCGATCCGCGCCCTGCCCGCGATCGTCGCGGCGGTGGGCGATCAGACCGAGGTCTGGCTGGATAGTGGCATCAGGTCCGGTCAGGACGTTCTCAAGGCGCTGGCGATGGGGGCCAAGGGCACGATGATCGGGCGGGCGATGGTCTATGGTCTGGGCGCGATGGGCGAAAAAGGCGTGAGCGAGGCGCTGCGGGTGATCCATACCGAAATGGACATCACGATGGCCCTGTGCGGGCGGCGCGACATTCACGACATGAACCGCGACAACCTGCTGATCCCGAAAGGCTTCGAGGGCGATTGGCAATAACCATGCCCGAACCGATGACCGACGACCGGCTGTTTGCGCTCCGCTGGCAGCGCGGCCAGCGCGACATGATCGGGCCGCTGACCCGGCTTTACGGCAATACCACCGACACGACCCAACTGATGGCCCGGCTGAGGGATCTTCTGGCGCGACATTGGGCCGACCGCCCCGCCGACCTGCGGCAACTGGACATGGAACGCGATCTGAACCCCGACTGGTTCCTGTCCGAAAGCATGGTCGCCTATGTCTTTTACATCGACAAATTCGCCGGGCGGCTGGCCAATATCCCCGCCAATATCCCCTATCTGCAAGACCTCGGCGTCACCTACGCCCATATGATGCCCTGCCTGAAACCCCGCCCCGGTGCCAATGACGGCGGCTATGCGGTGATGGACTACCGCGAGATCAACCCGGATCTGGGGACAATGGCCGATTTCCAGATGGTCAACCTGCAACTGCGTGCCGCCGGGATCAGCCCCTGCATCGACATGGTGCTGAACCACACGGCCAAGGAACACGACTGGGCGGAAAAGGCGAAATCCGGCGATCCGGCGTATCAGGCCTTCTACCGGATGTTCGACGACGACCGACTGCCGAAACAATACGAACGGACGTTGGTCGAAATCTTTCCGGCGCAGGCCCCCGGCAATTTCACCTTTTACCCGGACCTGAACAAATGGGTCTGGACCACGTTCAACGAATACCAGTGGGATCTGAACTGGGAGAACCCCGAGGTATTTCTGGCGATCCTCGACACCATCCTGTTTCTGGCCAACAAGGGGGTGGAGGTGTTCCGGCTCGACGCCGTCGCCTTCATGTGGAAACGCATGGGCACCGGCTGTCAGAACCTCCCCGAGGTCCACGATATCCTGCAAGCGATGGTGCAGGCGATCCGGGTCGCCGCCCCGGCGGTGATCTGCAAGGCCGAGGCGATCGTCGGCCCGACCGATCTGGTCCCCTACCTTGGCACCGGGACGCATGCCGGCAAGGAATGCCATCTGGCCTACCACAACAATCTGATGGTGCAGTTCTGGTCGTCGCTGGCATCGCGCGACACCCGGCTGATGACCTACGTCCTGAAAACCCATTTCCCCGAAAGCGTCCGCCGCGCCTGTTTCGCCCCCTATATCCGCTGCCACGACGACATCGGCTGGGCGATCACCGAAGACGACGCCGCGCACGTGCCGCCAATGTCCGGCCCCGGCCATCGCAACTTTCTGGCCGATTTCTACAATGGCACCTTCTCCGGTTCATGGGCGCGCGGGGCCGATTTCCAGTCGAACCCGGACACCGGCGACCGGCGAACCAACGGCAGTTTCGCGTCCCTCGCCGGTTTGGAAAAGGCGCTGGACGAAGACGACGAAGCAGCGACCGATCTGGCGATCAAACGCATCCTGCTCGGCAATGCCCTGATCGCGTCCTTTGGCGGCGTCCCGCTGCTCTATATGGGCGACGAGATCGGCCAGACCAACGATTACAGTTTCGAGGATTTCCCCGAACTGCGCGAAGACGGTCGCTGGATGCAGCGCCCGGCGATGGACTGGACGGCGGTCGAGACGATCCCGCAAGGCGACACCCCGGCGGCGAAAATCCACGCCGGGGTGCGGCATATCCTGCGGGTGCGCAAGGAAACGCCGCAACTGGCGTCTGACGTGCCGACCCGGATCGTCGATCTGGGTGACCCGGCGCTCTTCAGCTTTCAACGGCTGGGGGATGACCGGGTGGTGACAGTGGTGATCAACTTTACCGACACGGTGCAGGCGGTTTCGCCCTGGGCACTGAACCTTGCTCCTCGCACTGGCTGGCGTGACCTGCTGACTGGCTTGGCCCCCCCGCTGGTCAACGACAAGATCCCGCTGCCGCCCTATGCCTGCCTCTGGCTGCGCCAGACCGGCTGACGCGCCGCAAGCACGGCCAGCGGAATCGCAGCCAGAAGCAGCAGGGCGACGCTGGAAAAGGCGACCCGCAGGCCGAAGGCCTGACTGACGAGGCCCATCAGCATCGGCGCGAAAAAGAACCCCGAAAAGCCCATGACGGCAGCCCGGCTGATCGCCTCGGTACGCAAATGCGGCGGCACCAGTTTGCCGACCAGGGCCAGCCCCATCGGCCCGATAACCGAGACCCCCAGACCCAAGGTGCCGAACCCGACATAGGCGATCAGCGGGGTCGGCGCCCAGGCGGCGATGACTGCACCACTGGCGGCGATGGCACTGGCCCAACATACCACCGTCACCTCGCGCAGCCGCTCCGCCACGACCTGGCCGCTGAACCGCCCAAAGGCCATCGTCAGACCCAGCATCGCGGGGCCCAACGCGCCCTCGGCGGCACCCCCGCCCAGCGTGCGTTCGACATGCAGCGCCGACCAGGCCTCGACCGTCGCTTCGGACATGAAGGCCGACAGGACGATGCCGCCACAGATCAGGATCGGCCAGAGCGGATAGCGGGGGGCGGGGCCGTCTTCGGCGGCAACCTGCGTGACATCAGTACGCAGGAACGGGACCAGCAGAAGGGTCAGCACGAACAACCCGCTGAACACATGGACCGGGGCCAACCCGGCCTCACGCGCCGCCCCGGTGGCAATCGCCGACAGAGCGTAACCAACGGAAAACATCGCGTGGTTGGCATTCATCAGCGACCGTGAATGGGTCGCCTCGAGTTCGGAAACCCGCGCGTTCATCGTGACGTCAAGAAGGCCCGACGACAGGCCGACCAGCACCATGGTCGCGCCAAAAATCAGCGGCGCTGTCAACTGCCCCGGCACCAGCCAGACCGTTGCCAGCATCAGCGCGGCGATCTGCATGCCCCGCGCCCCGGCGGCGCGGTCAAGACGCGGCGCCAGCCACATCGCCGACAACAACCCGAACGCCTGCCCCAGCATCAGCAACCCGAACACCCCGTCGCTGGCATCCAGTTGCGCCTTGATGACAGGGACAAAAGCGGCGAACGCCCCCCAGTAAAGGCCAACGATGACGAACCCGGCAGCCGGGCGACGCGAGACGGAAAGAGCGGACAGAATTGACATGGCGACGGGTTGCCAGCCTCCATCGCCCAAAGCAAGAGAGATTCTTTTTGAAGAAAGATGATGCGCGCTGCGCCTCAAACCCTCCGGTACATTTTCGGCCAAAAGAAGGGGCAAGAATCCCGCAGCTTCTTTGGTCCCTGAAACTCCCGCCGGAGGCTCCGCCGCCTAATCCGCGGGCCGGACCCTGTTTTGCCCCTTTCCAACCGCCCAAATCCCCCCTATAGGCACGGCTTCGCGAGGTCGCACACCCTTGGAGGGCGACCCACTTACACAAAGGAAATACCAATGGCTGGCAAGATCACCGATCTTCACGCCACGGTACGCGCGGGGACAGGCAAGGGGGCCGCCCGCCAAGCTCGCCGTAATGGCGACGTACCTGGCATCATCTATGGCGGCGGCGTCGATCCGTTGCCGATCAACATCCCCTTCAACTATCTGCTGACC
>JBBQHC010000100.1:0-11309 GCA_038323615.1 Rhodobacterales bacterium | reverse complement strand
TGCGAGCGAAAAAGAGATGGAGCAACGACCAGATCGCCGTCCTGCAAGTCTGACGGGGAGCATGGCCTCAAAGTGCCGATGAGCTAACGAGACACAGGACGCGGGACTTCCCATCTTGGTCAGGGGACAATCACAACCTCCCCACGAAAAGACCGAATACATAGGAGCAGGGTCAAAGGTGCGTCTCGAAATCACTTGCAGGGGAAGGCAGTTCATACATGCTCCCCTAAGCGCCAAGCCCAGCCTGATGGTCTTTCAGAATGCCCCCTCTCGGCGATTGCTGCGCAATCACCTGCCGGGCAATGAGTGATCTGTTCCTCAGTGAACCTCGATCGTTTCAGAGGAGCAGGTCAGTCCTACAATTTAACAGGTTGACGCCCGCAGCAAACTAGTCACGGGTTCCAGTCAGGAACTTCACGAAAATATCAATTCAACAGGAGAATCGCATGACTTATTCACTTACTCGCAGAGCAGGACTTGGGCTTGGGCTGGCGATGGCGATCACGGCCATGATCGGCGCGCCATTACCGGCGCGGGCTGATGCGCTGTCCGATGTTACCGCAGCCGGCGTCTTGCGCGTCGGTATCTTCGAAGATTTCCCGCCCTTCGCCTCGCTCAACGCCAGCATGACAGTTGAGGGCTATGACACCGAGGTTGCGGAAAAATTGGCCGCTGCTTTGGGCGTCAGGCTCGAGCTGGTCGGGATAACCGGTCAGAACCGCATCCCGTTCCTGACCGAGGGCAAGGTCGATTTGCTTCTCAGCATCGGATACAGCGATGAACGCGCACAAGTGGTTGATTATACGGACCCTTACGCGCCCTATTATATTGCCGTGATGGGTGCGAAAGACCTGGCCGTAAGCGAGCCGGCCGATCTTGCAGGCCAGACGATTGCGGTGAATCGTGGCACGCTCGAGGACACCGAAGTGACTGCGGTTGCCCCGGAAGGCGCGGATATTCAGCGTTATAGCGACTACAGCGGGGTGATCTCGGCTTTCCTGTCAGGACAGGCGTCGTTGATGGTCGTGGGCAACGATGTCGGCGCCACGATCCTGGCCAAGAACCCGACCATCGAGCCGGTGGAAAAGTTCCTGTTGCTGTCATCGCCCTCGCAAATGGCCGTCAAGAAGGGCGAAACTGCTCTGCGCGATGCACTGAATGATGCGCTGATTGCGATGAAGGCAGACGGCAGCCTTAACGAGCTCGCGGTGAAATGGCTGAAACAGCCGTTGGTCGAAGGCTTCTGAAATCAAGCATGGGCTACGAATTCGACTTCACGTCGATTTCGGACAACACAGGCCTGCTCCTTGAGGGAGCGGGCCTGACCTTACTGTTGGCAGCGATTGCCGCAACGATCGGTGTTGTACTGAGCGTTGGCGGCGCTGCGACCATCCTTTGGGGTCATCGATGGGCGCGCCGCTTGGTGCAGACCTATGTCGAACTTATTCGCAACACGCCGTTCATCGTCCAGTTATTCTTCATATTTTTTGGACTCCCGAGCCTTGGTGTAAAAATTCCGGCAGTCACGGCGGCGGCTCTGGCTATGACGATCAATCTGACTGCATATGGCATCGAGATTGTCCGGGCGGGGATCGAGTCGGTGTCGTCGGGCCAGCGCGAAGCGGGCCTGGCACTTGGCATCGGCCCGATCTCGGTTTTCATCTACGTGGTTCTGCCGCAAGCGATCGCCACGGTCTATCCGGCGCTGGTCAGTCAGATCGTCATCACCATGCTGGAATCCGCAGTTGTGTCGCAGATTGCAGTGACCGATCTGACCCATGCTGCGGATTTGATCCAGTCGCGGACCTATCGGGCTTTTGAAACCTATTTCGTGGTCGCGGTGATGTATTTGGGAATGGCATTGGCGCTGCGTTGGGCGATGAACCTGGCGGGCCGCCGGCTGTTTGCGGGGAAAATCTAATGGTTGAACTGTCGCTGACCCAGATCATACCGTTCCTGCTGCTGGCAGCGCGCTGGACGTTGTTGCTGTCGGTCATTGCTTTCGTCGGCGGCGGCATCGGGGCGACGCTGTTGTTGCTGTGGCGTTATGGCGCACCGGGGATCGGGGGCAGGGCAACCTCGCTCTATATCCAGTTGTTCCAGGGTACACCGTTGCTGTTGCAACTGTTTCTTGTGTTCTTTGGCCTGCCGATGGTCGGCGTGGATGTCTCGCCTTTGATGGCGGCTGGCGTCGCGCTGACGTTGTATGCAAGTGCGTTTCTGGCCGAGACCTGGCGCGGCTGCGTCGATTCTATTGGGCGCGGTCAGTGGGATGCCAGCGACAGCCTTGGCATGAATTTCTTGACTCAGATGCGTTATGTCATCCTGCCGCAGGCTCTCAAGATCGCCATTCCGCCAACCGTGGGCTTTCTTGTCCAATTGCTGAAAAGCACTGCGCTTGCTTCGATCGTTGGTTTCAACGAATTGACCCGAACCGGTCAGATCGTTGCCAACGCGACGTTTGAGCCGTTTATCATCTACGGCCTGGTTGCGCTGATCTACTTTGCAATGTGTTACCCGCTGACTGTCGGCTCCAGATTTCTGGAACGGCGGATGCGCAATTCGCGTTAATCCGGAGAACAATATGACCCAAGTCCGAGATGCCGAAGCGCCAATGATCGAGATGCGCCATGTCAACAAATGGTACGGGGACTTCCAAGCGCTCAAGGACATTTCTCTGACTGTCGGAAAAGGCGAGCGAGTGGTGATCTGCGGGCCGTCCGGGTCGGGCAAGTCCACAGCAATTCGCTGTATCAACCAGTTGGAACAGCACCAAGACGGACAGATTTTTGTCGAAGGGGTCGAGCTGACCGACAAGATCAAGAACATTGAACACGTCCGGCGCGAGGTCGGCATGGTGTTCCAGCAATTCAACCTGTTCCCGCATCTCAGTATACTCGACAATCTCACTCTCGCCCCGCGCCGTGTCCGCAAGCAGCCGCGCAAAGAGGCTGAAGATCGCGCCATGAACTATCTCGAGCGCGTCAAGATCGCCGAGCAGGCCCATAAATATCCAAGCCAATTGTCAGGCGGCCAGCAACAGCGCGTCGCCATCGCGCGGGCTTTGTGCATGGAACCGCAAATTTTGCTGTTCGACGAACCGACTTCGGCACTTGACCCGGAAATGATCAAGGAAGTCCTGGATGTGATGGTTTCGCTCGCCGAGGATCATATGACAATGGTCTGTGTGACCCATGAAATGGGGTTCGCCAAGACAGTCGCCGACAAAGTGATCTTTATGGACAAGGGCCAAATCATCGAGGTGGCGCCACCCTCGGAATTCTTTTCGGCGCCAAAGAACGACAGAACCAAATTATTTCTCAGTCAGGTGCTTAAGCACTAACAATAACAGTGACGGCGAATTTTATCGAACGCGTCTCAGCGAGTACACCGATACAAGGCCTTGCATGAGATTTGGTATCGCGTGAGACGACACCCGATTATCGGGTACGCCGAAACCTTTCAAAACCTATTCCATATTGGCGGCCACCAATCGCACGCCTTCACCAATCCTTTCGGCCCCGATCGACGAATAGGCCAGTCGGTAGAATTCCGCCGGCACATCCGGCCCCGCGAAGAATGGCGCGCCGGGTTCGATCAGCACGCCGTGGGTCTGTAACCGCGCCGCCAGCAACGCCGTGTCGATCCCCGCCGGGGCCTTCATCCAGACCGACGAGCCGCCGAAACTGCCTTGGCCGGCCACCGTCAACCCGTGCGTCGCGATGGCTGCGTCCATCACCTTGCGGCGTTCGTGATAGGCGCGGCCCATGCGTTTGATCAGGGCGTCGTAGTGGCCCAGCGAGAGGAAATAACTGGCCGTGCGCTGCATCAGGCCGGGCGGGTGGCGCAGAACCGATGCCCGCAGCGCCCGCGCTTCGCGGATGAACGGCGCGGGGCCGACGAGGTAACCGAGGCGCAGCCCCGGAAACAGGGATTTGGAAAACGAACCGACATATATCACCCGGCCATTTTTATCGAGCGATTTCAGCGCCGGCGACGGCGATTTGAGGAATGACATCTCGAATTCGTAATCGTCCTCGACGATCAGGAAATCATCGGCCTCGGCCCGTTCCAGCAGCGCGTGGCGGCGGGCCAGCGGCATCGTCGCCGCCGTCGGGCATTGGTGGCTGGGGGTGGTGAACACGACATCGGTATCGTCAGTCAGGGCGTCGGGGGGCAGGCCATCGCGGTCGATAGGGACGACGGTCAGTTGGCAGCGCGACTGCAACAGGATCGCGCGCAGGGCGGGATAGCAAGGGTCTTCGATGGCGGCGCGGCGGCGTCCGTTCAGCAGTATCTGCGCCGTCAGCCACAGCGCATTTTGTGCCCCCAAGGTTACCAGAATCTCCTCCGGTCCGGCCAGAATTCCGCGCCGCGGCAGGGTCTGGCGGGCGATGAATTCAACCAGTTTCGGGTCGTCGCCGTCGTATTGATCTGCCGTCAGCGCGGCAAAATCGCGCTTGCCCAGTGCCTGCATCGCACAGAGCCGCCAGTTGGCGGAATCAAACAGCGTCGGGTCGGCCTGTCCGTAGATGAAGGGATAACGATAGCTGGCCCAGTTGGCGGGCTTTTCCATCCCCAACGCGGGCGCGAACCGCTGGCCGATGGCGCGGTTCCAGTCCACCGTGCCGGGGCCAGATGGCCGGGCCGGAAAGCTGGGCGGTTCGGGCGCATTGGCCGACACGAAATAGCCCGACCGCCCGCGCGAGGTGATGTAATCGTCGGCCAGCAGTTCGTTGTAGGCCAGTGTCACGGTGATCCGGCTGACCCCCAGATGCTGCGCCATGCGCCGCGACGAGGGCAGCCGTTCGCCGGGGCGAAAGCGGCCCGCCAAAATCCCCTGCGCCACCAGTGCCTGAATCCGCGATTGCAGGGTGCCTTCACTGGCGGGGTCGAGGAAAAAGGTTTCAACGGTGATCGACATGGTTCTGGCCCTATGGTGGGGACTGACTGGACCTATCGCCGGGAAGGGGCAAGTGCCGCCTAGGCGGCACGACCAAAGTGTTCGACCATCGCCGCAATGTCTTCGGGCGGGGTGCCGCTGTCGATATAGGCGCGCGCGTTGGGCATCAGCCCAAAGATCGACCCGTCGGAAAAGAATGCCGTGTCGGTGACGAAAATGACGTTTGTGCCGGGGTGACGAAATCGGGCGTAGTCGGCGACGGCAATCGCGCTGCCGTGGGCCAGCATGAGATCCAGAATGATCACATTGAACATCCGCGTTTCGATCTGCATGACCGCCTGTTCTTCGGTCAGGGCATGGATCACGTGCAGCCCGTTGCGCTCCAAATGACTGGTCCAAAGCACCGCAAGCGCTTCATTGCTTTCTACAATCAGGACATTCATTGCACACCCATATAAGACTAACTGCTCGACGGCGCCCAAGATGACATCGTTACCTGACTTCTTCGGACTCATCTCGTGCGCCGAAGGTTACCAAAAGGTTAACGCAATCTGCCTCGTTGCAGCAATCGGCAAAAGGTCGCTGACCCTTGCGAGGGCAAGGCAAATCGGTTTCAAGGCTGTCAGACGGAAAAGGATGCGCCGATGACGACCTGGATCACGATTTGCGAGACCTGCAAGCGCGACGGCTGGGAGGCAGGGGCGATGACCCGCACCGATGGCGAGGTGCTGGCCGCGCTGATCGAGGATGCTGCCGGGGCCAAGGATCAGGTGCGCACCCGCCGGGTATCCTGCACGATGGGGTGCGAGCGGGCCTGCAACATCATCGTGCAGGGGGCCGGCAAGATCGGGTCTTCACTGGGCAAGTTCGACCCCGCCCCCGAGGCCGCGCAAGCCATCGTCGATTACGCGCTGATGCACGCGGCCAGCGCCACCGGGCAGGTGCCGTTCCGGGAATGGCCCGCCGGGGTCAAGGGCCATTTCGTCAGCCGTCACGTGCCGTTACCCGTGGACGCATGACCCTTACGCGCGATCACGGGGGCGGGCTGGATGCCGCCGTCGCCCGCTGGGGCGGGGCGCGGGCCGATTGGCTGGACCTGTCCACGGGGATCAATCCGGAGCCTTATCCGGTCGGCGGTATCAGCGCGGATGTCTGGACCGCCCTGCCCGATCAAAGCGCGATGGACCGTCTGATTGCGGCGGCGCGGACGTTCTGGAGGGTGCCGGACGCTGCCGCGATCGTCGCAGCCCCCGGCGCGTCGGCCCTGATCGCGCGGATGCCGGGGCTGGCGTTTGGCTCGGTCTGTGTGCCGGGGCCGACCTACAACGAACACGCGGCCGCCTTTCGGGCGGCGGGGCGGGTGGTGACGGCGGATCCGGCCGGGGCTGCGGTGCAGGTCGTCGTCCATCCCAACAACCCCGACGGGCGATTGTGGGATGCGGCGGCGCTGGATGGCCGCGACCTGACAGTGATCGACGAAAGTTTTTGCGATGTGACGCCGGATGCCAGCCATATCGGCATGGCCGACCGCCCCGGCATCGTCGTGCTGAAAAGTTTCGGCAAATTCTGGGGGCTGGCAGGCCTGCGTCTGGGATTTCTGATCGGGACCGAGGCGACCGTGGCGCCGATGCGTGACATGCTTGGCCCCTGGCCGGTGTCCGGCCCGGCACTTGCCATTGGCGCGCGGGCGCTGAACGATCCACGCTGGGCGGCGGCGACGCGGACCCGGCTGGCCACCGATGCGGCGCGTCTGGACGGCATGTTGACTGCGGCGGGGGCAGATCTGGTCGGCGGCACCGATCTGTTCCGCCTCTACGCTGTCGATGATGCCGCCGCTTGGCAGGATCGGCTGGGGCGCGGCCACGTGCTTGGCCGCATCTTTCCCTACTCGCGCACCTGGCTGCGCCTTGGCCTGCCGCACCCGGACCGTTGGTCGCAATTGGCGGCGGTATTGTGACACTGGCGCTGTTGCTGGCCCTGTTGCTGGACGCGCTCGCGGGTGAACCCAAATGGCTGTGGAACCGGGTGCCGCACCCTGCCGTGCTGATGGGCCGGTGCGTAGAGTGGATCGATACGACATTCAACGCAGGCCCGCGACGCCGGACCAAGGGCGTCGTGGCCTTTGGCGGGCTGATCCTTGGGTTCGGGATCGTCGGCTGGCTGTTGACCCTGTTGCCGGGTTGGTGGACCGAAGTCGTCGTTGTCGCTGTGCTGCTAGCCCAAAAATCGCTGGTCCAGCATGTGCAGGCAGTGGCCAACGGGCTGCGCCTGTCGCTGGGCGACGGGCGGCGGGCGGTGTCGCTGATCGTCAGCCGGGATACTGCGGCGATGGATGCCTCCGCAATCGCCCGCTCGGCCATCGAAAGTGCCGCCGAAAATCAAAGTGACGGGGTGATCGCCCCGGCTTTCTGGTTTCTGATCGGCGGTTTGCCGGGGCTGCTGATCTACAAGATCACCAATACCGCCGACAGCATGATCGGCTATCGCACCCCGCGCCATGAACAGTTCGGCTGGGCGGCAGCGCGGTTCGACGATCTGTTGAACCTGATCCCGGCCCGCCTGACCGCCCTGCTGATCTGGGGCACCGCGCCGCAATCCGGCCAGTTCGGGCCGATCCGCGCCGATGCCGCCCTGCACCGGTCGCCCAACGCCGGCTGGCCCGAGGCGGCGATGGCGCGCGCCTTGGGCGTCGCACTGGCCGGACCGCGCAGCTATGACGGACAGTTGCGCGATTTTCCCTTCGTCAATCCGGATGGGGCACGGGTTATCGGGGCCGACGCGGTGGATCGCGCGGTGCGGGTGTTGTGGCGGTCGTGGGCCATCGGCGTGGCCATCGTGATGGGAATCTGGCTGCTCCGGCAGGCGTTTTAGTCCAGAAACCAGCCCGGTTCGGCATTGCCGCCGCAAATGACCACGCCAACCCGTTCGTCCTTTTTCGGCACATAGGCCCCCGACGTGAGCGCCGCGAGCGCGGTCGCCGCGCCCGGTTCCCCGACGATCCGGCAGTCTGCCCAAAGCTGGCGCTGCGCAGCCTGCACCGCCGCGTCATCGACAGTGACAGAGAGGGTATTTCCCCTTGCCAACAGATCGAACGCCAGCCGCCCGATGTTGGGCGCACCGAGCGAACTGGCGGCCAGACCGCTGGCCTTGATCCGGGCGTCGACGCCATCGCGCAGGGCCGTGGCATAGGTCATGGTGCCGGTGGTTTCGACGCCGACCACCTTGACCGAACTGCCGAACCACGCCGAGGTGCCGCCGATCAAACCACCACCGCCAATTGACACGACCACGGTATCCAGACCGCCGGTCTGGTCGGCAAATTCGCGGGCCAGCGTGCCCTGCCCGGTCAGCACAAGCGCGTCGTCGTAGGGGTGCAGTGGGCGGGCGCCGGTGTCTGCGGCGTAGGCAGTAAACTGCTCCAGCACCTCGAAAGGGTCATCGCCGCCTAGGACCACCTCGGCGCCAAAGCCGCGCATCCGGCCGATTTTGACGTCGCCTGCATAGGCGGGAACGAAAATTCTCGATTTGACCCCCAGTTTGGTCGCCGCATAGGCCACCGCCGCGCCGTGGTTGCCGCCTGAAAACGCCACGACGCCGATGTCGGGGCTGGGTGCCGATAACAGCGCGTTGAAGGCGCCGCGCACCTTGAACGATCCGGTGTGCTGGGTCTGTTCCAGCTTCAGGGCGACGGGGGTCGGGCCAAAGCCGTCGACCCAAAGGATCGGGGTGTGCCGGATATGCGGGGCGATCCGGGCGGCGGCATCGGTGATGGCAGTCGGTGTGATCATGGCGGCCCCTTTGATTTGGGGGCAGGCTGGGTCAGGCCAACGGCCAAGTCAAGCGGCCCTCAGGCCACCATCGCCGCGGCTTTTTTCAGATCGACCGAGACCAGTTGGCTGACCCCCTGTTCGCCCATCGTGACGCCGAACAGGCGGTCCATCCGGCTCATCGTGACCGCATGGTGGGTGATGATCAGGAACCGCGTGTCGGTGCGCCGGGTCATTTCGTCCAGCAGGTCGCAGAACCGGGTGACGTTGGCGTCGTCCAGCGGGGCATCGACCTCGTCAAGCACGCAGATCGGCGCGGGGTTGGCCAGGAACACCGCAAAGATCAGCGCCAGCGCCGTCAGGGTCTGTTCACCGCCTGACAGCAGCGACAACGTCGACAGTTTCTTGCCCGGCGGCTGGCACATGATTTCCAGACCGGCCTCGAGCGGGTCATCGGATTCGACCAGCACCAGCCGCGCCTCGCCGCCGCCGAACAGGTGTTTGAACAGCAGGCCAAAGTTGTCGTTGACCTGCTCGAAAGCGGTCAGCAGCCGTTCGCGGCCTTCCTTGTTCAGGCTGGCGATGCCGTGGCGCAGGGCCTTGATCGCACTTTCCAGATCGGTCTTTTCGTGGACCAGATGGTCGTGTTCAGTCTGCACCGCGATCGCATCTTCTTCGGCCCGCAGGTTCACAGATCCCAGCGCGTCGCGTTGCCGTTTCAGGGCGTTGACCTGATTTTCAATCACGTCCGAGGCAGGCATCTTGTCGGGGTCAACGTCGAGCGATTCCAGCAAGTTGGCCGGTGTGACCTCTTGCGCCTCCATGATCCGTTCGGCAGCGAATGCCACGGTTTCCCGCGCGGCCTCGGTGCGCGCGTCCGAACGGGCACGCGCTTCGCGGGCCTCTGACGCCAGCCGTTCGGTGTCGCGTTCCGCCATCGCTGCCTCGCGCAGGGTGGTTTCGGCTGTGGCGAGGGTGTCAGCGGCGGCCTTGCGCCGGGTTTCTGCCACGTCGATCGCATTGGCGAGTTCGCTGCGCTGGGCAGCGATGTCGGCGGGGGCTTTGGTGGCTTCCGCCAGTTCGGTTTCAGTTTCCGCCTTGCGCATTTCCAATTCTGCAGAGCGTTTGCTGGCAGTGTCCAGCCGGTGCCGCCAGCCGCTGATTTCCTTGGCGATCTCCTGCGTGCGCCGCACCCGCGCCTCGCCCTCGCGGCGCAATTCGTCGGCACCGGAGCGGCGCGACATCATGGTGATCCGCGCCGCCTCGACGGTCATCTTGATGTCGTCGACACCAGTGCGGGCGGCGTCGAGGTCACCCAGACCGCCCAGCGCCTTTTCGGCTTCGGTCAGCGCTTTGCGGGCCGCCATCGCCTCGTCTTCGTGGCGTTTGACAGCCAGCGCCAGCGATTCCAGCTTGCCTTGGGTCAGGTTGCGATCCGCCTCGGCGCGGGACAGGGCGCGGGCGGCGTCGGCGACCAGCTGATCGGCAGCGCGGCGGGCACCACGGGCGGCCTGATCGGCGGCGGTCAGATCGGCAAGGCGTTTCGTCAACACGTCGTGGGCCTGCGCGGCACCTTGGGCGGTTGCCGAGACTTCTTCGAGGTCGCGTTTCAGTTCGACCAGCCGGTTCAGCTGTTGCAGGCGCAGGGCTGCGGCGGAGGGCGCATCTTCGGCGCCAGCGCGAAAACCGTCCCAGCGCCACAGATCGCCGTCGATGCTGACCAGCCGCTGCCCCGGTTTCAACCCCGATTGCAGGCGCGGTCCGTCGGCGGCATCGACCAGCCCGACCTGACCGATGCGGCGCGACAGGACGTCGGGCGTGGTGACGTAGTTGGTCAGCGCCCTGACCCCTTCGGGCAGGGGTTGAGGCGTCGCGTAGGCGGGCAGAGTGGCCCAGCCGGATTTGGCGTCGGCGGCGATGGCGGGGGCACGCAGATCGTCGGCAAGGGCCGCGCCCAGCGCCTTTTCATAGCCGCTTTGGACGCTAAGAAGGTCCATCACCTGACCGCCTTCGGTCGTATCGCGCTGGACCAGACGAGCGAGTGCTGCGACCTCGGCCCGCAACGCGTTTGCTTCGCCCTCGGCGGCGGACCTTTGGGCGCGGGCGTCGGCCTCGCGGTCTTGGGTCGCGGCGCGGGCGGCTTCGGCCTCGGTCAGCGTCGCCTCGGCATTGGCGGCAGTTTTCAGGGCCTGTTGTTCGGCGGCCCCGGCGGTAGCGAAATCTGTTTCGGCGCGGGTCAGTGTCGTCTGGGCCTCGGCCATCGCCGCCTTGGCGCGGGTTGCTTCGGTTTCGGATTTGGCCAGAGTCGTGCGGTTGTCATCCAGCAGGCGCTGCGCCGATTGATGCCGGGCAGCAAGGCGGGCGACGTCTTCGGTCAGCTGGCTCAGGTCGTCTTCGCGGGCTTGCAGGATCGCGGCGGCATTATGCGCCTCGGCCTGTGCAGCTGACAGGCGGTCGTCGTGGCCGTGCATGGCCTTGCCGATTTCGGTGTTTTCCCATTCCAGCCGCGCGATGGTTTCGCCAGCGTCCTTGTTCAGCCCCGCCTCGCGGTCGATGTCGCGCGCCAGCTGGTCGATCCGCCCCGACAGAGTGTCAATCGTCGCAAGCGCCCGCGCTTCCTGATCTTTCAGAGTGTCGCG
>JBBQHC010000099.1:0-11471 GCA_038323615.1 Rhodobacterales bacterium | reverse complement strand
TGCTGGGCGACATGGGCGCGTGGTGGGAATTGTTCCGCGATGGGGGCAAGGCGCTGGTCGACCCGGAGGACGCCGATTTCATCGCGCAGGCCTTTGGGATGCTGGGCGAACCGCCCTATTCCGAGGCCACATGGGCCGACTGGACCGGGGCCGTCAAAGAGGCGACCGGGCGCAAAGGCAAGGGGCTGTTCATGCCGCTGCGCAAGGCCGTGACGGGGCGCGAACGGGGGCCCGAGATGGCCGATGTGATGCCGCTGTTGCAGGTGAAACCGCGCGTTTAGTCCGGCTTGCGCCGGAGCCTCCGGCGGGAGTTGTTATTGCAAAGTGAAAATTGGGGTCAGGCGATCCGGCAGCCGAGCATTTTCAGGGCGCGGTCGACGATGGCCGTTTCACTGGCGTCGAGCGTCTGGCTGCGCGGATAGACAGGGGCAGCGCGGTCGTTTTTGATCGCTGCGTCCCAGCCGTGGGTGGTGGCAAAGAAATGCGCCGCACCTTCGGGGCCATATAGCCGCAGATAGCCCTGCACCACGACGTCGATGTAGCTGAGCAGGATCGGATGCGCGGTGCTGGGCGGGGCGAGGATGCCGGCATCGACCGCATAAACCGCTGTCGGGTGCTGCGGGGTTGGGTGGGTGATCAGATGCGTGACGTCGCGCCGCAGGTAGGCGTGTTCGCGCAGGTCCAACGCCGCCCAATCGCCACCGGGCACCCGCGCGACGATGCCGTTGATTGTGGAATCGGGGTCGGGTTCGACCGACAGGAAGGCCACGGGTCGTAGCGTTGAATGGCGCCAGATCCGCCGCCAACCGGTCAACGTCGCCGGACGCGGGTCGCTATAGGCATGTGTCGCCAGATTGACCAAAGAGCCGTAGCCGAAAAACTGCGGGTCGGTCATTCGCGCCCGCGCAGCACCTGCGCCGGTTTGGCATTGAGCGAGCGCAGCGCGAACCCGAGGCCCGCCAGCATGGTGGCGATGATCCCGCCAAGGACGATCCAAAGGGCGTTGCCCCAGATGATCTTGTATGTGTTTTCCATGATGTAGGTCGTCACCGCCCAACCGCCTAACATCCCCGCGCCGAGCGCGACGATGCCCGCACCAGCACCCAGCAACGCCGCACGCAGTGCAAAACTGTAAAGAATGCGGCCGCGCGTTGCACCGAGCGTTTTCAGCACTGCCGCCTCGTAAGTCCGGACCTGTTCGCCCGCCGCCGCCGCGCCGATCAGTACAAGGAAGCCGGTGAGCAGCGTCGCCAGCGCCCCATAGCGCACCCCGGCGGCGATCCCGGCGACCAGGTCGGCGACCTGGGTGATCGCGTCGCGGATCGCGATGGCGGTGATGTTGGGATAAGCGTTGGCGAGGTCGCGCAGAATGCGCCCTTCGGCGGCCTGGTCGGCATAGACCGTGGCGATCCATGTGTGCGGCGCGCCCTGCAAGGCGGCGGCATTCATCGCCATGACGAACCCGATCCCGGCGCTCTCGAAATTGACCTGCCGAAAGCTGGCGATGGTCGCGGTGATGTCACGCCCAAGGATGTTGACCGTCACCGTGTCACCGATTTTCAGGCCGATTTCGCGGGCTTCTTCGTCAGAAAAGCTCAGCAGCGGCGGGCCGTCGTAATTTTCGGGCCACCATTTGCCTTCGGTGATGGCCGTATTCGGCGGCATCGCGTCAGCATAGGTGACGCCACGGTCGCCGTGCAGAACCCAACTGCCGCCTGCCACTTCCTCTGCCGGTCGCCCATTGATCCGGGTGATGACGCCGCGCAGCATCGGTGCGGCCTCGGTTCTTGTGACGGCCGGGTCAGCGGCGAGCCGGGCTTTGAAACCATCGATCTGGTCGGGCTGGATATCGACGAAGAAATAGCTGGGAGCGATGGCTGGCAATTCGTCCGCAAAGGCGGTGCGCAGGTTGCCGTCGATCTGGCCGACCGCTGCCAGCACGGCAAGACCGAGGCCGAGGGAGAGGACGACCGAGGTTGATTCGCCACCCCTCGCGCCAATTGCACCCAAGGCGAGACGCAGGGCGGGACGACCGCGCGCTGCCGTGCGACCGGCGCGGGCGAAGGCGCGGATCAGCAGCGCGGCCAGCGTCAGGATGACCAGCGCCCCGGTGATCCCGCCCGCCATCCAGAGTGTCAGAAACGCGGTGCCGGTCAGCCAGATCGCCGCCCCGATCAGCGCCGCGATCAGCGCGGCGGTGGCGATCAAGTAGCGGAGCGCGGGCAGGCGGCGGCTGGTCGCAAAAGCGTCGCGGAAAAGGGTGGCAGCGCGGATGTCTTCGGTGCGGGCCAGCGGCCAGAGGGTAAAGATCAGCGCCGCGAGGGTGCCATAAAGGGCGGCCTCGACCAGCGGTGCGGGGTAGAGGGTAAACTCGGTCGGGATCGGCAGGCTGGCGGCGATCAGTGGCGCAAACAGGAGGGGCAGCGCGGAACCAAGGATCAGGCCAAGGGTGATGCCGATCACGGTCAGGACGCCGATCTGGATGAAATAGGTCTGGAAAATGATCCGGCGGGTCGCGCCAAGGGTCTTCAACGTGGCGATAACGCCGGTTTTCGACGCGAGATAGGCGCGCACCGCCGCTGACACGCCAACGCCGCCGACCGCCAGCCCGGACAGTCCGACAAGGATCAGGAAGGCGCCGATCCGGTCGACAAAGCTTTGCGCCCCGCCAGCGCCCCGCCGACTGTCGTGCCAGCGCAGCCCGCTATCGCGAAATTGCGTTTCGGCCTTAGTTTTCAACCCGGCAAGGTCTGCGCCTTGCGGCAGGTCGAGGCGGTAATTGGTCGAAAACAGCGTGCCTTCGGTGATCAGACCGGAGTTGGCAAGGTCGCGGGTCAGCACAAGACTGCGTGGCCCAAGGCCGAAACCGCCCGTGCCATTGTCGGGATATGTGGCAAGGATGGCAGAGAGGATGAAATCCTGGGTGCCCAGCCGGAAGGTATCGCCGGGTTGCAGCGCCAGACGGTCGGCGAGGGCCTGTTCGATCACCGCGCCGGGCAGGCCCTTCGCCCCCTTGAACGCCTTGGCGAGCGGCATGTCGGGGGCCAGCGTGACCGCGCCGATCAGCGGATACAGGTCATCGACGGCGCGCACCTGCGTCAGGCCGCGTTCGGTATCCTCGCCCCGTGTGACGACCACCATCGAGCGGAAATCGACGGTTTCCGACACCCGGTCGGCGATCTGGTTCATGAACGCCAGTTCGGCGTCGCTGGCATAGCGGTAGGTCAGTTCGATCTCGGCGTCGCCCCCCAGCAGGGCGGCACCATTGCGGGTCAGCCCCGCCTCGATCCCGGCGCGCACGGTGCCGACCGCGGCGATGGCGGCCACCCCGAGGGCGAGGCAAGCGAGAAAGATCCGGAACCCGCGCAGACCCCCGCGCAGTTCGCGCCGGGCAAATCGGGCGGAAATAGCAAGGCTCATTCGGCGGCCTTTGCTGTGGCCCCGGTGATGGCGCCAGCGCTGGCCATGTCGATGCGTCCATCGCGCAGGCGCACAATCCGGTCGCAGCGCCGTGCCAGATCGTCGGCATGGGTGACCATGATCAGGGTCGCGCCGTGGCGGTCGCGCAGACCAAACAGCAGGTCGATGATCGCGCTGCCATTGGCTTCGTCAAGGTTGCCGGTCGGTTCGTCGGCCAGCAGGATTTTCGGGCGCGGGGCACTGGCGCGGGCCAAGGCCACCCGTTGCTGTTCGCCGCCCGACAGTTGCGCCGGGTAATGGTCAGCGCGGTTGGCCAGCCCGACAGTCTCCAGTTCCGCCGCGGCACGGGTAAAGGCATCGTGATGGCCCGCCAGCTCCAGCGGGGTTGCGACGTTTTCCAGCGCGGTCATAGTCGGGATCAGGTGGAAAGACTGGAACACCACACCCATATTATCCCGACGAAACCGGGCCAGACCGTCCTCGTCCATCGCGGTCAGGTCTTGGCCCAGCGCGGTAACGGTGCCGCCGGTGGCCTGTTCCAGTCCGCCCATAAGCATGAGGAGTGACGATTTGCCCGATCCACTAGGCCCGACCAACCCCAGGGTTTCGCCCTGCACCACGTCCAGCGTGATCCCCGACAGGATATCGACCCGCCCGGCATTGCCCATCAGGGACAGCGCGGCGTCGGTCAGCGACAGGATCGGTGCGGGCATGAGGGCGGCCTTTGGCTGGGGGCGTGCCCTTGGATATGGGGCGGTGCGTGGGGTGCGCAACCCTTTGATTGCGCTGATTGTCGGGGTCGGGGCGGCGAATGCCGAACCTGTGACCATCGCCGCCTTGGGCGACAGCCTGACCGCCGGGTATGGGTTGCCGCAGGGCGACGGGTTCGTGCCGCAGTTGCAGGCCTGGCTGGATGCACAGGGCGCCAATGTGAAGATCGTCAATGCGGGGGTGTCCGGCGACACGACGGCAGGGGGTCTGTCCCGCGTTGACTGGACGCTGACGCCCGATGTCGACGGCATGATCGTGGCGCTGGGTGGCAACGATTTCCTGCGCGGGATCGATCCTGCGGTCAGTCGCGCCAATCTGGATGGCATCTTGGCCTCAACGCAGGCGGCGGGGGTCGATGTCTTGTTGATCGGGCTGCTGTCGGGGGGCAATTATGGCCCCGACTTCAAGGCAGCGTTCGATGCGATGTATGTCGATCTGGCGGCGAAATACGATGTGCCGCTGCTCGATACCTTTTATCGCGGCCAGTTGGATGCGGCAGGATCGCAGGCGCGGGTGCGCGACTACATGCAGGCCGATGGAATCCACCCCAACAAGGAAGGTGTCGCCGCTAACGTGGCGGTGATCGGGCCGCTGGTGCTTGCGCTTGCCCAACGCGCCACGCGGTAGGTGGACCTTAGCCGGGGCGCGGCCTAGGGTGGGGCATCAATCCAGTGAAAGGAACTGCCATGTCAGTTGCAAAAGTTACCGAAATCATCGCCTCGTCCACGGAATCGTTCGATGATGCGATGAAAAAGGGGATCAAGCGGGCGTCAAAGACGCTCAAAGGGATCACCGGGGCCTGGGTCTCTGACCAGAAGGTCACCGTCAAGGACGGTAAGGTCGAAGAATACCGCGTCGTCATGCGGGTGACGTTCATTCTGGCAGACTGATGTCGTCGTGGGCGCCCTGCGGGGCGTCCGTTCGATGTTCAGATAACGTATGTGAAAAGGGGCGCACGGTTGCCCGCGCGCCCTTTCGATTCGGTCCAAAAGCGGCTTAGGCCAGCTTGAGGTTGATCGCCGATTCGCGGCCGTCGCGGCCAGCTTCGATGTCGAACGTGACCTTCTGGTCATCGCGCAGGCCGGTCAGGCCGGACCGCTCGACAGCAGAGATGTGGACGAAAACGTCCTTGGAGCCGCCATCGGGAGCGATAAAGCCGAAGCCTTTGGTGGTGTTGAACCATTTGACTGTGCCAGTGGCCATGTCATGTCTTCCTTCTAGTGTACTGCCCGCAGGGTGCGGCAGCCGTGGCTTGGTCAGTGCTAGATCGAGTGACGGTCGCCGGTGAAGGAAGACTTTGGTCGAGTAGAATAACGTTCGCGAGAGGTCAATTAAGGTATCGGCCGGGGAAATGCAAGGCATTGCCGCCGATCCGGTCCTGATCGGCCAAAATCTGCCGTCAGATGCGGCCCATCAGAGCGAGGATGAGCAGGATCAGGAGAACGAGCCCGAGGCCCCCCGAGGGAAAATAGCCCCAGCCGCGCGAATAACCCCAGGTCGGCAGGGCGCCGATGACGAGAAGGACGAGGATGATGAGGAGAAGTGTGCTCATGATGTGGTTCCTTGTTGAACTGTCAGGTTCAACGTCGAACAGCCGGATCGGTTCCCGACCCCGCACAGCAAAACCGCCGCAGGGTGCGGCGGCTTTGTCGAAGCATCTCGCTTGCGCTGTGCGGGCAAGATTTGCTTGGGGTTGCGGCGCAGCAGACTGGCTTTGGTAGTGCCATAGTAGTACGGATCGGGCCGAGTCGGATCACCCAAGCGTCACACCGCGTGTCCGGATCTCAGGATCCCGGCAAGGCGCAGTTTTCGAATTTTGTCACTTGCGACGAATAGTTTGTTGACCAATTCTGAATGGACATCCCGAACGGCCCGATCCTGTACCCTTCCGGCGGAAAGGTGTCGCCGTTCTGAACTCTCGCAGTAACGCTGTAGGTGTCACCGGACACCTGCGTGCGATTCAGGATCGTAAAGTCGTCACCGTCAGAGTTCCGAAAGCGGGAGCGACAGCTTCCTACCTGATTGAAGCAACTGAACGGCGCAAAAGTCTCCCATTGTCCATTCGCCCAATTCCGCTGTGTCATGTGTCCGTCCAGGGAAAAGCGGATCTGACTGACAGGATTTTTGTTTTGTTCTTCCCGTATCGACGTGATGTAGGCGTTTGGCTCTTTGGCAAAATAGGTCTCTCGCCATACATTTCCATTTGAGTATTGAGTGACCCAGCTGCAACCCAGCGGCATGCTGGCAAAGTCGATGCCACCTTCGGCCTCTGCCGCATATGCAAGAAAAACGGCAAACAGTGTCGTTGCGGTGATTTTGAAAGCCATCTCTACCTCACAAATTTTTTGAACTTCACCCGTTTCGGCTCCAGCGCATCCGCGCCCAATCGGCGTTTCTTGTCTTCTTCATAGTCGGCAAAGTTGCCTTGAAACCACTCGACGTGGGCGTCGCCTTCGAACGCAAGAATATGCGTGCAGATCCGGTCGAGGAAGAACCGGTCGTGCGAGATCACCACGGCGCAGCCGGCGAAATCGACCAAGGCGTCTTCCAACGCCCGCAACGTTTCCACGTCCAGATCGTTCGTCGGTTCGTCAAGCAGCAGCACGTTGCCGCCTGATTTCAACAGCTTCGCCATATGAACCCGGTTGCGTTCGCCCCCCGACAATGACCCGACCTTTTTCTGCTGGTCGCCGCCCTTGAAGTTGAAGGCCGAACAGTAGGCGCGGGAGTTCATCGAGGCGTCGCCGAGTTCGATGATCTCCGCGCCGCCGGTGATTTCTTCCCAGACGGTCGCCCCTGCCGCCAAAGCGTCGCGCGACTGGTCCACATAGGACAGTTTCACAGTATCGCCGTATTCGACGGTGCCGGAATCTGGTTCCGCCTGACCCGTCAGCATCGAAAACAGCGTCGATTTGCCGGCGCCGTTCGGGCCGATCACGCCGACGATGCCGCCGGGGGGCAGGTCGAAACTTAGTCCCTCAATCAACAGCTTGTCGCCCATGTGTTTTTTCAGGTCGGTCACCTCGATCACCTTGTTCCCCAGACGCGGGCCGTTGGGGATGATGATCTGGGCGCGGCCCATCTTTTCGCGCTCGGACTGGTTGGCAAGGTCGTTATAGGCGGAAATCCGGGCCTTGGATTTGGCTTGCCGGGCCTTGGCACCTTGCCGCATCCATTCCAATTCGCGTTCCAGCGTGCGCTGTTTCGATTTGTCGTCTTTACCTTCGCGTTCCAGCCGTTTCGCCTTGGCCTCGAGCCACGAAGAATAATTGCCCTCGTGCGGGATGCCCGAGCCACGATCGAGTTCCAGAATCCAGCTGGTGATTGCGTCAAGGAAATAGCGGTCGTGGGTGACGATCAGGATTGTACCTTTGTAATCAACCAGATGGTTTTGTAGCCAAGCGATTGTTTCGGCGTCCAGATGGTTGGTCGGTTCGTCCAGCAGCAGCATATCGGGAGCGTCAAGTAGCAACTTGCAAAGCGCCACGCGGCGTTTTTCACCGCCCGACAGCGTCGTCACATCGGCGTCGTCGGGGGGGCAGCGCAGGGCCTCCATCGACACGTCGATCTGGGCGTCCAGATCCCAGAGGTTCTGAGCGTCGATCTCGTCCTGCAACTGCGCCATCTCGTCGGCGGTTTCGTCGGAATAGTTCATCGCGAGTTCGTTGTAGCGGTCCAGAATCGCCTTTTTCGGCGCGACCCCCAGCATGACGTTTTCGCGCACGTTCAGCGACGCATCCAACTCGGGCTCCTGCGGCAAATAGCCGACGCGGGCGCCTTCAGCTGCCCAGGCTTCGCCGGCGAAATCCTTGTCTTGGCCGGCCATGATCCGCATCAGCGTCGATTTACCGGTGCCGTTGACCCCGACGACGCCGATCTTGACGCCCGGCAGGAAATTCAGGCGGATGTTCTCGAACACCTTTTTGCCGCCGGGATAGGTTTTCGATACCCCATCCATGAAATAGACATACTGATAGCTGGCCATGTGAAGCGCTCCGCTTGCGGTGAACGCGCCCTTCCTAGTGGCGTTGGGGCAGGGGTTCAATGGTGGGCGCGCTTTACAACCCGGCCCGCCCGTGGATGATGCCGCGTGGCCGGACCGGTGCCCAAATCAGTTGCCCAAATCAGTTGCCCAAATCAGGAGAGCGTCATGTCGTATGTCCCCGCAGAAAATCGCTATGACCGGATGGTGTATCGCCGCTGTGGCCGGTCAGGTCTGAAGCTGCCCGCGGTCAGCCTTGGCCTGTGGCACAATTTCGGCGGCGACACTCCGCACGAGGTGAAACGCGCAATCTGCCGCACGGCGTTCGATCACGGCATCACCCATTTCGATCTGGCCAACAACTATGGCCCGCCGCCGGGCTCTGCCGAACATGCCTTTGGATCCATACTGGCCGAGGATTTCGCGGGTTTGCGTGACGAGCTGATCATCAGTTCCAAGGCTGGCTACGAGATGTGGAACGGCCCCTATGGCGAATGGGGCAGCCGCAAATATCTGATCGCCTCCTGCGATCAGTCGCTGAAACGGATGGGGCTGGATTACGTCGACATCTTCTATTCGCATCGGTTCGACCCCGATACCCCGCTCGAAGAAACGATGGGTGCGCTGGATCACATCGTGCGGTCGGGTCGCGCCCTTTACGCCGGGATTTCGTCGTATAATTCCGAACGCACCCGCGAGGCCGTGGCGATCCTGAACGATCTGGGCACCCCCTGTCTGATCCACCAGCCCAGCTATAACATGCTGAATCGCTGGGTCGAAAAAGACGGGCTCAAGGACACGCTGGCCGAACTCGGCGTCGGGTCGATTGCCTTTACGCCCTTGGCCCAGGGGATGCTGACCAAAAAGTATCTGGGCGGCGTGACGGCGGGGCGTGCGCTGCAGGGCAAATCGCTGGACCCCAAGATGCTGTCGGACAAGACCATCGCCAATATCCGCAAGCTGAATGACATCGCGGCTGGCCGGGGCCAGACCCTCGCCCAGATGGCGATTGCCTGGGTGCTGCGCGATGGCGGGATCACGACCGCCCTGATCGGCGCGTCCAAGCCCGAACAGGTCGTCGATTGCGCCGGGGCGGTCGCCAATCTGGACTTTACCGCCGACGAACTGGCCCAGATCGACACCTATGCCGATGAGGAACAGATCAACCTGTGGGCGCAGTCGTCCGAGGCGTGAACAAGCCATGAAAACGGGGTTTCCGGTGGCGGGCGACGGGCAGGTGGTGGGCCTGCTGGGCGGGTCGTTCGATCCGGCCCACGGCGGGCATGTGCAAATTACCCGCGCGGCGCTGACGCGCTTTGGGCTGGACCGGGTGTGGTGGCTGGTTAGTCCGGGTAATCCGCTGAAATCGCGCGGTCCGGCGCCGCTGGCCGACCGGCTGGCTGCGGCGCGCGCACTGATGCGCGGTCCGCGCGTCACGGTGACGGATATCGAGGCACAGATTGGCACCCGTTACACTGCCGAAACGCTGGCCCGTTTGCGCGACCTTTATCCGCGCGTCCGCTTTGTCTGGCTGATGGGGGCCGACAATCTGGCGCAGTTTCATCGCTGGCAGGACTGGCGGGCGATCATCGACAACGTGCCCGTCGGCGTCGTTGCCCGCCCCGGCGACCGCATATCGGCGCGGTTGTCCAAGGCGGCGGAAGTCTATCAGCGGTATCGCCTGCCGGGCCATGCGTCGGCTTTGTTGGGCCGGATGCCCGCCCCGGCGTGGTGTTTCATCAACCTGCCGATGTCCGATCAGTCGTCCAGCGCCATTCGGGCGCAGGGCGCATGGGGCGGACCGGCGAAATCGTGAAGCCGGGGCCGTTGATGCACCCGGGTGAACCGGGCTAGAGAATGGCGATGAACGCGCTTTTCAATCGCCGTGCGGCCCTTGCCGGGCTGTGGTCGTCGGCGGCGACATTGGCCCTGGCCGATGCGCCGGGGCAATCGCCGCGTCCGCGGGTGCGGGCAGTGCAGGCGGTCGCCACAACTACCCCGACTCTGCGCCCCCTGTCCCGCCCGTCCACCGCCGATATGGTGGCGCAGGCCGATCTGGGCGGGACGGTCGGGTTCGTTCTTGCCGATCTGCGCGACGGTTCGGTTCTGGAGTCGCACGCCGCCGATGTCACCCTGCCGCCCGCGTCGGTGATGAAGACGGTGACGGCCTTGTATGCGCTTGACGCATTGGGGCGCGGATTCCGGTTCGCGACGCGGGTTCTGACGACCGGACCGACGGTCGATGGCATCGTGCAGGGCGATTTGGTGCTGGCGGGTGGCGGCGATCCGCAGCTTGTCACCGACGATCTGGTGACGCTGGCCAGTGATCTGCGGACCGCCGGGGTGACCGGGATCACCGGCCGGTTTCTGGTCTGGGAAGGCGCGCTGCCCTATCTGAACGAGCTTGAACCGGGGCAGTTGGATCATTTCGGCTATAACCCGGCGCTGTCGGGGCTGAACCTGAATTTCAACCGGGTCAATTTCGCGTGGAAACGCGAGGGGAGCGACTATGGCGTGACGATGGACGCCCGATCTGAAACAGTTGTGCCCGCTGTCAGCATGGCGCGGGTCGAAGTGGTGGATCGCGCCGCACCCCTGTTCACCTACCGCGACGGTGGCGGGCGCGATGACTGGACGGTGGCGCGTGCGGCGCTGGGCAACGCCGGATCGCGCCAGTTGCCGGTGCGGTTTCCGGGGGCCTATGCGGGTGACGTTTTTCGAACCGTGGCGCGGTCAGCCGGGGTCACCTTGCCCTTGGCCGTCGTTGTGCCGGACCAGCCCGAAGGCCGCGAAATCGCGCGGCACGAAAGCCCGGTTTTGACCGAGATCCTGCGCGATATGTTGAAATATTCAACGAACCTCACGGCCGAGGTTCTGGGCCTGACCGCGACGCGGGCCCGCACCGGGCAGGCGCGGGGGCAGCGCACCTCGGCATTGGGGATGGAAATATGGGCGCGGGCCAAGGCGGGGGCGCAGCTCGTCTGTGCCGATCATTCGGGCCTCAGCGATGCGTCGCATATTTCGGCTGGCGACATGGTGCGTCTGCTGACCGCGCCGGGGGTGCCTGCGGCGCTGCGCCCGCTGTTAAAGCGTATCGCGATGCTGGATACGCAAGGCGATCTGTTGCGCGAATTCGCGGGGGCCGTGGTCGCCAAGACCGGGACGCTCGATTTCGTGACCGCGCTGGCGGGCTATCAGCGGTCGGCCAGCGGACAGCAGACGGCGTTCGCTATTTTTGCCGCCAATGATGAACGCCGCGCCGTGGCAAAGGCGCAAGGCGTCGATCAGCCCGAGGGTG
>JBBQHC010000098.1:0-11513 GCA_038323615.1 Rhodobacterales bacterium | reverse complement strand
GCCAGGCCGCATTGGCCCTGCCGCAAGAGGGCGGCGATATGATCGTCAATTCTTCCACCCAACACCCGACCGAGATTCAGCATAAAGTGGCCGAGGCTTTGGGCCTGCCGATGAACGCCGTCCGGGTCGAAATCCGCCGGATGGGCGGCGGCTTTGGTGGCAAGGAATCGCAAGGCAACGCCTTGGCGGTGGCTTGCGCCGTCGCCGCCCGCGCCACCGGCAAGCCCTGCAAGATGCGTTACGACCGCGACGACGACATGACGATCACCGGCAAGCGGCACGATTTCCTGATCGATTATACGGTCGGCTTTGATGACGCCGGACACTTGCTGGGCGTCGATTTCACCCAGATGACGCGCGGCGGTTGGGCGCTTGATCTGACGATCCCTGTCGCCGACCGCGCCATGCTGCACGCCGACAACGCCTATCTGCTGCCGACCGCGCGGATCACCTCGCACCGGCTGAAAACCAATACCCAAAGCGCCACTGCCTTTCGCGGGTTCGGTGGCCCGCAAGGCGTTCTGGGGATCGAGCGGGTGATGGATCATATCGCGCATGATCTGGGGCTGGACCCGGTCGCGGTGCGCGTTGCCAACTACTATGCGCCCGGCGGCCACCAGCCCACACAGCCCGCCCACCCCGAGGGGACGCTGCGCCAAAGCGATCACACCGACCTTGCCTCGCGCGGTGCGCAGACGGTCGTTACGCCGGGGCCCGTGCGCGACGGGGCAGTGAACACGACGCCTTACGGCATGGAAGTCACTGATTTCATCCTCCACGACATGACTGCGGAGCTTTTGAAAACCTGCGATTATCACGCTCGAAAGGCGACAATTGCCGAATGGAATAGCTCAAATCCAATCTTGAAGCGCGGAATCGCCTTTTGCCCCGTCAAGTTCGGGATCAGTTTCACCCTGACCCACCTCAATCAGGCGGGGGCCCTGGTGCATGTCTATCAGGACGGGTCGATCCACCTGAACCACGGCGGCACCGAGATGGGACAGGGCCTGTTCCAGAAGGTCGCGCAGGTCGCGGCGGCGCGGTTCGGGGTCGATGCGGCGCTGGTCAAGATCACCGCCTCGGATACCGCCAAGGTGCCGAATACGTCCGCCACGGCAGCGTCCAGCGGGTCGGACCTGAACGGCATGGCCGCGCAAATTGCCTGCGATACGATCCGCGACCGGATGGCCGAATGCCTTGCCGACCTGCACCAGACGACGCCCGACAAGGTGCGTTTTGGCGATGGCAAGGTGCATGTCGGGGCCGAAGTCATGGAATTCGCCAAAGCCGCAGCGACCTGCTACCAGAACCGCGTCAGCCTATCGGCCACCGGATTCTACAAGACACCGGGACTCAGCTGGGACCGGATCAAGGGGCATGGCAGGCCATTCTTTTACTTCGCCCAAGGCGTCGCCGTGACCGAAGTCGCGATCGACACACTGACCGGGGAAAACCGCATCCTGCGCACCGACATCCTGCATGATACCGGCAAATCGCTGAACCCGGCGCTGGACATCGGCCAGATCGAAGGCGCCTATGTCCAAGGTGCGGGCTGGCTGACGACCGAGGAACTGGTCTGGGACGACGCGGGGCGGCTGCGCACCCACGCGCCCTCGACCTACAAAATCCCCGCCTGTTCGGATCGCCCGCCGGTATTCAATGTCGCCCTGTGGGATCGCGACAACCCGGTCGAAACGGTCTATCGGTCCAAAGCTGTGGGCGAACCGCCGTTCATGCTGGGCATTTCGGCGTTTCTGGCGCTGTCTGACGCGGTGGCGGCTTGCGGCGACACCTATTCGGCACTCGATGCCCCCGCGACCGCCGAACGGGTCTATTACGCGGCCAAGCGGGTGGCGTCATGAGCTTTGACCTACACGAATTGCAAACCGCCGTAGCCAATCACGGCGTGGTCGTTCGCTTGCTGGTCACCCGGGTTGCCGGGTCGGCCCCAAGGGGCGCAGGCACGTCAATGCTGGTCTGGTCCGACGGCCAGTCAGGGACCATCGGCGGCGGCGAGCTTGAGTTCCGCGCCATCGCCGAAAGCCGCGACATGCTGGCGACCGGTCGCACCCGGATGCACCGGACCTTGCCGCTTGGCCCTGCGCTTGGACAATGCTGCGGCGGATCGGTGACGCTGGTCTGGGAAGCCTTTGACGCCACCACCCTGCCCCGCGATTTCCCTTATGTCCGGTCTTTGAACGGCCAGACCGAGATCCCCGCCGGGGTCGCCCGCAAGGCCCGGCGCATCGCCCCCGGCAGCCCGCCGCTAACCATCGACGGCTGGTTGATCGAGGCGGAAACCGCGCCCCGTCGGCCCTTGTGGATTTACGGCGCAGGCCACGTAGGCCGCGCACTGGTCAACGTCCTGCACCAGCTGCCCGATTACGCGATCACCTGGGTCGATACTGCCGCCAACCGCTTTCCCGACGCGATCCCCGACACCGTGACCCCGGTCGTCGCCACCGATCCTTCGCTGATGGTCCGTCACGCTCCGGCAAACGCGGCGCATCTGATCCTGACCTACAGTCACGACCTTGACCTGCGGCTGTGCCACGCCCTGTTGAATCACCGCTTTGCCAGCGTCGGTCTGATCGGATCAGCGAGCAAATGGGCGCGGTTCCGCAGCCGCCTGACCGCCCTTGGCCATGCCGCCGACCAGATCGCCCGGATCACCTGCCCGATCGGCGACCCGACCCTTGGCAAACATCCCCAAGCCATTGCCATCGGGGTCGCCAGCCGTCTGCTACAGGCAGGCCAAACCGCAATTCGCAAGGATATGTCGGCATGAGAGATACGCTGCTTGCCATCAACGGCATCACCAAGGGCTATCCGGGGGTCATCGCCAACAGCGATGTGACGTTCGATATTGGGGTGGGAGAGGTTCACGCGCTGCTGGGTGAAAACGGCGCCGGAAAATCGACGCTGGTGAAAGCGATCTACGGGCTGGTCAAGCCGGACGCGGGCACGATGACGCTGCTGGGCCAGCCCTTTGCTCCGGCCGACCCGAGGGCGGCGCGAGCGGCAGGCATCGCGATGGTGTTCCAGCACTTTTCGCTGTTCGACGCGCTGAATGTCGCCGAAAACATCGCCCTTGGCATGGAAAACCCGCCGAAAATGGGCGATCTGGCGGCGAAAATCCGCGACGTGTCCGAAAATTACGGGTTGCCGCTCGACCCTGATCGGATCGTCGGTGAACTCTCGGCAGGCGAACGTCAGCGGGTCGAGATCATCCGCTGCCTGCTGCAAGACCCCAAGCTGCTGATCATGGACGAACCGACCTCTGTGCTGACCCCGCAAGAGGTCCAGATCCTGTTCGAAACCCTGCGCAAGCTCTCGGCCGAGGGCACCGCCATCCTCTATATCTCACACAAGCTCGAAGAAATCCGCAGCATGTGCGAACACGCGACGATCCTGCGCCTTGGCAAGAACGTCGGCACCTGCGATCCGCGCGAAACATCGGCCCGCGACATGGCTGAAAAGATGGTCGGCAGCATCCTGCACGTCCCCTCGCGCGACACCCATGCACCCGGCGAGGTGGTTCTGCAACTCAAGGGGCTGACCGCCCCGGCGCCGCACCAGTTCGGCACCGCGCTGAAAGATATCAACGTCGCGGTCCGGGCTGGAGAAATTCTGGGCATCGGTGGCGTGGCGGGCAACGGGCAGGACGAACTGGTTGCCGCCTTGTCGGGCGAAATGCGGACCGGGCGCGACATGGTCATGTTGAACGGCGCGCCGATCGGCCAGCACAATCCGAACATGCGCCGCGCCCTCGGCCTGTCCGCCGCCCCCGAAGAACGCAACGGCCATGCGGCCAGCCCGGATATGTCGCTGACCGAGAATGCGATCCTGACAGGTGTGGTCCGCAAGGGTCTGGCACGGAACGGTTTCCTGCAATTCGCCAAGGCCCGCTCATTCGCCGAGGAAATCATCTCTGCATTCGACGTGCGTACCCCCGGCCCCGGCACGACGGCGCGCGCCCTGTCGGGCGGCAACTTGCAGAAATTCGTCATCGGGCGGGAAATCCTGCAAGACCCCAAGGTGCTGATCGTCAACCAGCCGACATGGGGCGTCGATGCGGCAGCGGCGGCGTCAATCAGACAGGCCTTGCTCGACCTTGCCCAACAGGGCGCGGCGGTGATCGTCATCAGTCAGGACTTGGATGAACTGATGGAAGTCTCTGACCGCTTTGCCGCCCTGAACGAAGGCCGCTTGTCGCCCCCCCGCCCGGCCCAAGGTCTGACGGTCGATGAAATCGGCCTGATGCTGGGCGGCGCTCACGATATGGAGGTAGCCCATGTTGAGGCTTGAAAAGCGACCCCAGCCATCGACGGCATGGATTTACGCGACGCCGGTGCTGGCGGTGATCATCACGATGATCGTCGGCGGGGCGCTGTTTGCCGCCCTAGGCAAGGAACCGGTAACGGCGATCCGCACCATATTCTGGGATCCGCTTTTCGGCCAGTTCGCGTCATTCTCGCGGCCGCAACTGCTGGTCAAGGCCGGGCCGCTGATCCTGATCGCGGTCGGCCTGTCGTTCGGATTTCGCGCCGGAATCTGGAACATCGGCGCCGAGGGGCAGTACATCATCGGCGCGATCTGCGGCGCAGCGGTGGGGCTGGCGTTTTACCCGACCGAGGCGCGCTTTCTGATCTTTCCGCTGATGATCATCGCGGGAATGGCGGGCGGCACGCTGTGGGCGATGATCCCGGCGATCCTGCGGGTCAGGTTCCAGACCAACGAGATTCTGGTCTCGCTGATGCTGGTCTATGTGGCCGAAAAAATCCTCGCCTCGATGGCGTTGGGGCTGCTGCGCAATCCCGAAGGCATGGGGTTTCCGGGCAGCCGGAACCTGAAACAATATCCCTCTGCCAGCAATCTCGACATCATCGCGGGCACCGGCATGCACTGGGGCGTCGTCGCGGCGCTGATCGCGGTGATCTTTGCCTATGTGCTGTTTGCTAAACACCAGTTCGGGTTCAACGTCCGCCTGGCCGGACAAAGCCCACGGGCAGCGGCGTTTTCCGGTGTCAATCCGGCCCGGATCGTGTTGATCTGCATGGGGATTTCCGGCGCACTGGCCGGCGCTGCGGGGATGTTCGAAGTGGCGGGTCCGGCGGGCCAGATCAGCATCGACTTCAATGTCGGTTACGGGTTCACCGCGATCATCGTCGCCTTTCTGGGCCGACTGCATCCGGTCGGCATCCTGTTCGCCGGGCTGCTGCTGGCGCTGACCTATATCGGCGGCGAGGTGGCGCAGCTCACCCTTGGCCTGCCTGCGGCGGCGATCCAGTTGTTTCAGGGAATGCTGCTGTTTTTCCTGCTGGCGGTTGATGTGCTGTCGAACTACCGGATCAAATTCGCCATGAAAGGCGCTGCATAATGGACCTGTCCGTCATCAATCCGATCCTGCTGGTGGCCTCGCTGATGGTCGCCGCCACCCCGATCCTGCTGGCCGCAATTGGCGAATTGGTGGTGGAACGGGCGGGCGTTCTGAACCTCGGGGTCGAGGGGATGATGATCACCGGGGCGATCTGCGGCTTCATCATCGCGCATCATACCGGGTCGCCCTATCTGGGGTTCATCGGCGCGGCGGTGGGCGGTGCGGCGCTGTCGGTCCTGTTTGCCGTCCTCGTGCTGGTCTTGCTGACCAATCAGGTGGTCACCGGACTGGCGCTGACCCTGTTCGGGCTGGGGCTGTCGGCGCTGCTGGGCCAAGGCTACAACGGGATCAAATCGCCGAATTTTCCCGATTGGGACATTCCGCTGCTGGGCGATATTCCGGTGCTGGGGCCGATCCTGTTCCAGCATGACCCGATGGTTTATGTCAGCCTGGCTATCACCCTCGCGGTCTGGGCGTTCCTGAAATACACCCGTGGCGGGCTGATCCTGCGGGCAGTCGGCGAAAACCACGATGCGGCGCATGCCCTGGGCTATTCGGTGCGCCGTGTGCGGTTGCTGGCGATCATGTTCGGCGGTGCCTGTGCCGGGCTTGGCGGGGCCTATATCAGCCTCAAGATCGTGCCGCAGTGGACCGACGGGATGACCGCCGGGGCAGGCTGGATCGCGCTGGCCATTGTGGTGTTCGCCAGCTGGAAACCGGGGCGGCTGGTCATCGGAGCCTATCTTTTCGGCGGCGTGACCGGCTTGCAGTTCAATTTGCAGGGGGCGCGGGTGCCAATTCCGGTCGAATACCTTGCGATGTCGCCATATATCGCGACAATCCTTGTGCTAGTGCTGATTTCGGCGGGGCGCGCCCCCGGATCGCTGGGCAAGATTTTCCACGCCTCGCGCTAGGGGCAAAACATCACGATCCGGCCAAAACGGACCGGGCATAAAACGGGAGACGACGACAATGATGCAACGCAGAACACTACTGACCACGGGGGCTTCGGCCGCGATGCTGGCGGCCCTTGGGGCACCGGCACGGGCGCAGGATGCTCCGCTCAAGGTCGGGTTCATCTATGTCGGGCCGGTTGGCGACGGCGGCTGGACCTATCAGCACGATCAGGGCCGTCTGGCGGTCGAGGCCGAGTTCGGTGACAAGGTCGAAACGATCTTTCAGGAAACCGTGCCCGAAGGCGCCGACGCGGTCCGGGTGATCCAGCAGATGGCGCTGCAAGGGGCCGGGCTGATCTTTACCACCTCGTTCGGCTATATGGACGCCACACTCGAAGCGGCGGCGCAGTTTCCGGACGTCAAGTTCGAACATGCAACCGGGTTCAAGACCGCCGACAACGTCGCCGTCTATGACGCGCGTTTCTACGAAGGTCGGGCCGTCATCGGCACCATCGCGGGGCGGATGACCAAGTCGAACAAGATCGGCTATATCGCGTCCTTCCCGATCCCCGAGGTCATCCAGGGCATCAACGCATCGTTCCTGCACGCCCAAAAGGTCAATCCCGATGTCGAAATGGTGGTGATCTGGGCCTACACTTGGTTCGATCCGGCGAAAGAGGCCGAAGCGGCCAAGACCATGATCGACCAAGGCGTCGACGTGATTCTACAGCACACCGATTCAACCGCACCGCATGCGGCAGCGCAGGCGGCGGGCAACGTTTACACCTTCGGGCAGGCCTCCGACATGTCGGCTTTTGCGCCGAAACCGCGGATTTCCGCCATCATCGACAACTGGTCGCCCTACTATGTCAAACGGGTGCAGGCGGTAATGGACGGAACCTGGGAGTCCGGCCATTCATGGGGCGGCATGGCCGAGGGCGAAGTCGTGATCGGTGAAATCTCCGACGCGGTCCCCGCCGAGGTCAAGGACGAAGCGCTGGCAATGGTCGCCGCGATCACCGACCGCAGCTATCACCCCTTCACCGGCCCGATCAACAAACAGGACGGCAGCGTGTTTCTGGCCGACGGCGAAGTCGCGACTGACGAACAACTGGTCGGCATGAACTTTTACCTTGAGGGCATGAACGGCACGATCCCAAGCTGATCCAAGCCAGACATCAGGCAAAGGCCCGCCCGCAACGGCGGGCCTTTTTCGTCGCGGGGGCCAGTGAGCCCGACCGCTGTGGACCTTCCGGGGGAGTATTCCCGGCAAAATGATGCCGGAAGAATCTTACCCCTTCTTTTGGCTCTAAATACTCCGGGGGGCCGCGCAGCGGCGGGGGCAGCGCCCCCTCCGGACCCTGCCAACGGCCGGTCACGTGGGTTTCAACCCACGCCCCCTTTCAGGTCGGCGCAGCCCGTGGCACTCTGCCCGGATGACAGACAAAAATCGCCTCGCTTACGGCACGATGCAATGGGGCGGCAATGCCGACGCCGCCGCATCCCGCGCCATGTTCGATGCCTGCCGCGCCGCGGGTATCACCCATTTTGACACCGCCGTTGGCTATACCGACGGGGCGGCGGCGACCCTGCTGGGCCAGTTCGCCGCCACCGACCGCGCCGCCCTGACCATCGCCACCAAGGTCGGCTACAAGGGCGGCTGCGGGGCCGCCAATATCGCCGCACAGTTCGACCGCTGCCGTCAGCAGTTGCAGATGGACCGGATCGACCTGCTGTATCTGCACCGCTGGGACGCCGACACGCCCCTGGCAGAAACTTTCGAGGCAATGGCGACGTTGCAGCAATCCGGTGCCATCGGTCAAATCGGCGTCTCCAACTACGCCGCTTGGCAGGTGATGAAGGCACAAGCGGTCTGCGCGACCCTTGGGACCAAAATCAACGCGATCCAGCCGATGTATAACCTCGTCAAACGCCAGGCCGAGGTTGAATTGCTGCCGATGGCCACCGATCAGGGACTGGCGATCTATCCCTACTCACCGCTCGGCGGCGGCCTGTTGACCGGCAAATATGCCCATAGTGACAGCGGGCGGCTGGCCGACAATCCGATGTATGCCAAACGCTACGGACAGGCACAGATGCACGCGACGGCAACCCGCTTTGCCGCCTTTGCCGCCGAATACGGCACCGATCCGGCAACCCTTGCCGTGGCCTGGGTGATGGCGCATCCCGCCGTCCCGGTGCCGCTGATTTCGGCGCGGTCGGAAGAACAGCTCGCCCCGTCCCTCGCCGCCGCCGATTTCGCCATGACCCCCGACCTGTACGCGGCCATCGCCGTGCTGTCGCCCACCCCGGCTCCGGCCACCGACCGCAGCGAAGAAACATGAGCGATATCATCGTCATCGGTGGTGGCATCGCCGGGATCTCGGCTGCCGCGCGACTGTCGCATCTGGGCCGCGTTACGGTGCTGGAACGTGAAACCGCGCTCGGCTATCACGCCTCGGGCCGGTCCGCCGCGCTGTTCGAACAAAGCTACGGCAAGCCGTCGGTGATGACGCTGAACAAGGCCAGCCGCGCCTATCTGGAAACGGAAAACGGTGGCGTCCTGTCACCGCGCGGGATCATGCTGGTCGGGTCGGAGGACACTGCGGACCTGTTTAACCACGACCTTGCCACCATGCACCTGAACCGGATCAGTGTCGACGTGGCGCTGGACCTGCTGCCGATTCTCAACCCCGATGTCATTACCCAGGCCGCCTATGACGCCGACGCCTTTGACATCGACACCGACCGCCTGATCCAGAATTTCGCGCGCGAGGTGCGCAGTAACGGCGGGCAGGTGCTGACCTCTGCCGGGGTCACCGCAATCACCCGCACCCGCGACGGTTGGCGCCTCAGCACCGCGCAGGGCGATCACGACGCCCGTCTGCTGGTCAATGCCGCCGGACCTTGGGTCGATCAGATCGCCGCACTGGCCGGGATCGCGCCGCTGGGGTTCACCCCGCTGCGCCGCTCGATGGCACGGATCGCCGCGCCTGCCGGGCATGACGTGACCCACTGGCCAATGGTCTTTGGCGCGGGCGAGGATTGGTATGCCAAGCCCGACGCCGGCGCCCTGATCGTCTCCCCCGCCGAAGAACACGCCGCCGAACCGCACGACGCCTATGCCGACGATATGGTGCTGGCCGAAGGACTGGCGCGCTACGAGGCCCACGTCACCGCACCCGTCACCCGGATGCTGGCAAACTGGGCCGGTCTGCGCACGTTTTCGCCCGACCGCCAACTTGTGCTGGGGCCGTCGTCGCAAGATGCCGGGTTTATCTGGTGCGCCGGGCAAGGCGGCTATGGGTTCCAGACCGCGCCCGCCGCCAGTCAACTCCTCGCCGATCTGGTCGCAGGAACCACCCCGGCCCTTGACCCCGCCACCATCGCCGCCCTCAGCCCCGCAAGGTTCAAATGATCCGCACCGCTCTAATCGCGTTACTGTTGCTGGGGGCCTGTGGCCGCGCCACCGTTGCGCCCGCGCCCATAGCACCCGGTCGGGTCATATCCCCCGCCTTTGGCGATTCAAATCCGGTCGACTGGCCGGGGCGCAGACCCGAGACTTACGGCGTCCACGGCATCGACGTCTCAAAATTTCAGGGGCAGATCGACTGGCCCGCAGCCCGCGCCGCAGGAGTCAATTTTGCCTTTGTCAAAGCGACCGAGGGCGGCGACCGGATCGATCCGCAGTTCGCCGCCAACCGCGACGCCGCCAGCGCCGCCGGAATACCTGTCGGGGCCTATCATTTCTATTATTTCTGCACGCCCGCAGCAGCGCAGGCCCGCTGGTTCATCGCCAGTGTCCCGCGTCAGCGCGGTGCCCTGCCGCCGGTGCTGGATCTGGAATGGAACCCGCAGTCGCCGACCTGCACCCTGCGCCCCGATCCGGCGGTCGTGCGGGCCGAGGCGCGGGCCTTTGTCGCCATCATCGCCGCCCACTATGGCCAACGCCCGATTATCTATACGACCCCGGAATTCTGGCGCGAAAACGATCTGGCGCAGCTTGCCGGTGAAGAATTCTGGCTGCGCGCCACCGCCGAACACCCCAGCGACCGCTATCCCGGTGCCGGATGGTCGTTCTGGCAATACAGTGGCACCGGGATCGTTCCCGGCGTCAGCGGGCGCACCGATCTGAACGCCTTTGCCGGGTCGCACGCGGATTGGGCGCGGTGGCTGGCGGCGCGACGGTTATGACGGGGTGCGTCATCGCCGGATTGAAAAACTCCTGACCGGACCCAAGTGTTAGCAGATGAAACCACGCGCCCGCGACCATCGTCGTCTCCGTTTCGACCGGCAATTTGGCCGGATGACCGGGCTTGTGCCGGGTCTGCACGGACCGATGCAAAGGCTGCGCCGGCGCGGCGCCTGGATGATCCGGTTGCCGATCGCGATATTCCTCATCCTCGGCGGACTTCTGGCGGTGCTGCCGTTCTTCGGCCTTTGGATGATCCCGGTGGGTCTGCTGCTGATTGCCACCGACCTGCCGGCGCTGCAAACCCCGGTCGCAGGAGCGATCATTCGGGGGCGGCGCCGGGTTGCGCGGTTCCGCCGCCGCTGGTTCGGTTAAAGCGGTTCCGGTTTCAACGGAAGCCGAACCGTTTCAGCCGTCGATCCGGATCGCCGCATTCGTCGGGTCATATGGGCTGTCCTCGACGATCTCGCCGTTCCACAACCTGTCCAGCATCTTGACCTGCACTTTGGTGCCCACGCCCGCGTGGTCCGGCTTGACGTAGCCCATGCCGATGGATTTGGCGAAATGCACCGAATAACCGCCCGAGGTCAGGCGTCCGATCCGGGTGCCGTCCATCGCATAAAGCGCCTCGCGCCCCCAGGGATCAGCGTCCGCCGGGCCGTCGATCAGCACGGTGACGCATTTGGACCGAATGCCCGTCGCCTCCATCGCTGCCTTGCCGTTGAAATCCTTGGTCAGATCGACAAAGCGCGGCAGATCGGCCTCAAGCGGGGTGGCGTCGCGGCCCAGTTCATTGCCGAATGCACGATAGGATTTTTCCTGCCGCAGCCAGTTCTGCGCCCGCGCCCCGACCAGTTTCATCCCGTGCGGTGCACCGGCGTTTTCCAGCAGGTCGAACAGGTACTTCTGCATCTCGATCGGGTGGTGCAACTCCCAGCCCAATTCGCCGGTATAGGCGACGCGGATCGCGTTGACCGGGCACATCCCGAGTTCGATCTGTTTCGCCGACAACCACGGAAACCGTTTGTTCGACAGCGCCGTCGCC
>JBBQHC010000097.1:0-11520 GCA_038323615.1 Rhodobacterales bacterium | reverse complement strand
ATCGACACCCATCACGACGCCCGCGATGGATCAATGTGCCGCGTCGGCATCGCGCCCTGTTCGCCGTTTTCGGTCAGCCGCGACCTGATGCGCGAGGCGGCGCTGCTGGCGCGTGACAAGGGCGTCATGCTGCACACGCATTTGGCCGAAAACGACGAGGATATCGCCTATTCGCTGGCCAAATTCGGCTGCCGTCCGGGCCAATATGCCGAGGATCTGGGTTGGACTGGCCCCGATGTCTGGCACGCGCACTGCGTGAAGTTAGATGCGCAAGAGATTGGGTTGTTTGCCAAATCCAAAACCGGCGTCGCCCATTGTCCCTGTTCGAACTGCCGCCTTGGGTCGGGTATCGCGCCGGTGCGGGCGATGCGCGACGCCGGGGTGCGGGTCGGGCTGGGCGTCGACGGATCCGCCAGCAACGACGCCGGAAACCTCGTGGCCGAGGCACGTCAGGCGATGCTGCTGCAACGGGTCGCGGGCGGTTCCGACGCGATGAGCCCACGCGAGGCGTTGTGGATCGCCACCCGTGGCGGGGCGCAGGTATTGGGCCGCGATGATTGCGGCCAGATCGCCCCCGGAAAACGCGCCGATATCGCCATCTGGGACGTCAGCGGCGTCGATTCTGCGGGCAGTTGGGACAAGGCGGCGCTGTTGCTGGCGGGGCCAACCCGCGCGCGCGACCTGTTCGTCGAGGGGCGGCATGTGGTGGCGGATGGCCAGATCACCAGCATTGACCTGCCGCACGCCATCACCCGCCAGAACTTGCTGGCGCAGCGGTTGGCCGGTTAGCAGACTGGAGCGACTGAACCCATTGGGAGTATCAACGTCGAACAATAGAAACGGAACTGTTATGAAATCCGCGATATTCCTCGTTGCCCTGTTGGCGCTTGCCGGCTGCATGGACATCACGACGCAGGTCAACCCGCAGGGTGCCGCCATGCCGACGATGCAGGCGGTCTCAACCGCCGGATTTGGCGCTGCGCTGAACGCCCAACGCGCCACCAACGGACGTGCCGCCCTTGGCGCCGACAGCCGCCTAGCCGCCGCCGCGCAGGCCCATGCCGCCGATATGGCCGCCAAGGGTTTTTTCTCGCACCGGGGCAGCAACGGCTCGACCATGGCGCAGCGGATCACCGCACAGGGCTATGGCAAGTGCTTTATGGCCGAAAACATCGCCAGCGGGCAGCAAGGCGAAGCCGAGGTGTTGACGACCTGGATGAATTCACCGGGCCATCGCGCCAATATCCTCGATCCGAGGGCGCGCGGGTATGGGTAAGGGCGGTCGGGGACCATCTGGGTGCTGAACCTCGGCGGCTGCTGATCAGCTACAAACCTGACCAGCCACCCAGACCGCCCGGATCGCCCGGTCGTCGCCCATCATGATCGTCGGAAACAGCGCGTCCCAGATATCGCCAGCCCGCGCCGTGCGCTGCGCAATCGCCGGGGTGGACCCCAGATCGAGAATGGTCAGGTCGGCCATCGCCCCGACCCCGAGATGCCCGATCTGTCCGCCCATGTGCAGGGCCCGCGCGGATCCTTCGGTCGCCAACCAGATCAGCTGTGCGGGGTGTAGCGCGACGCCGCGCAACTGAGCGATTTCATAGGCCGCCGCCATCGTGCGCAGCATCGAAAACGACGACCCGCCGCCAGTATCGGTGGCAAGTCCGACCCGCAGCCCCTGCGCCTTGAGCCCGGCCATATCGAACAGCCCCGACCCGATAAAGGTGTTGGATGTCGGACAATGGACCAGCGCCGCGCCGACCTCCGCCAATCGCGCGCGTTCACGGTCGCTCAGATAGATCGCGTGGCCATAGAGGCCCTTTTCACCCAGCAGATCGGCGGATTCGTAGGTATCCAGATAGTCCCGCGCCTGCGGATGCAGCCCCCGGACCCAGTCAAGCTCGGGCAGTTGTTCGGACAGATGCGTCTGCATCAGGCAGTCAGGATATTCCTGCCATAACGCCCCTAGCGCGTGCATCTGGTCGCGGGTCGATGTCGGCGTGAACCGGGGCGTGATCGCGTAATTGGCGCGACCCAGCCCGTGCCATTTTTCCAGCAGCGCCTTGCTGTCGTCATAGGCCGATTGCGCGGTGTCCAGCAGACCATCGGGCGCGTTGCGGTCCATGCAGGTCTTGCCCGCGACCACGGCCATATTGCGCGTCGCCGCCGCCTCGAAAAACGCATCGACGGAGGTGGGGTGGATCGTGCAGAAACTGGTCAGCGTCGTGGTCCCATGCGCCAGCGCAAGGTCCAGCGTTCGCCCCGCCACATCGTCGGCATAGGCCTTGTCGGCAAATCGCATTTCTTCGGGGAATGTGTAGGTGTTCAGCCAGTCGATCAGCTGCTTGCCCCAACTCGCGATCATCCCTGTCTGCGGATAGTGCATGTGGGCATCGACGAAACCGGGGGAAATCAGGGCCTTGCCGTAATCGGTGACAGGCACGCCCGGATGCGCCGCGCGCAACTGATCAGCGTTGCCAACGGCAGCGATCCGCCCGTCGGCGATCAGCACCCCGCCCCGGCTGTCGTGTTGCGTCACATCCTGCCAGTCGGTCAGGAACGGGTCGCCGGAAAACCCGAGGGTCTGGCCAAGAATAAGGTGCGCTGTCATGGCCGCGACCTTAGCAGGCCGATTGTCAGGGTAAATCGGGGTTTTGGCGAGGCAGTTTCATGCTAATCTTGGCAATCCAAAGGGGACAGCCATGCCGAAAACTGAAATCCAGAACGTCCTGCAACCCGGCAAGACCTACAGGGTTGACGCCGACAAGTTCGCCGCGATGAAAGATGCCGCTTTGAAAGCCCTGCCAAGCGGCGCACCGGGGCTGACCGTCGCCGAATGGCGCGCCGCTCTTGATCCACATCTGCCGCAAGACCATTTCCCCGGCGGCGAAAAGGCCGGCTGGTGGCTGAAATCGGTGCAGCTGGACCAAGAGGCCAAAGGCGTCATCGCCCGCACTGCGACAACGCCGCTGCGGTTCTACAGAACCTAAGCCGCAGACACCCGCATTCCGTCGCTTTCCCCGGTTGTGACCTGCCGGGGTTGGTTTATGGTGCGCCAAATTCGACAGCGGGGGGGCGATATGGACGACGAGCTTGAGCTGATCGAAGCCGAGGACGAAGAGGCATTCGGCATTACCGACCGGCTGGTCGCCGAAGTGCTGGACGCGGTCGAGGCGCAGGATGCCGCCACCGTCGAATCCTTGCTCGACCCGCTGCACCCTGCCGACATCGCGCATCTGATCGAACTGATCGACGCCCGCGACCGCCGCGCCCTGCTGCTGCTGTGGAAAGGCGGGATGGACGGCGACATTCTGTCCGAACTCGACGACGGTCTGCGCGATGAAATCATCCAAAGCCTTGCCCCCGCAGAGCTGGCCGAGGCGGTGCGCGACCTTGAGTCCGACGATGTGGTCGATCTGGTCGAATATCTGGACGACGAACAGCAAGAGGCGGTGCTGGGCGCGCTGGATGCCCCCGAACGCGCCGCCGTGGAAAAGGCGCTGGCCTATCCCGAAGAATCCGCCGGGCGTCATATGCAGGTCGAGGTCGTGTGCGCCCCCGAACACTGGAGCGTGGGCGAAGCGATTGATTATCTGCGCCGCGACGACAGCGACCTGCCGGAACAGTTCTATCACGTGATCCTTGTCGATCCGCGGTTCAAGGCGGTGGGCTATGTGACCCTTGGCCGGATCTTGTCAGCCCGCCGTGTTACCAAGCTGCGCGACCTAGCCGAAGACAGTTTCCGCACTTTCAGTGTCGATCAACCCGCCTCCGAAGTCGCCTATGCGTTCAACCACTACCATCTGATTTCCGCGCCGGTGGTGGACGCCGACGACCGGCTGGTCGGGGTCATCACCATTGATGACGCGATGACCCTGCTGGACGAAGAACACGAAGAAGACATCCTGCGCCTCGCCGGTGTCGGCGAGGGCAGCATTTCGGACAACGTGGTCGAAACGACGCGGCAGCGATTGCCGTGGCTGGCGGTCAACCTTGTGACGGCGATTCTGGCGTCACTGGTTATTTCGATGTTTGAAACAACGATTTCGTCGCTGGTGGCGCTGGCCGTGCTGATGCCGATCGTGGCGTCGATGGGCGGCAACGCGGGCACCCAAAGCCTGACCGTGGCGGTGCGCGCCATCGCCACCCGCGATCTGACCGGATCGAACGTCTGGCGGGTGATCCGGCGCGAGGTCATCGTCGGGCTGATCAACGGGCTGATTTTTGCGGCTGTCATGGGCCTGATCGGCTGGGCGTGGTTCGCGACGCCGATGCTGGGCGTCGTGCTGGCGGTGGCGATGGTGGTCAATCTGGTGGTCGCCGGATTTGCCGGTACTGGCATCCCGATTCTGCTGGAACGGTTCGGGGTCGATCCGGCGCTGGCCTCGGGGGCGTTTGTGACGACAGTCACCGATGTCGTTGGGTTCTTTGCGTTTCTGGGGCTGGCGGCGGTGATTTTGCTGTGACTGATTTGGCGGCGATCAAGGCGGCGGCGCGTGCAGCGGCGTTTGCCCGGCGGGCAGTGGCGCATAGCGCGGGCGGTGGCACGGCCGCGCATCTGGATGCGGTGCTGGCCCTGCACCGTGGCCGCCCGCTGGCCGGTTACGTGGCGATGCGCACCGAGATCGACCCGCTGGACGCGATGACCGCCGCCGCAGCCCACGGCCCGGTCTGCGTGCCGGTCATCATCGGCAAGGGACAGCCGTTGCGGTTTCGCCAGTGGACGCCGGGCTGTGCCATGACCGAGGGTACATTCGGCGCATGGATTCCCGCCGAAGGTCCGTGGATCAGCCCCGACATCCTGATCGTGCCGCTGGTCGCCTTTTCACGTGACGGCGGGCGGTTGGGCTATGGCGGTGGGTTCTATGACCGCACCTTGCAAGGGTTGCGCGCGGCGCGACCGACAATTGCCATCGGGTTCGCGTGGAGCGCCCAACTGGCCGAGGATTTGCCGCTGGAACCGACCGACCAACCGCTGGATATGATCGTGACCGAAATCGGCGTGATCACGCCCTGATCCGGCCATCAGGGCCGGGCGGTGACAACCAAAGCCCGGATCAGCCCCTTGATCGGACCTTCGCCAAAGGCGTCAGCCAGCGCCTTGGTCACAAGTGCAGTCGTCGCTGCCAGATCGGCACCGCGAGCCACGATCTCGTTACGCAGCGGCGTCCCCTGACAATAGGCTGTTGCAGCGACGCCAGCCGAGCTGGCCGTGGCCATGTGGTCATGCGGCACGATGTCAACCGCGCTGAACCCGGCCTGAACCAGATCGGAACGGATCTGGTCCGGATCGTGATAACCGTGCGGGGTGCGCGCCATAAAGACGGGCGGATCGTCGGGAAAGCGCGCGACCAGCGCGGCGTTGGCGACATTGACGAAATGGTTGTTGGCAACGCTGTCCCAGCTGTTGAAAAGAAATGCGCCATCCGGGTGCAGCACGCGGCGGGCCTCGGCGTAGCCTTTGACCTTGTCGGGAAAGAACATCACGCCGAACTGGCACAACACGCAGTCGAAATCTTGATCGTCAAAAGGCAGCGACAAGGCATCGGCAGGCTGAAACGTCACCCGGCTGTCGCTGATCGTCGCCGCAGCCCGCTGCAACATCGCGGGGTTCAAATCGGTCGCTACGATTTGCGACGTCGCGGGCAGCCGGGCCAGCATGGCGCGGGTCAGCGCCCCGGTCCCGGCGGCGATCTCAAGCACCTGCGCAGGGGCAAAGGCGGTCAGTTGCCCCGCCAACTGCGCCGCATAGGGGGCAAACAACATCGGCACCATCAACTGGTCATAAATCTCCGGGATCGGCCCTGCAAAAACCCTGTCGGCGTCGTTCATCCTGCCCTCATCTGCTGAGACGTCGCTCTTCTATCATGCCTGCCGGACGGATCGGCAGAAATATTTGCGGCGGCGACGATCAGCGGCAATCTGGCACCTTGCCCACCTGCCGCCCGCTGTGGTGCGCGAACCACCTTGCCTTGGCCAGACCCGTTGCCTAAGGCTTGGCGCATGAAAATCCTGTTCCTTGGCGATGTTATGGGCCGCGCAGGCCGTTCTGCGATCAGCGCGGAATTGCCACGTTTGCGCAACGAATGGGCGCTCGATTTCGTTGTGGTGAACGGGGAAAACGCGACCTCTGGCGTTGGTCTGTCCGCCGCCCATGCCCGCGCGATCCTTGATGCCGGGGCCGATGTCGTGACCCTTGGCGATCATGCCTTTGACCAAAAGGACATGCTGGCACATATCGCGACCGAACCCCGGATCATCCGCCCGCTGAACTTTTCCAAGGCCGCACCGGGGGTCGGGGCGCGGGTATTCGAAGCACCCGGCGGACGCCGCGTGCTGGTGGCGCAGGTGCTGGGGCAGGTTTTCATGAAGCGCCCCTTCGACGATCCGTTTTCCGCCGTTGACGCGGTGCTGCGGCAGTATCCGATGGGGGGTCAGGTGCAGGCGTCGTTGATCGACATGCATTGCGAGGCCACCAGCGAAAAGATGGCGATGGGCCACTTTTGCGACGGCCGCGCCTCGGTCGTTGTCGGCACCCATACCCATGTGCCGACCGCCGATGCGATGATCCTGCCGGGCGGGACCGCCTATCTGTCGGATGCGGGGATGTGCGGCGATTACAACTCGGTCATCGGCATGGACAAGGCCGAACCGCTGCGCCGGTTCATCACGGGCATGGCCAAGGACAGGTTTGAACCAGCGGCAGGCGACGCAACGTTGTCCGGCCTCTACGTCGAGACCGAGGACCGGAGCGGCAAGGCAACCCGCGTGGTGCCGGTGCGCCAAGGTGGCCGTTTGTCGCAGTCGGGGCCAGTATGACCAACAACCGCGCCGGGTTGACCGGGGCGCTGGTGGCGATGGGGATCGGTTGGGGCCTGAGCTGGCCGCTGGCCAAGATCGCGGTCAGCACCGGGCACGGCGCGTTCGGGCTGATTTTCTGGCAGTTAGTGCTGTCAGTGGTTTTCCTTGGGGCGATCCATCTTTGGCGTGGCGGCCGCTGGCCGATCAATCGGCGCACCCTGCCCGTCCATGTCACCGTCGCCCTGTTCGGCACCATTCTGCCCGACGCAATCAGCTATCCGGCAGCCTTTCATCTGCCTGCCGGCATCCTGTCGATCATTGTCGCGGCGACGCCGATGTTGTCGTTTCCCATCGCCGTCTTGCTGGGGTCCGACCATTTCGTGCCGCGCCGCCTGCTGGGTCTGACGCTGGGGCTGGTCGGCGTCGGGCTGATCGTTCTGCCGGGCGCGGGAGTGTCGGGGCCGATGCTGACGCTGTGGCTGCTGCTGGCCCTGATCGCGCCGCTGTCCTATGCGATTGAGGGGAACTTTGTCGACAGTTTCGGCACCGCCGGAATGGACGCCATTCAAGTCCTGCTGGGTGCATCGATGATCGGGTTGGGCGCGGTGACGCCACTGGCGCTGGCAACCGGGCAATTCATCACCCCGACCTTTCCCCTCGGCGGGCCGGAATGGGCGCTGATCGGTGCGGCGACGATCCATGTCATTGTCTATACCGCCTATGTCTGGCTGGTCGGGCGGGCCGGGGCGGTATTTGCGTCGCAGGTCAGCTATGTCGTCACCCTCAGCGGGGTCTTGTGGTCGATGGCAATCCTGGGCGAACGCTATGCAGGGTTGGTCTGGGTCGCGCTGGTGCTGATGGTCGCGGGGATCTTTCTGGTCGCGCCCCGGCCCCCGAAGATGCTTGAGAAGGTAGCGATATGACGGCAGGTTGGGCCGATGAATAATCTGATCCCCTTTACCCCGGCCCAAGAGGCACTGGTCGCACTGGCCGTCCTGGCGGGCATGTTCGTACTGTTCCTGCGCGAACGCTATCCGACCGAAGTGGTTGCGATTGGCGGTGCCGCCCTGTTGATGGTGCTGGGCATCCTGCCCTATGATGGCGCCGTCAAGGCGCTGTCGAATTCCGCCCCCTGGACCATTGCGTTCATGTTCGTGATCATGGGGGCGCTGGTGCGCACCGGGGCCTTGGGCGCGATGACAGGGCTGGCGCAACGCCATGCCAAGACACATCCGGCGCTGGCGCTGACGGGGATCATGGGGTTCGTCCTGATCGCGTCGGCCTTTGTGAACAACACGCCTGTGGTCGTGGTGATGATCCCGGTGTTCATCGAACTGTCGCGCACGCTGAAAGTGTCGGCCAGCAAGCTGCTGATCCCGCTGTCGTACGGCGCAATTGTCGGCGGCACCCTGACGCTGATTGGCACATCAACCAACATTGTCGTCGATGGGGTGGCGCAACAATCGGGACTGGAACCCTTTACGATCTTTGAAATCACCCCTATCGGTCTGGTCATAGCGGCATGGACGATGGGGTATCTGTGGCTGTTCGGCAAACGCCTGCTGCCCGACCGTGACACGATGGCCAACATGCTGTCGGACCGATCCAAAATGCGGTTCTTTACCGAAGCAGTGATTCCGACCGACAGCAACCTGATCGGGCGGCAGGCGACCGACGTGCAACTGTTCAAACGCGACGGCGTGCGGCTGGTCGATGTCGTGCGCGGCGATCGGTCGCTGCGACGGGATCTCGCGGCTGTCGTGCTCGAGGTCGGGGACCGCGTCGTGCTGCGCACCGAGATGACTGAGATTCTGTCACTGCAACGCGACAAAAGCCTGCGCCGGGTCGATCAGGTTTCGGCGGTTGAAACCACCACGGTCGAGGTTCTGATCACCCCCGATTGCAAGATGGTCGGTCGCACGTTGGGGTCTATGCGCCTGCGCCGCCGCTATGGTGTCTATACGTTGGCGGTGCATCGGCGCGACAAGAACATCGGGCGGCAGTTGGACGAACTGGTGGTGCGGGTCGGCGATACCCTGCTGCTCGAGGGGAACGCCGCCGATATCCAGCGGCTTGCGGCGGATATGGATCTGGGCGACGTGTCGCGCCCGTCCGCACGGGCCTATCGGCGCAACAAGGCGCCGATTGCGCTGGCCGCGATGCTGGGCGTCGTCGTTCTGGCGGCGTTCGAGGTGGCCCCGATTCTGCTTCTGGCGTTTCTCGCGACGGCGGTGGTGCTGCTGACCCGCTGCATCGACGCCGAAGAGGCGTTTGCCTCGATTGACGGGCGGCTGCTGGCGCTGATCTTTGCGATGCTGGCGGTTGGCGCGGGACTCGAGGATTCGGGGGCGGTCAGCCTGATCGCCGGGGCGCTGGCGCCGCTGATGACCGACCTGCCGCCCTTTGTCGTGGTGTTCGCGGTCTATTCCCTGTCGATGGTGTTCACCGAACTGGTGTCCAACAACGCCGTGGGGGTGGTCATGACGCCCATCGCCATCGGTCTGGCGGTGGCACTGGGGGTGGACCCGCGCCCGCTGGTGGTGGCGGTGATGATGGCCGCCTCGGCCAGCTTCTCGACGCCGATCGGCTATCAGACCAACACGCTGGTCTATGGGCCGGGCGGGTACAAGTTCACCGACTTCCTGCGCATCGGCATCCCGCTGAACCTGTCACTGGCGGTGGTCTGTTCGCTGGTGATCCCGATGATCTGGCCGTTGTAACGACGCCAGGTAGGAGTAAGGTTCTCCCGCTGACAATGTGATTCTTGGCACGGCCATATTGGACCCGATTGCCCGTGCAAAAGGTCTTGAGGCGACTCTACATCTCTAGAGAAATAGTTTTGTAAAACCATGTAATCATGCGATAATTCAAGATTATCTGATTTCATTTACTGCTTGTTAACCATTCGGGCCGACCTGTCGGCACGATGCGCCCTACCCACGAGTCTTATCCTGCAAAATCGCCAGTGCGGCGGCGTGAATCGCCGGATTTGCAGCAGCCAGTACTTGCCCGCCGCCATGTGCCGCGCCGCCCTGCCAATCAGTGACAATGCCGCCCGCGGCCTGAATGACTGCGATGGGCGCGTGAACATCGTAAGGTTGCAATCCCGCTTCGATCACCAGATCAACCTGACCGGCGGCAAGCAGGGCATAGCCGTAGCAATCCATGCCGAAGCGCGTCAGACGAACTTGTCCAGCGACCGCGTCAAAGGCGGCTTTTTCCAGCGCCGCGCCGACCTCGGGAAATGTCGACAGCAGGGTGGCATCGGCAAGAGCGCGTGGCGAACGAGTGGCTAACCCAGTGCTGCCCTGCGGGCCAACGACGCCCGCCTGTCCGAAGCCGCCGGAGAACCGCTCGCCAATATAGGGCTGGTCGATGATGCCGAACAGCGGGCCGCTGTCGTCGGCCACCGCAACCAGCACGCCCCAGGTCGGGGTGCCGCTGATATAGCCACGGGTGCCGTCGATCGGGTCGAGCACCCATGTCAGACCGCTGGTGCCCGCAGTGGGTCCGTATTCCTCGCCCAGAACCGCGTCATCGGGCCTTGCAACAGCCAAAATATCACGCATTGCGCGCTCGGCCGCGCGGTCGGCAACTGTGACCGGGTCGAACCGTGCATCGGCCCTTGCTTTGTCATCTGCGGCCAGTCCGGGCGCGCGGAAATATTGCAAGGTCACAGGGCGGGCAGTATCCGCCAAAAGGTGCGCCACCCGGATCAGGTCGGCCCGCGTTGCACTGTCGATTGTCGTCATTGGCCTGCCCCCGATCGCATTGCGCGATCTAGGGGGCCGATGGGCCTGCGGTCAAGCCGCCTCGCTTAATACTCGCGCCAGATCAAACAGGCGGCGGCGCTGATTTTCGGGGATCGCGTAATAGGACCGCAGCAATTCAAGCGCCTCTTTGTCCGACAAAATATCGCCGGGCATGTCGGAGTGGGCAGATTGGGGTTTCGGCACTTCGACATCCATGCCTTCGAAGAAAAACGCGACAGGCACGCCAAGCGAACGGGCAATATCCCACAACCGGGAGGCGCTGACGCGGTTCATTCCGGTCTCGTATTTCTGGATTTGCTGGAACTTGATCCCGACCTGTTCGGCGAGCTGCTGCTGGGTGGTTCCGTTCATCCAGCGTCTGTGCCGAATCCGCTTTCCGACATGTACATCAACTTGGTGCTTCATTGCGTTAATCCTCTTTACCTTGCGTTGCCAATCAGTTGGCGGCATCAGCGCCATATTGATTACTGGCGCATTTCAGCGCGTCATCGCGGAACGACCTCCAACAAGGTCGCCGCGAACGCCGTAAGGTAGAACACGCTTTGGTTGCATCCGTCCACCTGACCTTTAGGACAGGTCGCACCGCAAAACGGGCCCGGTTGAGAGATCAAAGTGCCGCGTCAAACTGTTTCCATTCCGCCGCTACGGCGATAGGTCTGGCCGCAGATTCTGGCGAAGGAGAAGCAGGATGCAGGCGTTTCAGGTCACGGATTTTGCAACACCACCCGGGCTGACTGAGGTTTCGGCACCCCGCCCCGGCGCGGGCGAGGTGCTGATTGCCATTGCGGCCTGCGGGCTGAACTTTGCCGATCTGCTGATGACCAAGGGCACCTATCAGGATACCCCTGCCCCGCCCTTCACCCTTGGGATGGAGGTCTGCGGCACCGTTCTGGCGCACGGTCCGGGGGTCTTCGCGCCGCCGATCGGAACCCGAGTCGCGGTTTTC
>JBBQHC010000096.1:0-11554 GCA_038323615.1 Rhodobacterales bacterium | reverse complement strand
AATAACGGCCGCGATAGGCAGTGAAATAGGTTTGGGTGAAGCGTTCGTGATCGCCGAACACCGTTCGCGCTTGGCCGGGCCAGCTGCGCAGCAGTACGAGGTTGCCGCTGATTTCCTGGCCCGGCTGCCACGTGATGATGGTGCCATCGGCATCCACAAGAGCCGGTTCAATGCCGAAGAACGGCCACGATGCGCTGCCGGGTTTGAGCGGCGTGGCACCGGGCAGCGGCGTGATCAGCGCGCCGCCGGTTTCGGTCTGCCACCAGGTATCGACGATCGGCACGCGCGATCCGCCGACGACTTCGTGATACCAGTTCCACGCTTCGGGGTTGATCGGTTCACCCACGGAGCCCAGCAGTTTCAGCGCCGACAGGTCATGCTTTTCCACCCATTCCTGCCCCTTGGCCATCAGAGCACGGATCGCGGTCGGGGCGGTGTAGAACTGCGACACCCGGTGCTTGGCGCAGACCTGCCAGAACCGGCCGGCGTCGGGCCATGTCGGCACGCCTTCGAACATCAGCGTTGTCGCGCCGTTCGCCAAAGGCCCATAGACGATATAGCTGTGACCGGTGACCCAGCCGACATCGGCGGTGCACCAGAACACATCGCCGTCGTGATAATCGAAGGTGTATTGGTGCGTCATCGCAGCATAGACCAGATAGCCGCCAGTGGTATGGACGACGCCCTTTGGCTGGCCGGTCGACCCCGAAGTGTAGAGGATAAACAGCGCATCCTCGGCGTTCATCGCCACGGGTTCGCAGGTTTCGACGACCATCGATTCCAGCTCGTGCAGCCAGAAATCGCGCCCTTTGGTCATGTTGATCGAACCGCCGGTGCGGCGCACGACCAGCATCTTGGCGTCGTGTTTGACTTTGGCGAATGCCTTGTCGGCGTTGACCTTGAGCGGGGTCGCCTTGCCGCCGCGCGGCGCCTCGTCGGCAGTGATCAGCACCTTGGCATCGCAGCCGTTGATCCGGGCCGCCAATGCGTCGGGCGAAAACCCGGCAAAGACGATGGAATGGATCGCGCCGATCCGGGTGCAGGCCAGCATCGCATAGGCGGCCTGCGGGATCATCGGCAGATAGAGCACGACGCGGTCGCCCTTGGTGACGCCCATGTCTTTCAGCACGTTGGCCATCCGGCAGGTATGGTCATGCAACTGCTGATAGGTGATGTGTTCGGCGTCTTCGCTTGGATCGTCCGGTTCCCAAATGATCGCGGTTTGATCTGCCTTGGTTGGCAAATGCCGGTCAATGCAGTTGGCGCTGACATTCAGGGTGCCATCGGCGAACCATTTGATCGACACATGGCCGGGTTCGAATGAGGTGTCCTTGACTTGCGTGTAGGGTTTGATCCAGTCGATTCGCTTGCCCTGTTCGCCCCAGAATGCCGCCGGATCGGCAACCGAATCCGCATACATTGCGTCATACGTCGCCTTGTCGATATGGGCATTGGCCGCGAAAGCGGGGGCGGGGGGATAGCTCTTGATCTGCATAGTCATTCCTTGGATCGTCAGATGGCCAGATACTTTGCCCTCAAGGCCTCGTCGTCCAGCACTTCTTTGGCGGACCCGTCATAGACAACGGTGCCGGTATCAAGGATCACCGCCCGGTCGGCGAGTTTCAACGCAGCGACCGCGTTTTGTTCGACGATGATCGTGGTGATCCCCTGATCGCGGATGATGTTCAGGGTCTTGGCGATTTCCTGCACGATCACCGGGGCAAGACCCTCGTAGGGTTCTTCCAGCAACAAGACCTTGATGTCACGGCAAAGGGCGCGGGCGATGGCCAGCATCTGCTGCTCGCCGCCTGACAGCGTCACGCCGTCCTGTTTCTTGCGCTCTCCCAGACGCGGGAACAATTCATAGACCCGTTCCAGCGACCAGCCGATCGGCGGTGCGATCTGGGCCAGTTTCAGATTTTCCTCGACCGTCAGGCCGGGGATGATCCGGCGGTCTTCGGGGACCAGCGCGATGCCGGCGGCGCTGGCCTGATGGGCGCGCATCTTGTGCAGCGGCTGGTGGTCCAGCCAAATCTCGCCGTGCTGCAACGCGGGGTTATCGAGCCGGGCAATGGCGCGCAGGGTTGATGTCTTGCCGGCACCGTTGCGGCCCAAAAGGGCCAGGATTTCGCCCTCGTGGATGTCGAAACTGACGCCTTGGACGATGTAGCTTTCGCCGTAGTAGGCGCGGATATCCCAGACCGACAGGAACTTGGACTCGGTCGCCGCGTTGTTGACGTTCTTGTCAAAGGGGACGTTCATCAATGGGTCTCCTCGTCGGCAGCTTCGCCAAGATAGGCTTCTTTGACCTTGGGATGGCCTTTGATATGTTCGGGGGTGCCTTCGACCAGCGGGGTGCCCTGGGCCAGCACGGTGATCCGTTCGGCCAGTGAAAACACAACATGCATATCGTGTTCGATGATGCACATGGTGATGTCGCGTTTCGCTTTGATCTCTTTCAGCAGGTCGATGGTGTTGTTGGTGTCGGCCCGCGCCATGCCTGCCGTCGGTTCGTCCAGCAACAGCAGTTTGGGTTCCTGCACCAGACACATCGCCATTTCCAGCCGCCGCTTGTCGCCGCGCGACAGGGACGCGGCGTGCATATGGCGTTTATCAAGCATGTTGACGTCGTCGAGGATCTGTTCGGCCTGTTCGCGGATCGCCTTTTCGTGGTGGACCGATTCATACGCGTGCATCCGAAAGGATCCGTCGCGCCGCGCGAAACAGGGAATCATCACATTTTCCAGCACATCCAGATCGCCGAAAATCTCGGGCGTCTGAAAGACCCGGGAAATGCCCATCTGGTTGATCTCGTGCGGCTTGCGCCCCAGCACCGATTTGCCGTCGAACATCACTGACCCGGAATCCGGGATCAGCTTGCCGACCAGACAGTTCAGCAGTGTCGATTTGCCGGCACCGTTCGGCCCGATAATGGCGTGCACGGTGTTTTCCTGCACGCTCAGGTTCACGTTACCCAGCGCCTGCAGGCCGCCAAAGCGTTTGTTGACGCCCTTGACCTCGAGAATACCCATGCCGCGCCCTCCCTATTCTGCCGGTTTCGTGCTGGGCACGACCGTTGGCTTGCGGCGGAACAGCCGTCCGAACCGCCTGCCGCCCTGGACCAGTCCGCCGGGCAGAAAGATGATGACCAGCATGAACATCAGGCCCATCGTCAGGCTCCACCCGTCGCCAAAGAACGGCGCGAGGATCTTGACGACCGCATTCTCCAGCCCGTCGGGCAGCCATGCAAACCAGCTGTGCAGGACGTTTTCGTTGACCTTGGAAAAGATGTTCTCAAAGTATTTCAGTGCGCCCGCACCCAAGACCGGCCCCAGCAGGGTGCCAGCACCGCCAAGGATGGTCATGATCACGACCTCGCCCGAGGCAGTCCACTGCATCCGTTCGGCCCCGGCGAGCGGGTCCATGCTGGCCAGCAACCCGCCCGCCAGTCCGGCATACATCCCCGAGATGACAAAGGCGGCAAGCGTATAGGGGCGGCTGTTCAGCCCGGTGTAATTGAGCCGCTGTTGGTTCGATTTGATCGCCCGCAGCATCATTCCAAAGGGCGACCGAAAGATACGTATCGACAGATAGAATGCGAGCATCAAAAAGACGGCGCTGAGATAATAGCCGACCTCGAAATCAAAGCTCCAGCGGCCCATCCGCAGCGTCTCGGTCGATCGCATCGCAAGGCCGAAAAGATGCGGCACGTTGGGGTCGCCGGCGCTGGCCAGATATTGCGGGTCGGATGTGTAAATCTGAAGCCCGGTTTCGCCGTTCGTTATCGTCATTCCGAGGAAACGCCCAACAAGATCGGAATAGGCGATCGAATACAGCATCTGCGCAAAGGCCAGCGTCAGGATCGAAAAATAGATGCCGGACCGGCGCAAGACGATGTAGCCGATCGCAAGTGACAGTATGGCGGCGACAATGACCGACAGGATGATCGCCGGAATGACGTTGTACGACAGCAGTTTGAACATCCAGACAGCGGCATAGCTGCCGACGCCCAGAAACGCCGCGTGCCCGAACGACAGATAGCCGGTCAATCCGAACAGGATGTTGAACCCGATCGCGAAAATGCCGAAAATAACGAACTTTTGCATCAGCGCCGGATAGCCTGCGTTGAATTGCGCTAGCGCCGACCCCTGCGGGAACGGGTTCAACAGGAAGGGTGCCAGCATCGTCAGGGCAAACACGATCAGCAAGAGAGTGGCGTCGCGGCGTTCAAGTCCGAACATGGGTTATTCCTCCATCACGCCCCTGCGGCCCATCAGGCCACGAGGCCGGGTCAGCAGGATGATGATTGCGACAAGATAGATGATGATCTGGTCGATGCCGGGCAGGATCGTCTTGACCTCGTTCATCGACGCAAAGCTTTGCAGGATACCAAGCAGGAACCCCGACAACACCGCACCGGGCAGCGACCCCATGCCGCCGACCACGACAACGACGAACGACAGCACCAGAAAGTCCATGCCCATGTGGTAGTTCGGGCTGTTGATCGGGGCATACATCACTCCGGCCAAACCGGCGACGGCGGCGGCGATGCCGAACATCAGGGTGAACCGCTTGTCGATGTCGATCCCCAGCAAACCGACGGTTTCGCGGTCCGCCATCCCGGCCCGCACGACCATGCCAAAGGTGGTGAATTGCAGAAACGCAAAGACCCCGGCGATGATGAACGCCGAAAAGGCGAAATAGACCAACCGCCAGTACGGATAGATGATCTCGCCTGCGTTGAACCCCATCAGGACGCCGAAATCGAGGCTGCCGCGGAATGCCGCGGGGGCGGGCGTCGGGATCGGGTTGGCACCGTAGAAATACTTGATGACCTCTTGCAGGACGATGGCCAGACCAAAGGTGACTAGGATCTGGTCGGCATGCGGACGTTTGTAGAAATGCTTGATCAGGCCACGCTCCATGACGAAGCCGATCAGGATCATCACCGGAATCGCCAGCAGTATGGCCAGTGGCACGGCCCAGTCGATCATCCAGGCCCCGGCGGTTTCGCCGAACCATTGCTTGACATACAGGATGTTGTCGAACTTTGGATTGCCCAGAAAATCGGTGCCCGATGATTCACTTGACTTGTGCGACAGGTTGATCAGCTTTGACATCGTGACGGCGCAGAAGGCGCCGATCATGAACAGCGCGCCGTGGGCAAAGTTGACCACGCCCAGTGTGCCAAAGATCAGCGTCAGACCGAGGGCGATCAGCGCATAGGCGCTGCCCTTGTCCAGCCCGTTGAGGATTTGCAGGATGATGGCGTCCATGACAGCGCTTTCAGCAAAAGGAAATCGGTGTGGTCAAAGAACTTTGGCGCATTTGTGGGGCGGGGGCCAAACATTTGTGATGGCCCCCGCCTTGAATGTGGCGCGCTCAGGCGCCCGGGTTGCACTTCCCCAGATCGCCGCCGGCGAACATCGGGTGGTCGGGTGCATAGGTCACCTGACCGACCGGGGTGATCTCGACGATCTCAAGCAGTTCATACTCGTTGGCGGCGTTGGCATTGCCGCGCATGACCAGAACGTCCTTGAAACACTGGTGATCGTCTGCCCGGTACAGCGTCGGCCCGTTGCCCAGCCCGTCGAACTCGAAACCTTCAAGGGCTTCGACGACGGAACATGGGTTGAACGAACCGCCGCGGTTGACCGCATCCGCATAAAGCAGTGTCTGCGCATAGCAGGTCTGGGCGGCGTTGGACGGCGGGAACCCGTATTTGGTGCCAAAGGATTGCACAAAGGCTTTGGTCCCTGCGTCTTCCAGTTTCCAGCTCCAGTTGGTCGAACCAAGGATGCCACCAATGTTGGTGCCGGCCCCTTTCGCCATCAGCTCCGAATACAGCGGCACGACGATCTCGAACTGCTTGCCGTCGACGACCTTGTCGCGCAGGCCAAACTGGACGGCTTGGGTCAGCGAGTTGACCATGTTCCCGCCGTAGTGGTTCAGGACCAGAACATCGGCGCCCGAATTCATCGCGGGCGCGATGTAAGAGCTGAAATCGGTTTCGGCCAGCGGCGTCAGCACGTTGTTGACGGTGGTCCAACCCAGCGCCTCGGTCGCCGCCTGGATCGATTCCTGCTGGGTCCAGCCCCAGGTGTAATCGGCCGTCAGGTGATAGGCCTTGCGGTCGTTGCCGTATTCCTTGGACAGCACCGGCGCGAGGGCCGCCGCCGACATATAGGCGTTAAAGAAGTGACGGAAACCGTTCGCCTTCTTGTCCTTGCCGGTGGTGTCGTTGGAGTGGGTCAGACCGGCCATAAAGATGATCCCGGCCTCTTGGCAGAGGCCCTGCACGGCAACCGCCACGCCGGACGACGAACCGCCCGAAATCATGATTGCACCGTCCTTCTGGATCATCGACTGCGCCGATGCACGGGCGGCATCCGATTTGGTCTGGGTGTCGCCGGTCACATAGGCGACGCGCTTGCCCATGATGCCGGTGCCATCCAGCGTCTGGCTGGAAAACGTCGGAATCATGCCGCCGTCGCCTTCGCCGTTCAGGTGTTCGACGGCCAGTTGAAAGGCGCGCAGCTCGTCCGCGCCCTCGTCGGCATAGGGGCCGGTTTGGGGCACGTTAAAGCCAAGGGTGACAGTGTCGCCCTGCGGCGCGTTGGTAAAGCCGGTGTGGCTTTCGGCCCGCAAGTAGGTTGGCAGCATCAGACCGGCACCAGTGATGGCGCTGGTTTTCAGCACCCCACGGCGGGTAAAGTTGGATTTGGACATGGTTATCCTCCCTATCGTGAAACGCCGCGGGGGCCTCCTCGCCCGTCGCGCCGTGCATTTTGTCAATGCTGTGGCAACTATCGGGGCTGGTGGGCAAAGTGTGCAACAACCCCCTCATCCGGCGGGACATTTTTGTAAAGACTTTGACAACCAAGTCGGCTATTTTGTAAATCAGTTTTCCCGCAGGTGCAGAAAGCCCTTGATAACGAAAAGGTATCACGATGCCGCAACGGCAACTGACGGGCAGCCGGATCCGGGCGCGACGGCTGGACCAGCGGATCCGACAGTCCGATCTGGCAGTTCGGGCCGGTATTTCGCCATCCTATCTGAATCTGATCGAACATAACCGCCGCTCTATCGCGGGCAAGTTGCTGAATGATCTGGCGCGTCTTCTCGATGTCGATCCCGCGGTTCTGACCCAGGGCGCCGACAATGTGCTGCTGACCGGGCTTGCCGCGGCGGCGGCGCAGACCGGGGGCAGCGCGGCGGTTGACCGGGCCGAGGAATTTGCCGGTCGGTTTCCGGGCTGGGCCAATCTGGTTGTTACACAGGCGGCCGAGGTGGCGGCGCTCCGGTCCCGGGTGCAGGCTTTGGGCGACCGGCTGACCCACGATCCGGGGCTCGGATTGGCCCTGCATGCGGTGATATCGGCGGTGACGTCAATCCGAGCGACGGCCGGGATTCTGGTCGGGGCGGACCGGGTCGATGCGGACTGGCAACGCCGGTTTCACCAGAACATCCATGACGATGCGCAACGCCTGACCGACAGTTCGCAGGCGCTGATCCGCACCCTCGAGGCGCCGCCGGACGCCGCCGCCCCGCGCGATCCGCTCGAAGCGACAATGCGTCTGTTGAGTCTTGCCGGCTGGCATTTGCCGTTGATCGAGGCCGGCGCAAGCGTCGCGATGCAGTTGGCGGCGATGGGCGATCCGCAAGGCGCGACAGGACTGGTGTTGGCCGATCTGCTTGCGACCTATCGGGATGACGCCGCCGCGATGCCGTTGGACCGCACGATAGCAGCAGGGGCAAAAGACGGCTGGGAGCCGGCTGCGATGGCGATGACCCTCGATGTGCCGTTGGCCACTGTCCTGCGGCGACTGGCGACTCTGCCAGACGGGCCAGATGTGCCGGTCGTCGGACTGGTTGTGATCGATGGTGCCGGGGTGCAATTGTTCCAACGCCCGGTCGCCGGTTTCACGCTGTCCGGTCACGGGGCCTGCCCGCTTTGGCCGATCTATCAGGCGCTGACCAACCCTGCGGTGCCACTGCGCCGCGACGTGGATGTGCCCGGCGGTCAACGGTTGCGCGCCTATGCGGTGGCCGAGGTCTGCGGCCAGCCCCGGTTCGACGTCCCACCGCTGCTGCGTGCCACCATGTTGCTGGTCGCCGATCCCGAGTCTGGCCCCGGCGCCGGACCACCCCTGCCGGTCGGCCCCGGTTGCCGGGTCTGTCCCCGTGCCGATTGCGCCGCACGACGCGAACCGTCGATTCTGGCGGGCTGAAGCTTCCGGGTCTCGGCGCATCCACTTTGCCATAACAACTCCCCCCGGAGGGTCCGTCATTGCCCCTGTCGCAACCGTGGTTGATCCAGCCGCAAGGTGGGTCTCGACCTACGCCACCACAGCCTTTGACAGACCCCGACGCAGGCGCGATAGTCGCCTCGGCACATCGCCTTGGGAGGGGTCGTCATGGGCGGGATCGTCATGCGCGGGGTCGGCAAAGGCGGGCGGGTGCTGGTCATCGAAGACGAGCCCAATATCATCGAGGCGCTCAGCTTTATCCTGAGCCGCGACGGCTGGACGGTGCATACCCATGCCGACGGGCTGACCGCGCTGGACCGGGTCCGTGCGCTGCCCCCCGACCTGATTATCCTCGACGTTATGCTGCCGGGCAAAAGCGGGTTCGACATTCTGCGTGATCTGCGGGCCGATCCCGCCACGGCGGCATTGCCGGTGCTGATGCTGACCGCCCGTGGCCAGACCCGCGACCGCGACATGGCCGAGCGTCTGGGGGCGACCCGGTTCATGACCAAACCGTTTTCCAATGCCGAAGTCGTGGCGGCGGTGCGCGAACTGGTTGTGCCATGAGGCCGATCCCATGACCCCCGCACCGCGCCCGCCGGTGTTCGTGCCCCGCGCCGCCTATCGTCAGCGCCGTCTGCGCGATCTGGCGCGGCTGTTGCCGCTGGTTGGCGCGGTTCTGTTCCTGATCCCGCTGCTGTGGCCGCAACGCGGCGATGACCTGTCGGGCGAGGTCCAGATGACCTCGGGCGCGATCGTCTACATATTCGCGACCTGGGCGGCGCTGGTCGTCGTGTCGGCCCTGATAAGTCGCCTGCTGCGCCCGGACGATCCTGCGACCGATCCGCTGGCCGAACCGGCGGGCAAACCCTGATGACGTTCAACCAGCTGATCCTGATCGCGCTGGCCTATGTGGCATTCCTGTTCACCATCGCCTTTGCCGCCGAACGCCGCGCGGCGGCGGGGCGGGGCGGCTGGCTGCACTCGCCCCTGATCTATACCTTGTCGCTGTCGATCTACTGCACCGCATGGACGTTTTACGGTGCGGTCGGTTATGCCGCCCGCTCGGGCCTGGAATACCTCACGATCTATCTTGGCCCGACGCTGGTGGTGATCGGCTGGTGGGTGATCTTGCGCAAACTGGTGCGGATCGGGCGCAGCCAGCGGATTACCTCGATCGCCGACCTGATCTCGTCGCGCTATGGCAAATCAACACCGCTGGGCGGCCTTGTGACGTTGATCGCGGTGGCCGCATCGACCCCCTATATCGCCCTGCAACTGCAATCGGTGACGCTGTCATTCTCGGTCTTTGCCAGCGAAAGCGGGATCGGCTGGGGGCCGGCCGAGCTGAACGCTGCCGCCCTTTGGGTCGCCGCCGGGCTGGTCGTGTTCACCATCCTATTCGGCACCCGCAACCTTGATGCCAACGAACGTCACCACGGCATCGTCATGGCCATCGCGGTCGAGGCCGTGGTCAAGCTGTGCGCGCTGGTCGCGGTCGGCGTCTTTGTCGTCTGGGGGATCGGTGGCGGGGTCGGCTCGACGCTGGCCCGGATCGACGCCTCGCCGATCGCCCATTGGGAACAGTCGGGCGGGCGCTGGGCCGGGCTGATGTTCCTGTCGGCGGCGGCCTTGCTGTGCCTGCCACGGATGTTTCAGGTGCTGGTGGTCGAAAATTCCGACGAACGGCATCTGGCCACCGCCGCCTGGGCGTTTCCCCTGTATCTGCTGTTGATGAGCCTGTTCGTCGTGCCAATTGCCGTCGTCGGCCTCGACCTGCTGCCGCCGGGGTCCAACCCCGACCTGTTCGTGCTGACCCTGCCGTTGTCGCAGGGGCGCGAGGGGCTGGCGATTCTGTCGTTCCTAGGTGGGTTTTCGTCGGCCACGTCGATGGTCATTGTCGCCACCATTGCCCTTGCCACGATGGTCAGCAACCACATCGTCGTGCCGCTTTGGCTGTCCAGCCGCCGCATAAGTGCTGTGGTCAGTGGCGATGTGCGCGGCGTTGTCCTGCTGGCCCGGCGGATGTCGATCGCGGGGGTGCTGGGTCTTGGTTATGTCTATTATCGTCTGTCGGGTGGCGGCACCGCGCTGGCCGCCATCGGTCTGATTTCATTCGTCGGTGTCGTGCAGATATTGCCGGCTATGCTGGGCGGTATCTATTGGCGTGGCGCGACCCGCTGGGGGGCGGCGGCGGGGTTGCTGACCGGGTTCGCGATCTGGGTCTGGGCGCTGTTCCTGCCGAGCTTTGGCGATGGCGCGGTGATCCCGGCGCAGGTGCTGCAAAACGGCCCCTTCGGTATCGGTCTTTTGCGCCCGCAAGCCCTGTTCGGGATCGTCGGCATCGACCCGGTCGTGCATGCGGTGCTGTGGTCGATGCTGCTGAATACCGCCGCCTTTGTGCTGGGGTCCGTCCTGACCTTTCCGACTCCGCTGGAACGCTTGCAGGGCGCTCAGTTCGTCAACGTCTTTGACCATTCGACCGGCGCGCGCACTTGGACCCAAGGCGGCGCCGGGGCCGAAGACCTGCTGATCATGTCGCAACGCATCCTTGGCGCATCCGAGGCCCAGGCGATCTTTCAACGCGCTGCGAGCGCCCAGGGCAAGGTCGGCTATCTGCCCGATGTGACCCCCGATTTCGTCGCCCTGCTGGAACGCGAACTGGCCGGATCGGTGGGCGCCGCGACGGCGCATGCGATGATCGGCCAGCTGGTCGCCGGGGCCAGCGTTTCGGTGCAGGATCTGATCGCGGTCGCCGACGAGGCGGCACAGATCATGGAGTATTCCACAAGGCTCGAGGCGAAATCGGCCGAACAGGACCGCACCGCCCGCCAGTTGCGCGACGTCAATGAAAAGCTGACCGCGCTGTCGGTGCAAAAGGATGCCTTCCTCAGCCAGATCAGTCACGAATTGCGCACGCCAATGACCTCGATCCGGGCTTTTTCCGAGATTTTGGGCGACCCCGGCGTCACCCCGGCGGATCAGCGCAAATATGCCGGGATCATTCAGGACGAGACCCAGCGCCTGACCCGCCTGCTGGACGATCTGCTGGACCTTGCCGTGCTGGAAAACGGGCAGGTGACGCTGAACCGGCAGGACGGGCTTTTGCGCGACGTGATCGACCGGGCCGTCGCGGCGGCGGGGGGCGGCGGGATTGCAATTCAGCGGCGGCGCGGGGCCGAGGGGCTGGCGCTGTCCACCGATCTGGACCGGCTGAGCCAGGTATTCATCAACCTGATTGCCAACGCCGCCAAGTACTGCGACGCGCCACAGCCCGAATTGCGTAGTCGGCTGCGCCTTGTGGA
>JBBQHC010000095.1:0-11631 GCA_038323615.1 Rhodobacterales bacterium | reverse complement strand
CGACGGCCAGAACGGTCAGTCCCAAAAGGGGCCGCATCGCGGTCGGTACAGGAGTCATCAGGAAATCGGTCGGGTCGTCCATCGCTATCCCCTTTGGCAGCAGGTTTGGCATTGCCCCGATCAAACGCCAACAAAGTGAATCCGAAGTTAACGGGCGTGACAGGACGCCACGCCCCGTTGCGCCCGGCGCCTTGGCGCGACATAACGGGGCAACCCCGCAGCGGAGCCTGCCCATGATCGGCCGCCTGAACCATGTCGCCATCGCCGTGCCCGATCTGACCGCTGCGGCGGACCAGTATCGCGGCGTCCTCGGCGCCGATGTCGGTCCGGTGCAGGATGAACCCGATCACGGCGTGCAGGTTGTGTTCATCAGCCTGCCCAATACCAAGATCGAACTGCTGACCCCGTTGGGTGCCGACAGCCCGATTGCCGGGTTTCTGGCCAAGAACCCGGCCGGGGGCATTCATCACATCTGTTACGAGGTCGCCGATATCTTCGCCGCCCGTGACAAACTGACCGCCAGCGGGGCGCGTGTGCTGGGCACCGGCGACCCCAAGATCGGGGCGCATGGCAAGCCGGTGCTGTTCTTGCACCCGAAAGATTTCAACGGTTGTCTGGTCGAACTCGAACAGGTCTGACCGACCCGCAAAAAGGAGCCCTGCATGGCCATAACCTCTGCAATCGTGATGTTTGCCGTCATCTGGTTCATGGTGCTGTTCATCGTCCTGCCCCTGAATTTGATCACCCAAGGCGAGGCGGGCGAAGTCGTGCCGGGCACCCATTCGTCGTCGCCCGCCAACCTGAATGTCAAACGCAAGATCTGGCTGACGACGATCTGGGCGGTGGTGGTCTGGGCGGTTTTCGCGGGGGTCATCATCTCTGGTGTCATCACGGTGCGTGATCTGGACTGGTTCAAGCGAATGAGCACGCCCGAGGCCAGCGCCGGTCAGAGCGGCTGATTCCCCGGTCGGCGTGAATCGCGGCGCTGATCCGCCAGCCGATGATAAAGGTGGGTGAACGTCGCTGCCCCCAGAACCGGGATCAGCAGGTTCAGCAGCGGAATCGACAGCGGCACGGCCATCAGGCATCCGGCCAGCCAGATCTGCCCGGAATGGCGTGACCGCAGCGCCCGCGCCCCGGCCCGCCCCTCGCGCCGCATCGCCGCCAGCATGAAATATTCGCGCCCGAGCAGAAACCCGTTCAGCCCGTAAAAGATGAATGGCGCGCCGAACGGCAGGAAAGCGACCAGCAGCAGAACTCCAAGGTTCGCCGCCAGAATCACACCCAGAAAGTTCACGGTGTCCTTGAATCCGTCCCAGAACGACACCCGCGGCACCGGCGGCAGGGCGGGGTAGTGCCGGTCTTCGACCGCCTGCGCCACGTCGTCCAGAAACAGCGAGGTGATCGCGCTGGCCACCGGGATCATCAGGAACACCGACAGCACGATCATCAGGAACAACGATCCCCAGCCCAGCAGGTCGCCGACCCATGTCACTGGTCCGATGCCGGGGATACTCACGCTGCCGGGGGCAAAGGCGTCGATCAGCGCCAAAAGACCCGCGTAGGCCCCGATCAGCAAAGCCACGCTCAGGCCGACGCCCAGCCACAGCACGCGGCGAAAGCGCGGGTCGGACAGTTGCGCGAGCGCCTTGGCGAAATCGTTGAAGATCATCCGTCGCGCCATGTGGTCAGGGCGGCGATGTCGGGGCGGGGGCGGTCGCTGACCGGCCCTTTGGGCGTGCCGAGGTGGACCACGCCGGCGACAGTTTCGTGGGCAGCCAGCCCCAGATTGTCACGCGTGAAATCGGCGTCGTGAATATAGACGCCGCTGAGCCAGTTCGCCCCCCAACCAGCCGCCTGCGCGGCATTGACCAGCGACAGACACACCGCCCCGGCAGAATAGACCTGTTCGATCTCGGGCACCTTGTCGGAGGGTTTCGGCGATGACACCACCACCACGGCAGCGCCCGAATTGTGATAGGTGTCCGCCGACTTGGTGATCTTTTCGGGGATCATGCCCAGCCGCGGACCTGCGGCGGTAATCGCCGCTGCCAGCGCCGACAGGGCCATGTCGGACAGCACGATGAATCGCCAGGGTTCCAGCTTGCCATGATCAGGCACCCGGGCGGCGGCGGTCAGCAGGTCCGTCATGGCGGCCCGGTCGGGATAGGGCGCGCCCAACATGCGGGCAGGCACGGATTGCCGGGTCAGCAGGAAATCGAGGACTTGGGACATCGCAGCGCCTTTCGGTTTGCGCCCTACTTAGGCGCTCGCCAGCGCCGATGCCATATCCCGGATCACCGCGTCGATATAGGCGTCGAATCCGGCGTCGGGCTGGCGCAAATGGAAGATGTCGCCAAAGGGGTCCGGCGCGGTGATTTTGCTGCCCGACATTTCGGCCAGCACGGCATGGCCGCAAAAGGGTACGTAAACCTCGGAATAGCCACCCTCGTGAACCAGCAGCAGCCTGCCGTCGCAGATGTCGGCGGCAAGGTCCAGAACCTGCCGTGTCATCGCGCGGAATGTCTCCTGATGTGCCAGCATCCGCCCCAGCGGGTCGTTCGCCGCCGCGTCGAACCCGCAGGCGACAATCAGCACGTCGGGTTTGAAGGCGCGGATCGCGGGCAGCGCGAGCCGGTCCATCGCCGCGAGATAGGCAGTATGGCCGCAGCCGGGGGGCAGCGGGATGTTGAGGTTGAAGCCGGTGCCCACACCCTTGCCCCGGTCGGCGAAATGGCCTGTGTCCATCGGATAGTTGCGGTCCTGGTGGATCGATACGGTCAGGGTGTCGGCGCGGTCGTAATAGATCGCCTCGGTCCCGTTGCCGTGGTGCACGTCCCAGTCAAGGACGGCGACGCGCAGTCCGGGGTTCTCGGCGCGGGCGGCTTCGATTGCCACAGGAATATTGGCGAGCAGGCAGAACCCGTTCGGCCAATCGGGCAGACAGTGGTGGCCGGGCGGGCGCGACAGGGCATAGGCGTTGTCGACCTCGCCGGACAGGACGGCGGCCAATGTGGATTTGGCAAGGCCGGCGGACAGCGCCGCGATCTCGTAGCCACCGGGGCCAAAGGGCGTGCGGCGCCCCAGTTCGCCCCCCGCGCCGTCCGAAAGTGTCTTGAAATCATCAAGGTAGCTGGCCGGGTGAATGCGCAGCAGGTCGGCGCGGCTCGCCGGGGCGGCACCGCGCAAGGAAAGGTCGTTCGCCAATCCGGTGACGTCGATCAGGTTCTTCAGCCGTCGTTTGGTTTCGGGGTTTTCGGGCAGGCCGCCAGTCGCCGTGGGTTGCACCAGTCCGCCCACGGGCAGCATCCCCGCGTAGTTGCCCCCGGCATGCCAGAAACAGCGCTCATCCCAGAAAAAGCTTGTGGTCATGTCCGCTCCTGTTGATGGATTGCGCCCATCTTAGGACCATTCGGCATGATGCACCCCCGGCGCGTCAAGCCGTGCAAAGCCGTGGCGGCCAAAGAAATCGCGTTGGGCCTGGATAAGGTTGGCGGTGCCTTGGCCCTGACGCATGCTGTCATACCAGCCAAGGGCGGCGGCAAGGGCAGGGACGGCATGCCCGCCGCTGATCGCCGCCGCGACGACGCTGCGCAGGGCGGGGATGTCGGCCTTGAGTTGCTTGGCAAAGGCGGGGGCGAGGATCAGTTGGCCGCCGGGCAGGTCGCCGCGAAACGCATCCGCGATGTCCGACAGCATGGCCGAGCGGATGATGCACCCGGCCCGCCAGATTTCCGCGATCCGGGCGAAATCGAGGGTCCAGTCGTATTCGCCAGAGGCGGCGGCAAGGATGCGGAAACCTTGGGCATAATCAAGTATCCGCGCCGCACCAAAGGCTCGCGCCAGCGTGGCATCGTCCAGTTTTAGCCTGTCCCGGTCGCCGCCCAACGTCTGTTCTGCCAGTTTGCGCGTCTCCTTTTCCGCCGACCACGCGCGCCCGGCCACCGCCGCCTCGATCATCGTGGCGGACTGGCCGAGTTTGACGGCCTCGATCACGGTCCAGCGACCGGTGCCCTTTTGTCCGGCGGAATCGACGATCATATCGACCATCGGATTGCCGCTGGCGGGATCCATGACCTGCAACGCCTTGCCGGTGATTTCAACGAGGTAGGATTTCAGCGACCCCTTGTCCCAAACGGCGAACAGTTTGCCGATGTCCTGTGGAGCCCGGCCAAGACCATAACGCAGCAGCCCGTAGACCTCGGCGATCAGTTGCATGTCGGCATATTCGATACCGTTGTGAACCGTTTTGACGAAATGCCCGGCACCATCGGGACCAAGCCGATCGACGCAAGGATCGCCCTCGTATTTGGCGGCAATCGCCCGCAGGATCGGGCGCAGTTGGGTCCAGCTGTGCTCGGTGCCACCAACCATGATCGACGGACCGTGCCTCGCCCCTTCCTCGCCGCCCGACACACCCATGCCAACGAAATGCAGATCGTCCTTGGCGAGCGTCGCGCTGCGCCTGCGGGTGTCGTTGAAATCGGCATTGCCCGCGTCGATGATCGTATCGCCCTTGGTCAGCAGCGGGGCGACGGCGGCGATCATCTGGTCGGTGGCGGTCCCGGCGGGCACCATCAGCAGAACGATGCGAGGGGTCGCAAGGTCGGCGACCATCGCCTCAAGCGACTGATGCGGGTGCAGGTTTTTCGCCAGATCGCCCGCCTCGGTCATGAATGCGCCGACGCGGGTCTTGTCGCGGTTGGTGACGGCGACGATGACGCCATTGTCGGCCATGTTCAGCGCCAGCGCGCTGCCCATCGTGCCAAGGCCGAAAAGGCCAATTTGTGCTGCGGGCATCGGGGACTCCTGTGGATGGTTGTGACCCGCCCACACCTAGCGCATCGCGCTGCGGGCACAACGCAGCTGTATCACATCTGGGTGGCTTCCTTTGGTCGAAATTACTCTGCCGAGCCCGAATGACGCGGGCAAAGCCCCCTCCGACAGGCGCCAATCAGACCCCGAGACACCACCGCATCACCGCCTTTTGAGCGTGCAGCCGGTTTTCCGCCTCGTCCCAGATGACCGAATGGGGGCCGTCCATTACCTCGCTTGTCGCCTCGTCGTCGCGATGCGCTGGCAGGCAGTGCATGAACAGGGCGTCGGGTTTGGCCTGCGCCATCAGGGCGGCGTTGACCTGATAGCCGCGCAACTGATTGTGGCGGCGTTCGCGGGCCGATTGCGGGTCGTGCATGCTGACCCAGGTGTCGGTGACCACTAGATCGGCCCCTTGCACGGCGACGTCGGGATTGCGTTCGATCACGATATTTACCCCCTTGGCGCGGGCGGCTTCGACAAATGCAGGTTCGGGATCAAGGGTTTCCGGCCCGGTAAAGGTCAGATCGAAACCCAACTGCCCCGCCGCATGGATAAAGCTGGCGCAGACGTTGTTGCCGTCGCCCGACCAGACCACCTTGCGGCCCCGGATCGGCCCGCGGACCTCTTCAAAGGTCATCACGTCGGCCATGATCTGACAAGGGTGGGACCGGTTGGTCAGCCCGTTGATCACCGGCACCGTGGCGTGTTCGGCCATGTCGAGCAGCGTCTGTTCCTCGAACGTGCGGATCATGATGAGGTCGACGTAGCGGCTGAGAACCCGCGCCGTGTCGGCGATGGTTTCGCCGTGACCCAGCTGCATATCTGTGCCCGACAGCACCATTGTCTGACCGCCCATTTGGCGCACACCGACGTCGAAACTGATCCGGGTCCGGGTGGACGGCTTCTCGAAAATCAACGCGACCATCTGCCCGGCCAGCGGCTGCGCGTCGTCCGGCGTGCCTTTGGGCCGTCCGGCGCGCGCGGTTTTCATTGCGGCGGCGCTGTCGAGGATGGTGCGCAACTGCGTCGGGTCGGTTTTGTCGATGTCGAGGAAATGCGGCATAGGTTTGGGCTTTCTTGCGGGCAGTTGGGGGTTTCAGACCCCGTGACCCATTGGGCTTGCACCATTGGTGCAAAATAGACGACCCCGGCGGGATATTTGGGGCCAAAAGAAGGATGAGGAGACTTATCGGTAAATCATGACGTGCACCATGTCGCCGTCTTCGCAGGGGGTCAGGCGATGAAAGGTGAAGCCGGCGCGGGTATAGGCGGCGATGGCGCGGGCGTTGGCGGGGGAGGGATCGACCGCCACCAGCGGCGCGATTTTGCGCAAGTCCGTCGCGCGTTGCCGCAGGTAGGCGCCGGCGTGGCCCTGACCCAGATAGGCGGGATCGCCCAGAAAGGTGTCGATGGCCCGCGCGCCTTTTGGCAAATCGACATATTGCGGGGCATCAAAGGCCATCGCGTCATAGTCCTGCACAAAGGCAAACGGGGTGCCGTCCGCCGTGACGATCCGCATATCGACGCGGGTCTGGCCGAATTCTTCCGCGACCAGACGCGCCTCGGTTGCGCCGTCAGCCCACCAGCCGCCCATATGGGGCTGGTCCAGCCAGCGTTTGAACATCGGCAGGTCGGCGGGCGTCATCGGGCGGAAACCATATTCAGGCATGGCCCGCGACCTGCGTGGCGGCCCGGTCAAGCCGGGCGACGGCCTCGGCAATGTCCGAGTCGGGAATATTCAATGCGGGCAGCAGCCGGATCACATTGTCGGCGGCAGGCACCGTCAGGAGGTGTTCGCCGTAGCCTGCCGTGACGATGTCGGTATTCGTCATCTTGCATTTCAGGCCCAACATCAGGCCCGATCCGCGGACGCCCTCGAATACGTCGGGGTGGGCGGCGACCAGCCCTTCCAGTTTTTGCCGCATCAGCCCCGCCTTGCGATTGACCTCGGCCAGAAACGCATCGTCTGCGATGATCTCCATCACCTTGCCGCCCACCGCACAGGCCAGCGGGTTGCCGCCATAGGTCGATCCGTGGGTGCCTGCGGTCATTGCGCTCGCGGCGTTTTCGGTGGCCAGCAGCGCGCCCAGGGGAAAGCCGCCGCCGATCCCCTTGGCAACCATCATGATGTCGGGGGTCACACCCGCCCATTCGTGGGCGAACAGTTTGCCGGTGCGCCCCATGCCGCACTGAACTTCGTCCAAAATCAGCAGAATACCATGTTCGTCGCAGAGATCGCGCAGGCCCTTCATGCATTGATCGGGCAGCGGCCGGATACCGCCCTCGCCCTGCACGGGTTCGATCAGAATCGCGGCGACATCGGCGGCCTTGGCGGCTTCGGTCAGGGCGTCATGGTCGGCCCATGCCAGATGGATGAAACCGGGGAGAAGGGGGCCGAAGCCCTTGGTCATCTTTTCAGACCCGGCGGCGGCGATTCCAGCGGCAGAGCGACCGTGGAACGACCCCGCAAAGGTAATGATATTCACCCGCTCCGGCTGGCCCCTGTCGTAAAAATGCTTGCGCGCCATCTTGACGGCCAGTTCGCAAGCCTCGGTTCCTGAATTGGTGAAAAATACCGTATCGGCGAATGTTTCGGCGACCAGCGCGTCGGCCAGTTTCTGTTGCGCCGGGATCTGGTACAGGTTGGACGTGTGCCACAGGGCCTGCGCCTGCGTCGTCAGGGTTTCCACCAGCGCCGGGTTGGCGTGGCCCAGGGAATTCACCGCGATCCCCGCCCCAAGGTCAAGGTAGCGTTCGCCATTGTCGGTGATCAACCAGCTGCCTTCACCTTTGACAAAGGTCATCGGGGCACGGTTGTAGGTGGGCAGGACGGACGGGATCATGGAAATCTCCAACGGATTGGCCCCGATTGGTGCCGTAGCGACCGGGGCAAGTCAACGATTGTCGGGAAGGCGCACAGTTGCGCGGACGCGAAAGATCAGCGTCGGCGTCGGGACGGGGTCAGGTGGGTGCGGTGCGTCATGGAGAAACCTATAAGGAGGAGGCGGACGGTTGAAAAGCCACAAGTCGCCGTAGCGTCGTATCCATTTTTACGAGGCGGGCTTCTTCACTTTCCGCCCCCCGGTGACTAGTATAGGGGATTGTCCGAAAACCGACGGCCGGTGTCGCCTCTGCGATGCTGCCCGATGACGCGAAAGGCTGCAAGATGTCGTGGACCGACGAACGGGTCGAGACCCTGAAAAAAATGTGGGGCGAGGGCCAGTCGGCCAGCCAGATCGCCAAGGAACTGGGCGGTGTGACCCGCAATGCGGTGATCGGCAAGGTGCATCGCCTTGGCCTGTCCAACCGCGCCGGAACCGGGCCGGCGCCCGCGCCGGTGACCGCCCCCAAGGTGGCGGACAAGAAACCCGGCATGGCCGCCCCGGCCAAACCCAAACCCGAAGTGCGTGCCGCTGCCCCCAAAGCGGCCCCCGTCGAAGACGAGGCCGAAGAGGTCGAGGAGCTGGACGAGAACGGCATCCCGATCTCGGCCGCCCGCCGTGCAATCATTCCCGCAGGCCAGCCTTTGCCGCCGCAGCCATCGGCCAATGAAATCAGTCCCGAAGCTCTGGCCAAGGTCAACGAGGTCGAGAAATCGGCCAAACGGATCAGCCTGATGGAGCTGACGGAAAAGACCTGCAAATGGCCGGTCGGCGACCCTGCGACCGAAAATTTCTGGTTCTGCGGCTTGGCCGTGCAGCAGGGCAAACCCTATTGCGAAGCGCACGTTGGCGTGGCGTTCCAGCCGATGAGCAGCCGACGGGATCGGCGCCGCTAAGGCGCAACCGTCGAAAAGTTCGGGCGCGAAACGCCGCCCGGACCCTGCCAGGGTATCACCGCCGCATCGCCCCGGCCGTCCGCCGAAAATTGGAGAGACAGATGTCGAATACCGCCCTTATCACCGGCGCCTCGTCGGGTATTGGCCGCGAACTTGCCCGCTATCACGCCGCCCTTGACGGCGATTTGATCGTCACCGCGCGGCGCGGTGATGAACTGGACGCGCTCAAGGCGGAACTTGAGGCGGCACATGGGGTCAGCGTCCACGTCATTGCGCTGGACCTTGGCGCGGCAGGCGGGGCGGATGACCTCTATGCGCAAGTGCAGGCGCTGGGCGGCCCTGTCGATATCTTGATCAACAACGCCGGCTTTGGTGGCCACGGCGCGTTCATCGACCGTGAACTGGCGCGTGATCTGGCGATGATCGACCTTAACGTCGTCGCCCTTGTGACCCTGAGCCATCACATCGGGCGGGACATGGCGGCGCGGGGGACCGGGAAAATCCTCAATGTGTCATCGACCGCCGCCTACATGCCGGGACCGTTGCAGGCGACCTATTTCGCGACCAAGGCCTATGTGTCGTCGTTTTCGCAGGCGCATGACAACGAACTGCGCGGGCGCGGCGTGACGGTGACGGTGTTGGAGCCGGGGGCGGTGGCCACCGAATTCATGGAAACCGCCGATCTGGGCGGCACCGCGCTGGCCAAGGGGGCGGCGAGTTCGCAATCGGTTGCCGCATATGGCTACAAGGCGATGCAGGCGGGCAAACTGCGTGCGATCAATGACGGGCGGTTGCGATTCGCCCTGAACTGGATATTCCCGCTTCTGCCGCGCCGGAGCGTGCTGAAGATGGTCCGCCGGATGCAGACCAAGTAGGGGGGCGCTGCCCCCGTCCCGTGTCGGGACTCCCCCGGAGTTTCAGAGACCAAAGAAGCGGGAGGGGTCGCGGGCATCATTTTGCCCCAAATACTCCCCCCGGTGAATACCGCTGCGCGGTTTTCACCTTTGAGGGTCCGACAGGTCACGGGCAAAACACTGGTGACTGCGCGTGTCTGCGGGTTTCAAGCCGTGGCCCCTTTCGGACAGTCGCGCCCCGCGCTAAACGGTCACATGCCCCAGAACCCAGCCTCGCTTCGCCCCGACCTCGCCCCCGCCCCGCGATTTTCCGATCCCAAGCGGCCCGGACAGCCGACCATCGGGATGGTCTCTCTTGGCTGCCCCAAGGCGCTCGTCGACAGCGAGCGCATCCTGACGCGCCTGCGCGCCGAGGGTTACGCGATCAGCCCCGATTATGCCGGGGCCGAGGCGGTGATCGTCAACACCTGCGGGTTTCTGGATTCGGCGAAAGCGGAATCATTGGACGCCATCGGCGAGGCGCTCAAGGAAAATGGCCGGGTCATCGTGACCGGCTGTCTGGGGGCCGAGCCGGATTATATCCGTGAACACCACCCGAAAATTTTGGCCGTGACCGGGCCGCACCAATACGAACAGGTGCTGGACGCGGTGCATCTGGCGGTCCCGCCGAGCCCCGATCCGTTCATCGACCTGCTGCCGGGGCAGTCGGTCAGCCTGACACCACGGCACTACAGTTACCTCAAGATTTCAGAGGGTTGCAACCACAAGTGCAAGTTCTGCATCATCCCCGACATGCGCGGGCGGCTGCAATCGCGCCCGGCTGCGGCGGTGCTACGCGAGGCCGAAAAACTGGTGCAGGCAGGGGTCAGGGAACTGCTGGTGATCAGCCAAGACACCAGCGCCTATGGCACCGACTGGAAGGATCGCCCGGCGAAGGCCCCGATCACCGACCTCGCCCGCGATCTGGGGACGCTTGGGGCCTGGGTGCGGCTGCACTACGTCTATCCCTATCCGCATGTGCGCGACCTGATCCCGCTGATGGCAGACCCGGCGTCGGGCGTGCTGCCCTACCTCGACATCCCTTTCCAGCATGCCCACCCGGATGTGCTGCGCCGGATGGCCCGGCCCGCGGCGGCGGCGCGGACCCTGGACGAGATCGCGGCCTGGCGTGCGGTCTGCCCTGACATCACCCTGCGTTCGACCTTTATCGTCGGCTATCCGGGCGAGACCGAGGCCGAGTTTCAGACCCTGCTGGACTGGATGGACGAAGCGCAACTGGACCGGGTCGGCTGTTTCCAATACGAAAACGTCGCCGGAGCGCGGTCGAACGCCTTGCCCGACCATGTGGCGCAGGACGTGAAACAGGACCGCTGGAACCGTTTCATGGCCAAGGCGCAAGGCATCTCCGAGGCGAAATTGGCGGCCAAGGTGGGCCAGCTGATCGAAGTGATCGTCGACGACATCGACACCGACGGCGTGGCGACCTGCCGGACCTGGGCGGACGCGCCCGAAATCGACGGGAATTTGTTCATTGATGGGGGGACCGAGGGGTTGTCGGTCGGAGATGTGGTCAAGGTGACGGTGGACGAGGCGGGAGAATATGATTTGTGGGGGGTGAAGCGTGAATGAAGCTCGATTCGAAGTTTTTATTTTTTGGCAAAGTACTCATAGATGATGTGGCGCGCCAACAAGATGAGATAGCTGCCGGAATGCCAGAGCGACTTGGGATAGTCTTTGAAGCGCAGAGCATCTTATTGGCGGTTCTAGGATCAATACACTCTCGGCCGGACAGGGAATTCGACCAATCTGAACTGGTAGCCAAACTCCACCGAGCGTCTGTTCACTGTGTCGTTATTCAGGGGATCAACAGCATCGAGCGGGCGATAGCTTCGGCCTGTTACTCTCAGGCGGCAGCGTTAATAAGACAGGAAATCGAAGCGGTAGAAGTCTGTGAGGGATTGAGAAGCAGTCGTCAATTGGAGGGAAAAACTCCGAGGCTCAAGGTCCTGAAACATTTAGGTAGGAATTATGGCGATCTAAGTGTTCCATCCCGGATGATCACATAGCCCCTCGTCGATCAGCGCTTTTCATGGCACGCTGTATTTTGACCGAGGCGCGGGATGGGAGAGCGACATGCTGATCAAGCTTCACAGCCAAGCGACGACGACGCCGAAGATCAGG